>JANWYQ010000224.1 GCA_025055015.1 Caldilineales bacterium
GGGGTCTCAGGCTCGCACTTCCTGGCGCTGGAAGAGGACGTAGGCCAGGGCGAAGAGGAGGATGGTGCCGGCGATCAGGCCGGTGAGCTGCGGCCAGATGAGCAACAGGCTCTGGCCCACGGGCAGGGGCGCGCCCAGGACGGCCCGGTCCATCTGCGAGGGCAACAGCAGGCCCACGGAGCGCACCGTTGGCTGCAGCAGGGCCAGCATGGCCTCGCTGTACAGCGTGTTGGGGGACAGGCGGCTCAGGTTCTGCGACACCTGCACCTGGCGCAGCACCTCCTCGGCGAAGCCCACCTGCACCGGCGCAATCAGCTGCGCCAGCAGGTCGGCCAGGATGTTCCAGAACACGGTGAAGAAGAGCCACACTGCGATGGCCGCCATGGCTGCGGTGGCCGGCGAGCGGAACTGCACCGAGAACACCTGCGCCAAGGCCAGCCACACCCCGCCGTAGAAGACGGCCGCCACCAGGAACAGCAGGATGCGCGCCACCTCCTCGCCGCTGGGCGGCACGCCCAGCCCCACCAGCCCCATGCCGATGATCAACAGCCAGATGGCCGTCAGCACCAGCGCCAGGGTGAACAGGCCGGCCAGGAACTTGCCCAGCAGCAGCGCGTCGCGGTAGATAGGCTGCGCCAACACCCGCGACATGGTGCGGCGGCTGAACTCGCCGTTCACCGAGTCGAAGGCCAGGGCGATGGCGATCAGGGGGATCAGGAAGCCCAGGAAGCCCACGAAGGCCGGCAGCGGCTCCTGGCCGGTGGTGAACAGCCGCAGGAACAGGAAGCGGTCCTGCGCGGCCACCTCCCGCAGGTTGCGCACGGCCACGTACACCGTGCCCACGGCGGTGAGCACGATCAGGATCTCCAGGATGCGCATGCGCGCGCTGGTCAGGTGGTCCGCCATCTCCTTGGCTACCACTGCCCACAGGCCGGTCCAGGGCGAGCCCTCGCGGCTCGGCGCTCGCGTTGCCTGCTGAGGTGTCGTCTGCGCTTTAACTGCCATGGCTCACCTCCTGGAAGTACCTGGCGTAGATGTCGTCCAGGCTGGGGGTCTCCACCGCCAGCCCCAGCAGCCGGCCGCCGGCGTTCACCACGGCGCTGGCCGCCTCGGCCCGCAGGTCGCCGGTGGTCTCCAGCGCGTAGTGGCCGTCGCCGTTGCGCGTGACGTGGACCACCCCTGGCACCCGCAGCAGCGCGTTCTCCAGGATGGCCGCCGGCCCCTCGGCCTGGATGTGCACCCGGTAGGCCGTGCCCAGCATGCGCCGCGCCAGCTCGTCCACCGTGCCCTGCAGCGCCATGCGCCCGCGGTGGAAGAGCCCCACCCGGTCGCACACCGCCTGCACCTGGTGCAGCAGGTGGGAGGAGAGCAGCACCGTGATGCCGTCGCGCTTCAACCCGCGGATCAGCTCCAGGAACTCGCGCGCGCCCTCAGGGTCCAGGCCTTGGGTCGGCTCGTCCATGATGATCAGCTCCGGCTGCTTGATCAGCACGTCGGCCACCCCCAGGCGCTGGCGCATGCCGCGGGAGAAGGTGCCCACCCGGCGGTCAATCACCTCCGACAGCCCCACCCGCGCGATGGCAGCCTCGATGCGGCGCTGCGCCTCGGCCCGCGGCAGGCCGTTGAGGCGGGCGATGTAGGACAGGTTCTCGCGCGCCGTGAGGTCGTCGTAGAAGCCCACCTGGTCGGGCATGTAGCCGACGCGCGCCTTCACGCTCAGGGGCTGCCGCGCCGGGTCCAGGCCCAGGACCCGCACCGAACCGCTGGTGGGCTCCGTCAGCCCCAGCAGCATCAGGATGGTGGTGGTCTTCCCAGAGCCGTTGGGGCCTAGCAGGCCGAACACCTCGCCCCGCTGCACCCGCAGGTTCAGGTCGTTGACCGCGGTCACCTGGCCATAGCGCTTGGTCAAGCCGTTGGTCTCGATGACCAGGTCCTGGCTCATAGCACGACCCCCTTTCGGCTTAGCGGCGGCCGAAGCGCATCACGGCCAGGCCCACCACGGCGACGGCAACGGCGATGAGCGCCACGCCCACCACGCCCCACAGGGTCGAGGTGAGCACTGTGATGCGGAAGTCGGCCGACTTGTTGGCGCCGCTCTCCGGCTGCGCACGCACTGTCACGATGTAGTCGCCGGCCACAGCCTTGTCCGACGGCTTGATCTTGGCCGTCACCTCCACCTGCTTGCCCGCGCCGATCTCGTCAATGCGCTTCGGATCGAACTCCACGGTCCACCCGGTGGGCTGGCTGGAGCTCAGGGTGATGTCCCGCGCCGGCGCAGTGCCCAGGTTCTGGATGTAGATGGTCAGCGGCTCCTCGCGGCCGGCGTAGGCGCGGCCCGAGAGCCGACCGTCGGGCGCCGAGATGGCCAGCTCCACCTGGCCGGTCACCTCGGCCGCCAGGTCCAGCTGCGCTCGCGCGTCGCCAGCGTCCGCGCGCAGGCGCATGGGATAGGCGCCCGCCGGCACCTCCTGGAACGCCTTGACCTCCACGCTCAAGGTCTTGGTCTGGTTGCCGTCCACCGGCACGCTGGTCACCTCGTTGCCGCCCACCTTGACCACGCCGGCAAACCCCGGCGCAGTCTCCACGAAGAGGTTAACCGTCAGGTCCTCGTCGCCCTCGTTCTTCAGGGTGACGTTGTAGCGGAAGGTCGAGGTGCGCGGGCCGCGGATGACGGGCAGGTCGGTGGTGAGGGAGAGCCTGGCCGGCACCTTCTCTCGCACCGTCAGGGTCAGGGGCAGCTCCGACACGGCGCCCTCCCCGCGGGCCAGCACCACGAAGCGGTAGGTGCCGCTGGTCACCTGGGCGGAGGGCTCTAGGCGCAGGTCCACGTTAGTGTCGGTGCCCGGCTCCACGTAGGCGGCCTGGATGTTGCGCGCGCCCCCGCGGAAGGTGGCCGTCCAGCCGGCCGGCAGCTCCTTCATCTCCAGCTGCACCACCTGCGCCCGCTCGCCGGCGCGCAGCTTCAAGTTGAAGGTCACCGTCTCGCCCAGGCCTACGATCTGGCTGGGGTAGGCGGTGAACAGCACCAGCGGCTTGCCGCCGGTGGTCGGCTGCGGCGTTGGGGTCTGCGCCGCCGCCGGCAGCGCAGCCAAGGCCAACAACAGGGATGTGACAACCAGGATAGGCAGTAAGCGTCTCATGATCTCCTCCTTGCTGAAAGTTGAGTTTAGGGGCCCGCCGCGAAGGGGGGCCATGACCTGCTCATGCCCGGCGGGCGTTAGAGCCGACCGGCTAGGGCTCAACGGCACTAAGCTCCGGCCTCCTCCTGTCCCGCTTGAGTTCAGGAGGCCCGGAGCGAGTGTCGAGGCTTTCGCCGGCGGCTCCGGTGATCCGTTCGGAGTCAGGGCTTTAGCAAAGACGCCAATTGAGCGTCAGCTGTGCAACATGCCTCAGGAGGCGTCCGACTTCCCGACACACGATCAAGCCCCGTTGACGAGGCGCCGTTTACTGGCCGGGAGACTTCATCCCACGGCGTCTACCAAGGGCGGACGCCTCGCAGGTTCAGCTTGAAAACCGGGTTGTCTTGTTAATCTCCAAGAGTCGCTGCTGCGAGGGGCGCGGGCGTTTTTCAGCCCAACGGTGCCGTCGCTCCATTTCTGCCATTTAGCGCAGGGACGTTAGAGTTCCGTTGTGTCCCGGTTAAGCTTTGTTAAGAAACCGCGCACAGTGCTTGACAATCTGCGGCGCTCACGGTACCATCAGCGCACCCAGACCTTTGAAGGCCCAGACTGGACCAGTCGTGCAGACTGGTCCAGTCTGAAGACAGGAGCACTCTATGGAATACCGCAAGCTGGGCCGCACCGGCCTCAAGGTGAGCGAGCTGTGCCTGGGCACCATGCAGTTTGGCTGGACCGCGGACGAGGCGACGTCCTGGGCCATCATGGACGCTTTCGTGGAAGCGGGCGGCAACTTCATTGACACTGCCGACATCTACTCCCGCTGGGCGCCGGGCAACCCCGGCGGCGTCTCGGAGGAGATCATCGGCCGCTGGATGAAGGCGCGGGGCAACCGCCGCCAGATCGTGCTGGCCACCAAGGTGCGCGGGGTCATGTGGCCCGGCCCCAACGGCGAGGGGCTCAGCCGGGCCCACATCATGGCCGCCGTGGAGGACAGCTTGCGCCGGCTGCAGACCGACACCATTGACCTGTACCAGACCCACTGGTTCGACGCAGACACGCCGATTGACGAGACCTTGACCGCGCTGGACGACCTGGTGCGCCAGGGCAAGGTGCGCTACATCGGCGCCAGCAACTACCCGGCCTGGCGGCTCATGAAGGCCCTGTGGACCAGCGACAAGCTCGGCCTGGCCCGCTACGACAGCCTGCAGCCCCACTACAACCTGGCCTATCGGGCGGAGTTCGAGCGGGAGCTGAAGCCGTTGTGCCAGGAGGAGGGCCTGGGCGTGATCCCCTACAGCCCGCTGGCCGGCGGCTTCCTCACGGGCAAGTACCGCCGCGGGGAGCCGGCGCCGGAGAGCGTGCGCGCCGGCGGCATCCAGCGCCGCTACTTCAACGAGCGCAGCTTCGCCGTGCTGGAGGCCGCGGAGCAGGTGGCGCAGTCCCGGGGCAAGACCGTGGCGCAGATCGCCCTGGCCTGGTTGCTCACTCAGCCTGTGATCACCGCTCCCATCATCGGCGCCAACTCCGTCGAGCAGCTCCAGGACAGCCTGGGCGCGGCCGGGCTGCGGCTGACCGAGGAGGAGATGGAGGCGCTGAACGCGGCCAGCGCTTGGGAATAGCGCCGCGATTGAGCCATGAGCAGCGTTGACTCTCTTGAGGTCGTCTACCTGGAGGCCTCCCACTACGACGAGATCGTGGACCTGTGGCGGCGGGCCGGGCTGCACATCCGCCCCAGCGGCCGCGACAGCCGCGAGGCCTTCCGGCACCAGCTGGCCAGCGGCATCCAGACCCCCATCGGCCTGCGGGACGGCGACCGGCTGGTGGCGGTGGCGCTGGCCACCCACGACAGCCGCAAGGGATGGATCAACCGCCTGGCCGTGGACCCGGAGTACCGCCGCCGCGGGCTGGGCCTGCGCCTGATCCGCCTGTGCGAGGAGCACTTTCGGCGCCAAGACATCCACATCTGGACGGCGCTGATCGAGGGCTGGAATACTCCCTCCCTGGCCCTGTTCCGCAAGGCCGGCTACGTGCTGCACGACGACGTCGTCTATGCCAGCCGTCGGGCCGACGAGAAAGTGTAGCGCTTCATGCTCGAGATGGTAGACTGGTCCTTCATCGTGACCCTGCTGGTGATTATGACCGGTGCGCTGATCAGCTCGTATCTGCGCTCGTCGCGCACGGACCGCTGTTTGAAGGACTTCGACGGCTTTCACGTCACCGTGGAGCGCAAGAACAACCGGCTGATCTGGGGCACCATGCGCCTGTTCCCCACCGGCTTCGACATCGAGTACGCGGGCGACTTCCAGGACGAACACCACGTCGAGACGAGCTACATCTTCTACAAGGACGAGTTCCAGGACCTCCAGGCCATCTATCGCTACGCGCGCGAGCTGAGCGAGTCGGAGCAGGCACGGCGGGCGAAGGCCATCCAGCGTTCCTTCCACCCCAACCCCTTGCGTCGGTTCGGCCGTTCCTTTCGCAACTTCATGAACACGGCCAGCAGCTCCTTCAGCGACGCCCTAGGTCTGGTGGTGGGCCGCGCCCGCAAGCCCGCCGCCAAGGTGATCACCGACACCAGCGAGACCTACGTGAAGAACATCGGCAAGGACATCATCGGCTACGTGGGCACCAGCTACGACCCCCTGCTGGAGCACTACATCGGGTCGCGCGTGGTGATGGAGATGGTGGAGGACGGCGAGGTCCACGAGCACGTGGGCATCCTCAAGGATTACTCGGCCGACTTCCTAGAGGTGCTGGACATCTTTTTCCCCCTGCCCAAGTGTGTGAACGTGAGCAGCGGCCAGCCTAGCTACCTGGAGGACAAGGTCACGGTGGCGCTGGAGGACGGCCGCCTGCGGGTGCACAACGTCGGCGACAAGCCGGTGCACGTGGAGACGGTGAAAGTGAACGGCGCGGCCAAGGAGGTCAACGCCATCGTGGCCGGCGGCGAGGAGATCGCGCTGCATCTCGGCAACGACGCAGCCCAGGTCAGCGTCAACCTGCGCGTCGCCGCCCGGTTGGACATGATCGTGCCCCGCAGCCATGCGCTGATCCGCCACCGCGCCGAGCGGGAGAACCCCTACTCGATCTTCGACATCGGCCTGTCGCTGGTCCGGCGCCAGCGGGATCAGAAGGAGATCGAACGGCTGCGCCAGGTGCTGGCCTACTCCCCCTGGGACGTCCTCTCCGCGGCCAAGCTGGGCGAGCTGCTGGTGCGCAACGGCGAGTTCGCAGAGGCCGAGCAGTGGCTGCTGTTCGCCAAGGAGCGCCGGCACCACCTGCCCGACCGCGGCGCGCGGGTCGAGTACGCGCTGCACGAGCTGCAACGCCACGTGGAAGACGTGTGGGCGCAGAACCGCATGACGGCGGAGCTGAGCCTGAGCCGAAGCGCCCAGGCGGTTGATGACAGCTTCGGCGTTGCGATCTAGCGCAGTGAGCCGGCCATGACCTGCATCCTGGCCATCGAGACCTCGTGCGACGAGACCGCGGCTGCTGTGGTAGTGGACGGCCGACAGGTTCTGTCCAACGTGGTGGCCTCGCAGATCGAGATCCATCGGCGCTACGGCGGCGTTTTCCCGGAGGTGGCCTCGCGGCAGCACGTGCTGGCCATCACGCCGGTGATCCGGCAGGCCATGGCCGACGCCGGCGCGGCGTGGAGCGATCTGGACGCGGTGGCCGTCACCGAGGGGCCGGGGCTGGCCGGCTCGCTGCTGGTGGGGGTCAACGCGGCCAAGGGGATCGCCCTGGCGCGCGGCCTGCCCCTGGTGGCCGTCAACCACCTGGAGGGCCACGTGTACTCCAACTGGCTGGAGCCCGAGGTCAGAGGGCAGAAGGCAGAGGGCAAAGGGCAGAGGGCAGAGATCAGAAGTCAGAGGGAAGAGGGCAGTGGCCAGGAGCCAGGACGGAGCGGCTTGGGCACAGAACCATCCTCTCTGCCCGCCTCTCCCCGCTTTGCGGGCCACGAGATCTCGGTTACGCGTGACACCTCGAGCCATCCCTCCCCGCCTGCCGAGCGTCGCTCTGCCCCCTCCACCTTCCCCATCCTAGTGCTGATCGTCTCCGGCGGGCACACGGAGCTGGTGTTGATGGAGGGGCACGGCCGCTACCGCCGGCTGGGCGGCACCCTGGACGACGCAGCCGGCGAGGCCTTCGACAAGGCGGCCCGGCTGCTGGGCCTCTCCTACCCCGGCGGGCCGGCCATCCAGCGGGTGGCCGAGGGCGGCGACCCGGCGCGCTTCCCCCTGCCGCGGGCGCTGACGGGCGCCGTGGATCCCCAGCATCGCTTCAACTTCAGCTTCAGCGGGCTCAAGACGGCCGTGCTGCGCGCAGTGCGCGAGCAAGCCGACGCCTGGGGCGACCCCCACTGGCCGCAGGCCTACGCAGCGCAGGCGGAGGGTCGGGGTGAGGCAGCGCCTGGAGAGAGCGCCTTGGCGGCGGCCAAGGTGCAGGCCATCCGGGACCTGGCCGCCAGCTTCCAGGCCGCGGTGGCCGACGTGCTGGTGACCAAGACCCTGCTGGCTGCCGAGGAGTGCGCGGCGGCCCACGTGTGCGTGTGTGGCGGCGTGGCCGCCAACCGGGAGCTGCGCCGCCAGCTGGCCGAGCGCACGTCCCTGCCCTACTCCATCCCCCCCATCTGGCTGTGCACCGACAACGCCGCCATGGTCGGGGCCGCCGGCCACTACCGCTTCCTGGCCGGCCTGCGCGCCGGCTTCGACCTGGACGTCAAAGCGCGGCTGCCCCTGGCCTCGTGGGGCTAGATCTCCTTCCACACCTTGGCCAGGCTCTCCCCGTACACGCTCAGCTCCCACTCGTTGAAGTAGCCGAAGGGGGTCACCCACACCCGGTAGCCCGTCTCCCGCAGCCGGCCGGCCAGGTCGTCGGTCAAGGCGCGGGCGAACTCCGGCGCCGCGTTCTCGCCGCCCAGGTGGGCGAAGGAGTGCAGCACGATGTTCCGCAGGTCCCGCTTGTTGGCCAGCCACTTCAGGTGTTTCAGCGTCTGGCGGAACACGCTGTCGCGGCGCTCCACGTCCCGGGCCTCCACCTGGTAGAAGGCCACTACCGCGTCGAGCACCTCGTCCTCGACCTGGACGTCCTCCACTTGGTCCAGAGTCTTGGAAAAGGTGCGCCACCAGAAGCGCTTGGCTTGAAAGGTGAGGAGACGCATGGGGTCTTCGAGGGAAGCGGGGAAAGAGAAGTAGGGAAAGAAAGGAAAGCAAGGCAAGTTGGGCAGGGGACCGGCACCTCTTCGCCTACCGATGACCACCGGGCAGACCGCCTTGCGTCGTCTCCGTTTCCGAAACGCTGGCTGGCAAGTGATGAAGGCTGCTTTCTTCGATGGAATGGCAGCGGATTGCGGAATTCGCAGGAAGACGGTATACTTTAACCGCCGACGTCTCAGGGATGGCCTTGGCAGATTAGCCTGACACTTTGCGACACCATATCATCAATGGAATTACCCAACAAGGCAAAGGCCAACGTTCCACGCCGCAAGCTCGTGGACTATCTTCTGTCGGAGACACACGCAGTTGGTAAAGCCAAGGCCAAATTCTTCCGATCCCTTGGCTTCGACGAAACAACCGTGAGCGAGCTGGAGGACGCATTGTTGATGATCGCTCAGACGGGAGAAGTCAAGGAACGTATGATCACGCCGCACGGTGTCAAGTACGTTGTAGATGCTCCCTTGTCCTCGCCGCGCGGTGTGGTCGTGGAGATCCGAACGATCTGGATCGTCGAGCCCGATGACGAAGTTCCGCGCTTTGTCACGGCTTATCCCCTGGAGTAGGAGTAGGGAATGACTGCCATGATTCGCGAGTTGGACACAGTGGTTTTGGCCAGAGACTTGGACACGTATGGCTTGCGCTGCGGCGACGTGGGAGCCGTGGTGCACTGTTATGCCGACGGGAGAACCTTCGAGGTTGAATTTGTGGCCGGCCACGGCAAGACGGTGGCCGTCATAACGCTGACGGAGGCGGATATCCGGCCGATGCAGCGCCAAGAAATCCTCCACGTGCGCACCCTTGTGCCCGCATGAGGAGCACACCCCAAAGCCGATCGCACAGTCTCTTCTTGCCCTACCCTCCGGTCACCTGCTCGAACACCCGCATGAAGTTCAACCCCAAGACCTTGCGCACAGTGAGCTCGTCGTGGCCGCGCGCCAACAGGCCAGCGGTGATGGCGGGGTAGCGGGTGACGTCCTCCAGCCCGTGGGGGGTGCTCTCCGTGCCGTCGAAGTCGGAGCCGATCATCACGTGATCCACCCCAGCCACCCGCAACAGGTGCTCGATGTGGTCTAGCACGTGGGCCAGGGAGGCGGCGGAGCCCGGGTGGACCAGGAAAGAGGGGACAAAGGTGACGCCGATCACGCCCCCGCGCTCGGCGATGGCCTCGATCTGCTTGTCGGTCAGGTTGCGTGGGTGGTCGCACAGCGCGGCTGCGTTGCTGTGGGAGGCCATCACCGGGTGGCGGCTGGCCTCCAGCACGTCCCGTAGGCCCGTTGCGGCCAGGTGCGAGACGTCCAGGAGCACGCCCAGCCGGTTGCACTCCTCCACCACCTGCCGGCCAAAGGGCGTGAGGCCGCGCGCCTGGGCGCCCTCGCTCACCCCGTCGGCTACCTCGTTGCGGAAGTTCCAGGTCAGCCCCAGCACCCGCACCCCCAGGCGGTAGAAGCAACGCAGCAGCTCCAGGCTGCCCTCGATGGCCTCTGCGCCCTCCAACCCCAGGATGCCGGCCACCTGGCCCGTGGCCTTAGCCTGGCGGATGTCCGCAGCGTTGGTGGCCAGCCGCAGGCCGTGCACCGGGTCGGGCTGCTCCTCCAGCGCCCGGTGGAAAGCGTCCAGCCGCTGCAGGGCATGGCGGGCCGCGCCGCGGCGGTACTCGTCCACCGGCACGAAGCAGGCGAAGACCTGGGCCGTGACGGCGGCCTCGTGCAGCCGGGGCAGGTCTATGTGGCCGGTGGTCGAGCGCTCGTGCAGCCGGCGGACGCCCTGCAACACCTCGCCCAGCGTGTCGCAGTGGCCGTCCACCACGATGGCATCCCGATGCACCCACAGCGGATCCACACTGGCAACGCTTGTTGGAATAGCCATCTTTCAGCTCCTCCAGTTCCTCCAAGTTCCTCTCAGATCCTCCGAGCCCCTCCGAACCCCTCCCTACCAGACCTCCAGCCGCTTAAACGACTCTGCCCGCGCTGCGCCGATGGGCTTGCCCCGCTCCGCGTCCCACTCCTCCAGCCACTTGAGGCTTTCCCGGCCCTGAGGGAACTGGCTGCGATGGGCCATGCACGCGGCCAGCTTGGTCTCGTAGACGCTGCTGACGTCCACCACCACGTCCGGCTCGCCGTCGGAGGAGAAGAGGAAGACCCGCTTCAGGCAGCCCAAACACGCGCCCGGCTCGCGCAGCTGTTCCGGCCGGTAGAGCGGCATCTTGGAGGGGATGTAGGCGTCCAGGGCGGCCTGGCCCGCTGCGCGGTGGTCGGGGTGGACTTGGCCGCGCCAGAAGGGGTCGAAGGTGAAGAGGGTGTCGGCCTGGGTGATGCGGTAGAGGCGGGCGATCTGCGCGCGCAGCTCCAAGTCCGCCACCAGCTCGCCGTCGTGGTGGCCCAGGCTGACCACCTGCTCGATGCCCAGGATGCGGGCGGCCTCCTCCGCCTCCAGCAGACGGGTGGTGGCCAGCACGGGCCGCATGGCCGAGGGGTCTTGGGTGCCGATGTCGCCCAGGGTGCAGTTGACGGAGAAGACCTTGACCCCGCGCTGCGCCAAGAGGGCTACGGTGCCGCCGCACAGCACCTCCAGGTCGTCCGGGTGGGCGGCTACTACGATGAGGCGTTGAACGTCGTCGAAGGCCTCGAGGCCGGCGATGGATGTGGTCATGGGGAGTGCTCGTCTGACGATGTTGCTCGGGCGGCGGTGCGCCAGGCTGCGGCAGCCATTCTAGCACGCCTAGCCCGTTTTGTCGAAGCCTGTCGGGCTGCGCCCGGAGCGCGATGTAGGCTTGTTTTGGCAGGGCGCCCTGGCTGAATAACCGGCCAAAAGACAGCGCCTAGCGCCCTGAGGGCGCCCGGCTGCGTGGCGCACTGTTCAGCCCCCTTGAGCGGGCGCTGTCTTAGGGCTGGGCGACTTCATCGCCTGGCCGCCTCCGGCAGCACCTACCGGCTCCGGCTTGGGCCTCAGCAAGCTCAGAACCGGTATGGCTTTTCTGCGCTGACAGCGTATAATGCCCCTACCACCGCCGAAGTCGGCAGCCTCGCCCGCGCTGCCGACCTGCTTCCTGCCATGTTCGACGCCCTGGACCAGCTACACCACCACCTGCGGGCCTGTCGGCGCTGCGCCGAGGCCGGCTTTCCCGTGGCCGCGCCCCCTATCTTCGCCGGTCCGGCCGGCGCAGCCATCATGGTGGTCGGCCAGGCCCCGGGCCGTGTCGAGGCCGGCCAGACCCATCGTCCCTTCAGCGGGCCGGCCGGCAAGCGGCTCTTCCGCTGGCTGGCCGAGGCCGGTTGGGACGAGGCGGAGTTTCGCGCGGTCAACTACATGACCGCCGTCACCAAGTGCTACCCCGGACCCCATCCCGACGGCCGCGGGGACCGGGTACCCAGCCGGGCGGAGCAGGAGCTCTGCCGTCCCTGGCTGGAGCAGGAGCTGGCGTTGGTGCAGCCCCGCCTCATCGTGCCCGTGGGCGGCCTGGCCATTGCCCGCTTCCTGGGCAACGGAACACGGCTGGAGGAGGTCGTGGGCCGTGCGTTCCGCAGGCCGGAGGACGACGCGCGGCTCACCCCGTGGGCGCGGGCGCACGCGCCGGCTGCCGCGCAGATCGTGCCTCTGCCCCACCCGTCGGGCGCGTCCCAGTGGTTCAACGTGCCCGCCAACCAGGCGCGGTTGCGCCAGGCGTTGGACCTGCTGCGCCGGGCCAGGGACGCTGACCCCTAAACCCGTCGGAGGGCGGCCGCTTCCCCACGCTCAGCGGCCGACACAGCCTCAGCCCACAGACAGACGCTGCGCTGTTCGCAGCCAACTACTTTTTTCCCCGCCAAACTCACCAGGAGGAGAAGACGACCATGCAGCTCAACGTCAAGCAGGGATACATCCAGGAGGAGGCCGCCGACCTGATCGTGGTCAACCTGTTCGAGGGGGTGAAGACGCCGGGCGGCGCGCTCAAGGCCGTGGACGACGCGCTGGGCGGCGCCATCACCCAGCTCATCGCCGACGGCGACGCCAAGGGCAAGCTGGGCGAGACGACCTTGCTCTACACCTACGGCCGCCTGCCGGCCCCTCGCGTGCTGATCACCGGCCTGGGCAAGGCGGAGGACTTCAAGGTGCACCACGCACGACAGGCCGCCGCAGCCGCGGCCAAGCGCGCCCGCCAGCTCGGCGTGACGCGCTTCAGCACCATCGTGCACGGCGCGGGCCGCGGGGGCCTGGCGCCCCAGGACGCAGCCCAGGCCGTGGCCGAGGGCACCCTGCTCGGCGCCTATCGCTACGCCCGGCGCCAGCGAGAGGCCAAGGAGCAGGACACGCCGCCGGTGGCCGAGGTGACGGTGTTGGAGGCCAACCCAGCCCAGCTGGAGGCCGTGCGCCGCGGGGTGGCGGTCGGCCAGGTGTTGGGGGAGACGGCCAACTGGGCGCGCGACCTGATCAACGAGCCGGCCAACTACCTGACCCCGCGCGAGCTCGCCCGTCGGATCGCGGCGCAGGCGGCCGAGGTCGGCCTGGAGTGCCAGGTGATGGGCGAGGAGGAGCTGGCTGCGCTGGGCGCGGGCTCCTTCCTGGCCATCGCCCGCGGCAGCGAGGAGGAGGCCCAGTTCATCGTGCTGGAGCACAAGCCGCAGGGGGTGGACCTGGCCGACCTGCCCACGGTGGTGCTGGTGGGCAAGGCCATCACCTTCGACACCGGCGGTATCAGCCTCAAGCCGGCCGAGGACATGTGGAAGATGAAGGACGACATGGGCGGCGGCGCGGCCGTCGCAGCGGCGCTGACCGCTGCCGCTCGGCTCAACCTGCCCGTGCATGCGGTTGGCCTGATCGCCGCCACCGAGAACATGCCCAGCGGCCGCGCGCTCAAGCCGGGCGACGTGGTGACGGCCATGAACGGCAAGACGGTGGAGATCATCAGCACCGACGCCGAGGGGCGCCAGGTGCTGGCCGACGCGCTGTGCTATGCCGCCCGCTACAAGCCCACGGCGGTGGTGGACATCGCCACCCTGACAGGCACCATCGGCCTGGCGCTGGGACGCCAGCTGGCAGGCCTCTTCTGCGACCACGAGGACCTGCGCAGCCGGCTGATGCAGGCCAGCGAGTTCAGCGGCGAGCCCCTGTGGCCCATGCCCTTGTACAAGCCCTATCGCAAGCTGCTGGAGAGCGACGTGGCCGACCTAAAACACACCGGCGGCCGCTACGGCGGCTCCATCCTGGCCGCGCTCTTCCTCCAGGAGTTCGCCGAGGGCTATCCGTGGGCGCACCTAGACATTGCCAGCACCATCTGGCAGGACGAGGCCACATCCTTCACCGTCCGCGGGGGCACGGCCTTCGGCGCGCGGCTGCTGGCGGAGCTGCTGCGGTCGTATGCGGCGCGAAAGGAGTGACGCGCAACGCGCAACCCGTCGCTCCGAACAGATGTAGCGCAACTCCTGCGGAGTTGCGCTACATTCCCCACCCCCCTCCCCCCGGCGTCTCGATGCGGATGACGTCCCCGGCCTGGGCGGCCAGGGTGACCTTGCCGGGGAGCGGCTGCTCCGCGCCGCAGCGAACGAGCGCGTTGCGGCCGGGTTTCCCAGGCTGGCCTCCCGCCAGGCCGTAAGGCGCGAAGACCCGCCGCTCCGACAGGATCGTCACCTGCGCATCGGCCAGCAGCTCGATGTCGCGACGGATGCCGTCGCCGCCTCGCCAGCGGCCTGCGCCGCCCGACCCGCGGCGGATCTCGTAGCGCTGCACCCGCAGCGGGTAGGCGTACTCCAGCGCCTCCACGGGGGTGTTCAACGTGTTGGTCATGTGGGTGTGGATGGCGTCGGCGCCGTCGCGGCCCGGCCGCGCGCCCATGCCGCCGCCGATGGTCTCGTAGTAGGTGAAGGGGCGGCCGTGGCGAGGGTCCCAGCCGCCGATGGTCAGGTTGTTCATGGTGCCCTGGCTGGCCGCAGGCACCCGGTCGGGCGCGGCCTGGGCCAGCGCGCCCAACAACACGTCGGTGATGCGCTGCGACGTCTCCACGTTGCCCCCGGCCACGGCCGCCGGCGGCCGCGCATTGACCACTGTGCCCTCCGGCGCCAGGACGCGGATGGGGCGTAGGCAGCCGCTGTTGGTGGGCACGTCCTCCCCCAGCAGGCAGCGAAACGCGTAGAGCACCGCCGACAAGGTAATAGCGTACACCGCGTTGACGCTGCCGCGACGCTGAGGCGACGTACCCGCGAAGTCCACCGTGGCCGTTTCGCCCTCGATAGCGATGCTGACCGCGATCTCCACCGGCTCCGCATCAACCCCGTCGTCGTCCAGCCAGTCTCGGAAGCGGTAGACGCCGGGGGGCAGGCCGGCCAAGAGCCGCCGGGTCAGCCGCTCGGCGTAGGTCAGCAGCGCCTCCATCTGCGCCTGGACCTCGGCCGGACCATAGCGGGCGACCAGCTCCAAGAGCCGCCGCGCGCCGGTGGCGTTGGCCGCCAGCTGCGCGCGCAGGTCGCCCATGCGCTCCTCCGGCGTGCGCACGTTGGCCAGCAGCAGGTCCAGCAGCCCCTGGTTCACCCGACCCCCTTCCACCAGCTTCAGCGGCGGGATGACGATGCCCTCCTGGATCAGCTCGGTAGCGATGGGCATGGAGCCGGGCGCGATGCCGCCCACGTCCGCGTGGTGGGCGCGGCTGGCGACAAAGGCGAAGGGCCTCCCCTCGCTCGGCAGGAAGACGGGAGTCACCAGGGTGATGTCGGGCAGGTGGGTGCCGCCCCGGTAAGGGTCGTTGAGGATGGCCACATCGCCAGGCACGAAGTCCATAGCCTGCACCACGGCCTGCACCGACAGCGGCATGGCGCCCAGGTGCACGGGGATATGCGCCGCCTGGGCCACCATCTGGCCCGCGGCGTCGAACAGCGCGCAGGAGAAGTCGCGGCGCTCTTTGATGTTGGGCGAGTGGCCGGTGCGGCGCAGCGCCACGCCCATCTCCTCGGCCACCGAGGCGAACAGGTGCTTGAAGATCTCCAATCGGATGGGGTGGGACATCGGCGGCGTGAGGGACAGGAGGGAAACGAAGGAAGGAGAGGCCAAGGGAACAGGGAACAGGCGGATCTCAAGGAACGGGGGAGCCGGAGGGCCTGAGGCAAGTGAAAGGAACGGAAGAAACTCGAGGGGCCGACGGCCGCGCACCAGTTGCCGTGGCGGCCGCCTCACCTCCTCATTGCCCGCGCCACACTCCCTGCTCACCTCTCCCCGCTCACCGCTCCCCGCTCTCCGCTGCCCACGGCAACGATCAGGTTGAGGTGGCGGTCCACCGCAGCGCGGTCGCCGGGGTGCAGCAGGACCGTGGTGTCCGGGTAGACCACCAGGGCCGGGCCGGTTAGCCGATGGCCGGGGCGCAGAGCCGCGCCGTCGAAGAAGGGAACAGCGGCCAGGCCATCGTCCAGCACCACCGGCCGCGTGTCGAGATAGGCAGCGGCAGGGTCGGGGTTGCCGGGCTCGGCCGTGGGCAGGGGCGGCCGCGGCACGCTGCCCACGGCCACCAGCCGCAGGTTGACCACCTCCAATGGCGCATCGGGGTAGCTGTAGCCATAGGCTCGGGCGTGCTCGGCGTGGAAGGCATCGGCGAAGGCCGGGCTGAGCGGCACCGTCAGCTCGTAGGCCTGGCCGCGGTAGCGCACGTCGAGCTGCGGCGCGAGGGTGATGCGCTCGACAGGCACGCCCTCGGCTGCCACCTCCGCCAGCCCCCGCTGCGCCAGCGGCCGCATCAGCCCCTCCAGCTCGTCGAAGGCCACCGTGCCGGGCAGCATCACCGTCTGCACGTAGTCCTTCACCACGTCCGCAGCCAGCATGCCGAAGGCGGAGAGGGTGGAGGCCAGGGGCGGCACGATCACCGTGGCCACGCCCAGGCTGCGGGCCAGGGCCGACGCGTGGAGCCCGCCTGCGCCGCCGAAGCTGAGCAGGGCGAAGTCGGCCGGGTCGTGGCCCCGCTGCACCGAGATCACCCGCAAAGCCCGCTCCATGTGCGCGTTGGCCACCTGCACCACCCCCAGCGCGGCGGTCTGCGCCGGGCTGAGGCCTGGCAGAGGCGTCAGGCTTGCGGCCTCGGCCAGCCGCGCCAGGGCCGCCTCGGCTGCGCTGGCGTCCAGCGGCATGGCGCCGCCCAGGAACCGGTCGGCCGGCAGGCGGCCCAGCACCAGGTTGGCGTCGGTGACGGTGGGCAGCACGCCCCCGCGGCCGTAGCAGGCCGGCCCCGGGTCCGCGCCTGCGCTCTGCGGCCCTACCTGCAGCGCGCCGCCTGCGTCCACCTGCGCCAGGGAGCCGCCGCCCGCGCCCACGGTGTGGATGTCCACGATGGGGATGCGCACCGGCAGCCCGCCGACCTCCCCCTCGCTGGTGACCCGAATGCCGCCGTCGCACAGGGAGACGTCGGTGGAGGTGCCGCCCATGTCGAAGGTGAGGACGCGCGGGAAGCCCGCAGCCTGGGCCACGTAGAACGCGCCCACGGCGCCGCCCGCCGGGCCGGACAGGATCGAGCGCACAGCCTCTCGGCGGGCCTGGTGCGCGCGGATGCTGCCGCCGTTGGACTGCAGGACCCGGAACTCCGCGCCGCCAAGCCGCGCGGCCAGCCGGCCCAGGTAGCGGTCCAGCACCGGCGCCACGTAGGCGTTGATGGCCGTGGTGCTGGCCCGCTCGTACTCGCGGAACTCGGGCAGGATCTCGCTGGACAGGGAGACCAGGAGGCCGGCTGCGGCCAGCGCCCGGCCCACCCGCTGCTCGTGGGCCGGGTTGGCGAAGGAGAAGAGCAAGCAGACGGCTGCGGCCTCGGCGCCAGACGCGACCACCTGCTCGGCCAGCCGCGCCAGCGCCGCGTCGTCCAGAGGTGTCACCACCTGGCCGCGGCAGTCCACCCGTTCCACCACCTCGAAGCAGCGCTCGGCGGGCGCCAGCGGCTCCGGCCGGTCGGCCAGGAAGTCGTAGAGACGGGTGCGGTTCTGGCGGCCGATGGCCAGCAGGTCGCGAAAGCCCGCCGTGGCCACGAAGGCGATGGCTGCGCCCTTGCGCTCCAACAGCGCGTTGGTGGCCACGGTGGAGCCGTGGACGATCTCGAGGCCGCGCAGCCGGTTCTCGTTGCGCGGCGAGAGGCCAAGGTCGGCCAGCCCGGCCAGCACCGCCTCCGCCGGGTCGTGAGGCGTGGAGAGGCGCTTGTAGGTGCGCAGGCTGCCGGCAGCCTCGTCGAACAGGACGAAGTCGGTGAAGGTGCCGCCGATGTCTATGCCGATGCGCATGGGGGGAGGTGCGGGGGAGCAACGAGGTGAAACCGTGCCCGCTCCGACAGATTAGATTGACGGTCGCGCTATTATGGGTTAGAATGCGGACGCTGTCAAGGCCGTTGTACAAGCGGCTACCGGACCCCACCCTCGTTGGATTGGGCCGCTGCGCGATCGTCCCGTGGCTGGGCCGTGCGACCGTGCGGTCGCCAGGCGGCGCGGTTGCGCGGTCGGCTGAAGTTGTGGACGCTGCAAGGCTGTTGGCCATCGCTGTGAGGAAAGGACAAAGCGTTGTATGACCACTGCTTCTGGACCCAAGACAAAGCTCGGCTATCTTTCCGATCTTGAGCTCTTTCAGGACCTGTCGCCCAAAGAGATCGAAGAGCTGGACCGCATCACCACCATTAGCTCGGTGAAGAAGGGGAAGGTCTTCTACCGGCCCGAGGAGACGGGCGAGGTGCTCTTTCTGTTGAAGAAGGGTCGGGTGCACCTGTATCGCATCTCGCCGGAGGGCAAGAAGCTGGTGATCGCCTCCCTGGGGCCCGGCACCATGTTCGGCGAGATGCCCCTGCTGGGCCAGCAGATGCACAACACCTTCGCCGAGGCTGTGGAGGACTGCCAGATCTGCGTGATGAGCCGCAAAGATCTGGAGCGACTGATCCTTAGCAAGCCGCAGATCGCGCTGCGGGTGTTGGACATCACCGGCCGACGGCTGCGCGAGGCGGAGGAGCGGCTGGAGACCATGGCCTTCAAGGGTATTCCGGCGCGGCTGGCGTCGCTGTTGCTGCGGCTGGCCAACGAGTCGGGCAGCAACGAGGTGGTGGGCTTTACCCACCAGGACCTGGCCGAGACGGTAGGCACCTACCGCGAGACGGCTACGCAGGTGCTCAACGACCTCAAGGCCCAGGGGCTGATTGAGATCGGCCGCAAGCGCATCACCATCCTGAACCCCGAGGGCCTCATGGCCGTCGCTCAGAGCTGAGGCGGGCTGCCGATGGAGGAGGTATCCCGGCGGCTTGTTCATTTGTGACAAGCACAGGCGACGTTTGTTCCATCCTGCGCGAGCTCGACAGGGCTTGACATTTGCTTGGAGTGCGAGTACAATTTTCGCGCCATCGTCCCACGTGGCCCCTCAACCGCTCTAACTCTCTTTTTTTAGCCTTTCCCCGAAGTTCCGCACCCGGAACTACCTGACCCCCCAGGAGGACACTGTCCAATGACGCACGTAATCACCGACCTGTGCATTCGCGACGGCGCCTGTGTAGAGGTTTGTCCTGTCGAGTGTATCGTGCCCGGCCAGCCGGAGGCGGAGTGGCCGTGGTACTACATTGACCCCGACACCTGCATTGACTGCGGCGCTTGCGTGCCCGAGTGCCCGGTGGAGGCCATCTTCCCCGAGGAGGACGTGCCGCCGGAGTACTCCAAGGCTATCGAGCTCAACGCGCTATTCTTCAGCAGCGGTCCGGGCTACCAGGCGCTCAAGATGTAAAGCCGCCCAGGCCGGTCGCCCTTGGGCCGCGCCGAAGCGTCTCAGCTTGCTTCCGTCGAAACGCATCAGAGGGCCTCTGCACCAGCAGAGGCCCTCTGCATCTTGTGGAGGCCATTTCACATCCTAGCGAAAGGCGAGAGATCCCTGCTATGACCAGCAACGTCCGTGTCGAACGCGACTCCATGGGGCCGGTAGAGGTGCCGGCCGACGCGCTGTACGGCGCCCAGACCATGCGCGCCGTCCACAACTTCCCAGTCAGCGGGCTGCGCTTTCCCCGCAGCTTCATCCGCGCGCTGGCGCTGATCAAGCTGGCCGCGGCCCAGGTGAACCTGGCCATGGGCCGGCTGGACCCCAAGCTGGCCGAGGCCATCGTCCAGGCCGCCCAGGAGGTGGCCGACGGCCGGTGGGACGATCATTTCCCCATTGACGTCTTCCAGACCGGCTCCGGCACCTCCACCAACATGAACGCCAACGAGGTGATCGCCAACCGGGCCATCCAGATCCTGGGAGGCGAGCTAGGCTCCAAGCTGGTGCACCCCAACGACCACGTCAACATGAGCCAAAGCTCCAACGACGTGATCCCCACGGCCATCCACGTGGCGGCCTACCTGGAGGTGGAGACGGCGCTGCTGCCGGCCCTGCGCCATTTGCACGAGGCGCTGCAGGCCAAGGCGGTGGAGTTCGACGACGTGCTCAAGACCGGCCGCACCCACCTGATGGACGCCATGCCGGTGCGCCTGGGCCAGGAGTTCAGCGGCTATGCAGCGCAGATCGAGGCCGGCATCGAGCGGGTCCAGGCCACCCTGCCGCGGCTGGCCGAGCTGGCCCTGGGCGGCACTGCCGTGGGCACGGGGGTGAACGCGGTGCCCGGCTTCGCCGCGGCCGTGGCCCAGCGGCTGAGCGAGATGACGGGCCTCCCCTTCCGCGAGGCCGAGAACCACTTTGCCGCGCAGGCCGCCATGGACACCGCTGTGGAGCTGAGCGGCCAGCTCAAGACCGTGGCCGTCTCCCTGATGAAGATCAGCAACGACCTGCGCTGGATGAACTCCGGCCCCATCGCCGGCCTGGGGGAGATCGCTCTGCCCGACCTGCAGCCCGGCTCCAGCATCATGCCTGGCAAGGTGAACCCGGTGATCCCCGAGGCGGTGATGATGGTGTGCGCGCAGGTGTTCGGCAACGACGTGGCAGTGACGGTGGCGGGCCAGTCGGGCAACTTCGAGCTCAACGTGATGCTGCCGGTGCTGGCCTACAACCTGCTCCAGTCCATCACCCTGTTGGCCAACGCCAGCCGCATCCTGGCGGACAAGGCCATCGCTGGCGCCCGCGCCAACCGGGAGCGCATGCTCAACCTGGTGGACAAGAACCCCATCCTGGCCACGGCCCTGAACCCGGTGATCGGCTACGACCGGGCCGCCCAGGTGGTGAAGAAAGCCTATGCCGAAGGCCGAACGGTGAAGGAAGTGGTGGTGGAGCTGGGCTTCCTGAGCGAGGAGGAGGCCACCCGCCTGCTGGACGCGCGGCCCATGACGGGGAAATAGGGGAAAAACATCGGCGGCAGCCGGTCGGGAGCGCAATCCCGCGGCTGCCGCCGTCGCCCACGTCGTCGCTCAGCGCACCACGGCCACCGGCCGGTCCACGTGGGTAATGATCTCGCGGGCGATGTCCTCCAGCAGCACCCGCTCCCAGCCCTGGCCGCGATGCGCGCCGATCACCACCAGGTCGTAGTCCTGTTCCTGGGTCTCGGCCAGGATCTCCTCCACCACTGCGCCGTGGCGCACCTTCGGCCGCGCCTCGATATCAGGCCGCGCCAGAGCTGCCAGGTCGTCCGCCAGCCATTCGCCCTCGGGCGTGCCCTGTCGGATCAGCTCCTCGGCCGGGGCCTCGAGCTGTTCGTCGGGCACGCCCGGCCAAGCGGGGATCTGCGACATCACGTGGAGCACGGTGATCTCCTCCCGGCCGCGCAGCGTCTGCGCCAGCTGGGCGGTGAAGCGACTGAGGATGGACGGTCGCGCGCCGCTGTCGCACATGAGGATGCGCCGGATGGGGCGGATGTCGCCCTTGGCGATGATCACGGGGCAGGCCGCATGCTCCACCACCTGCAGCGCGGTGGAGCCCAGCAGCCGCGCCTTCAAGGTGTGGCTCTGGCGCTCGCCGACGATGATCAGGTCGTAGCCTCCCTCTCTGGCCTCGGCGATGATCTCCTCGGCCGGCTGGCCGACCCGCACCCGCAGGCGGGGCACCACGCCGTCGTGGAAGTTGGCCAGCGCCTGCTGAAGGATGGCGTCGGCCCTGGGGATGTCCTGCGGACGTCGAACCACCATCAACAGGGTCGGAGGCTGATCCAGATGGGTGCACAGGTCGGCGCCGAAACAGACGGCCCGGGTCGAGTGGGGGGAGCCACCGGTAGCGATAAGCACTTTCACGGCCGCAGCACTCCTCGCGCAGCGCTCGCCGGGGGCGACCTCAGCCCCCGGCCGCCGCTCACACAAGCATCAATAGGATAGGCACCGAGAACAGAATGACCATGAAGATGGCGAGGTTGCGGCCGCTGGCCGTGATGGTGGCCACCAGCCGCAGCGACGCCCGCTCGAACGCGCGGTACACAAACAGCAAGATGAACACCGAGACCAGCGCAATGCTGATCATCTCCGTCAGAACCACGGTGAAGGCCGGCGGGTTGTTTAGCAGCACGGCGGCAAAGAGGGTGTCAATGAAAGTGGTGATGTTGGCGCCCATGATGTAGGGGATGACGTTCTCCCGGCGCACAAAGCCGCGGTTGCTCAGCGGGACTAGGATGCCCAAGGAGACGCTGACCGACATGGAGATCGTGGTGACGCCGGCCCCCAGCAGGAACATCACCCACGGGCGGTAGATCACCCGCGAGACCCGCCCCACCTGGCTCTCCTTCAGCGACATCTCCGGCAGGCAGCGGTCGAACAGGTTGAAGCTGACCAGGATCACCCCCATCCCCACTAGAAACAGGGCCCAGCGCGGCAACACCCCTCTCACCGCGCTCACCATGGGGTCGAAGATCAGGTCGAGGACCGAGTTCAACAGCGCGCCGGTGCGCATCTGGATGCTGTCCAGCACGCCGTTCTGCAGCAGAAAGATGCCGATCACCAGGCCCACCAGGTAGGTCGTCCAGGTGACGGTGAGGGAGGTCAGCCCCATGCTCAGGCTGGTCAGCCGGCTTCGCCCCCGCAGCACGTAGATGAAGCCGATGAAGAGCACGATGAAGCTGGCCCCCATGCGGCTGCCGGTGATCATGGTAAAGGTCTCGAGCTGGGTGATGGCGCCGGCGTCGAAGAAGGTGAGCGCCGCCGCCGCCACCGGCGAACCGCTCATCACCACGTAGGCAAAGAGCCAGCCAAAGCCCAGGCTGTTGGCCGGGTTGGTAACCCGGAAGGAGTCGCGCACCAGCGGCGCCAGGCCGCGCGCGCCCTCCTTCATCAGATTCAAGGCCAAGATAAAGAGGAACAGGCTGACCAGGAAGAGGCCGATCTTGCGCCAGGAGACGCGCGCCCACAGGCCCCGATGCGCTGGAGCGGCTGCTGCCGACGCCAGAGCAGGCGCCGGCGACGCCACGGCGCTGTCCAGCGGCGGATCAGAGGCAGCGGACGCAAAGGCGCCGCCTCTCGGCTCAGCGCCGGTTCCAGGCTGGGAGAGCGGATCGTCGTGCGGATCGAGCGGCGTGTTCACCATGACAGATCCTCGGGAGGGCGCGCAGCAACGCCCATATGGTACCCTACGACCACGCAATTGGGCAAGCGGGCTGCTGCCGGTTGCGGATATGGCGGGGACTGGAGGAACCGAAAGGGCCTAAGGGAGACAGGCAACCTAGGGGCGGAGCTAGAGCCGATCCCGATGCTGAGGGTGGCCGCTCACGGCTTCAGCGCCACGTACACCAACTCCGCCGGTCGGGCGCCCTGGCTGCGCAGCTCCACGCTCACCACGGAGCCCACCTCCTCCGGCAAGGGGACCTGTTCGGTTCGCCACTCGTCCGCGCCGCCCACGGTGGCCAGCAGCCGGCCGTTGGCCCACACCTCCACGGCAACCCCCGGCCGGTCCCGGTGCAGCAGCTCCAACGCGCGAGGCTGACCGGTCGCCCGGGCCAGCTCGACGCGGCGGCTCTCCCCCGGCGCCAGGCGCAGCCGCGGCCGTGGGCGCTGGTTGAGGTCTACGAAGTCGGGGAAGTAGTGCACCGCCGGGAGTGCGTTGCTCTCCACCCAGGCCACGGCGACCGGCTGGCCGATGCCCTCGGCCCTGAGCACCAGGTCCAAGCGCGAGCCGACCGGCAGGCCGGCCAACGCCAGGTCGCGCCAGCCGTCTGCGCCGAGGAAGGTCCCCTGCCAACCCTCGCCGCATCCGGGAACCGGGGCCGAGGCCTGGTCCTCCCCACAGACGGGCGCCGATGCCTCCGACGGGCCCTCTTCTCCTGCCTCCCCCTCGTCGCTCGCAGCACGCGGGATAAGGGACAGGGTTGCGCCGCCGGGGATGTAGGCGTGGAGGGCGACGGTGGGGGTGACGCCCGCCGGGAAGTGCAGAGTGACGGTGAAGGGCCGGCCGGGGGCCAGGCTCAGGCTGCGGCCGGCCAGGGGCGAGGCAGGCTGCCACCAGGCGGCGTCGGCTAGGTCGTGCTGGGCCGGCGCGCCGGGCCCGCGGGCGTAAATCACGCTCAGGAAGCCGCGCTCGTCCTGGATGTCCACCGGCTCGTAGCGCTGGCGGAACCACAGGGGCTCGGTCACAGCGTGGGGAAAGCCCTCGCTGCCGGCCAGCACCACCAGGGGCGGCGCGTAGCGCTTCAAGGCCCACTCCATCTTCTCGGCCGGCCGCGCGGCCAGGTGCGCCAGCTCCGGCTGCAGCAGGCCGGAGAAGTCCACCACCCGACAGCCGGTGAGGTAGCCCAGCAGGCCGATCTCGGCCATGGCCACCGGCTCGCGGCCCGGCTGCCGGCAGAGCGCCGCCAGCGCCGGGGCTGTGCGCGCGTAGGCCAGCTCGCGCTGCCGCGGCTCCGGCCGAGCGGCCAGGCGCGCAGCAGCCATCCCGGCCGGTGCAGCCACCGCGACCAGCGCCAAGGCCAGCAAGACGTCGAGTGCGCGACGCCCACGGCCGGACCGCCGCGCCAACCACGCTGCGCCGTCACCGGCCAGCAGCGCGACCACGGGCATCAGCGGCGCGTAGTACCAGAAGTAGCTGCGCACGCCGAGCAGGGAGTGAAGGGCTATCGTGAGAGCGGCCCACGCCACGCTGACTCGGCGCACGGCGGCCGTGGTCCCGCTCCCCCGCAGCGCCACGACGAGGCCCAGCGCAGCCAGCGCGGCCGCCGCCGGCTGGCTGCGCGCCCACGCCTGCGCCGCCGCCCACAGCCCCGGCCCCCAGCGAGGCACGTCCTCGGCCAGGCCCTGGGTGGCCTTGGCCGCCAGGGTGTTGGGCACGGGGGAGCCGTAGTAAAGCCAGGCGAAGGCCACCCACGGCGCGGCGATGGCCAGGGCCACCGCGGCAAAGAGCGCCAGGCCCGGCCAGGCGGCCCGGCGCTGCGTCGCCAGGTAGTGGCCGGCCACAGCCGCGACAGCCAGCACCCCATCGGGGCGGAGCAGGAAGGCGACCGCGCCGGCCGCCGCGGTGAGCGCCAGCCAACGGCGGTGGGCCGCAGTTGAGGCCGGTTGCGCCAAGGTCCGGCCGTAGGCGGCGAAAAGGGCCAGCAGGCTGGCCACGTACAGCGGCGTCTCCATGCCCACGGCCTCGCTGAGCAGCCGAAAGGTCAGCGCCAGGGTCACGGCGACCAAGGCAGCCAGGCCGTGGCCGAGGCCGTCGGCGGGCTCAGCCTGGCCGGCCGGCCGTCGGCTCAGCTCGATCAACAGACCGGCCGTGGCCAGCAGCCCCAGGCCGCTCAGGGCCAGCCCCAAGGCCACGAAGTCCCGGCTTAGGGGCGAGAGGGCCGCCAGCAGCAGCGCATAGCCGGGGGTGGTGATGCTGAGCACCCGCTCCCCGGGGTTGAACACCGGCCCCAGGCCGTCGGCCAAGTTGCGGGCCACCCGATAGGTGATGTAGGCGTCGTCGTTGGGGCCCAGCCGGCCGATGTAGAGCAGGTTGAGGCTGACCAGGACGACCGCCAGCAGCCAGGCCAGGCCCAGCAGCGCCTTGGGCGCAAGGCGAAAGCGGCCGGCAGCCTGCCCCCAGCGCATCAGCGGCCTCCCGGCAGCCCCAGGGCCTCGCGGTACACGGCCAGGGTCTCCTGCGCGCAGCGGCGCCAGGAGAACCCGGCCGCGCGGCGCAGGCCGCGGCGACGCAGATCCTCCCGCAGGCCGGGGTTGCTGAGGACATCTGCCAGCGCCTGGGCCAGGGCCTCCACGTCGGTGGGGTCGAAGGTGAGAGCAGCGTCGCCCACCACCTCCGGCAGCGAGGCGGCGTGGGAGCAGATCACCGGCGAGCCGCAGGCCATGGCCTCCAGGGGCGGCAGGCCGAAGCCCTCGTAGAGGGAGGGGTAGACGAAGGCGATGGCCCCGCTGTACAGC
>JANWYQ010000236.1 GCA_025055015.1 Caldilineales bacterium
CGTAGATCAGGCCGTAGATGGCGCCGCCGTGGCTGCCGAGGGCCCGCACCAGCGCGCCGAAGCGCGGCTGTTCTGGGCCTAGGGCCTGGCAGCCCACGCCGAAGCTGGCGGTGTTGCTGCGCAGCACCCGGCCCAGCCGCAGCGCTTGTGTGGTGTCCTGTGACATTCCTCTCTCCTTCAGCGGCGCTGGCCCACCAGGCCCTTCTGAGCTTGCTTGTCGGACGGGGCCGGCGCCAGCCCGTGGCGCATCATCTCCACCTGCACCATGGCCTCCAGCGCCTCCTGCTCGTGGCGGCGCACCACGGCCAGCTCGTGGGCCCGGGCCAAGACGTAGGGATAGCCGGCCAGCCGACAGTCCGCGCGCACGGCGGCCAAGGCAGCGTCCAGACGATTGGGCGCAGCCGCCGCCCACTCCGGCGCCTCCACGCGCACGATGATCGGCCGATCGGCCTGCCCTGCCGCCATGTTGACGTAGCAGAAGCAGATGCGCTGCCCCTGGGCCGCGTAGCTGCGGTTGATCTCCGAGGTGGCGGCGAATAGGGCGGTGCGATGGCCGGCGGGCAGGTCGCGGAACAGCAGCCGGTCGCTCAGCCCGGCGAAGCGATTGCTCCGCAGCGCAGCCGTGGTGATAGCGTCAGCCGGCAGCTCGGCCAGGTGCAGCAGGCGTACCACGTTGGCGCTGCGCGGTCGGTCCACGTAGCCCAGGGGCACTGCGCCTGCCCGCTGCAACGCCGCCAGGGCCTGGGCGAACATCTCCACCCGCCGCGCCTGTTCCACGTCCGTCAGGCGCTGGGGCATCCAGAGCAGCAGGGGGCCATCGCTGAGCGCCACGAGGGGCTGCGAGCCGGCGCTGCGCTCGCGCTCCTGCGCGGCCAGCTCGGCCAACAGCTCCAGCTCCCACAGGTCGCGCTGGGCGTTCACCTGGTCCGTGCTGACAAGGCGATCCACCTCGTCGTAGAGCTCCGCTTCGTCAAAGACCAGCCGGCTGCGGGTGGTCACCTGGGGCGCCTGGCCGCTGCCCTGGCGCAGGACGATAGCGCCGACGTTGAGCAAGTAGTACAGCGCTGCCGCGTGGGGGTCGGGGTAGATCTGCGAGCCGTCGCTGGCCATCAGGGTGGCCGGAAGGGGCTCCGGCAGGGGGTGGTAGACGTCCAGCCGCGGCTCCAGCGGCTCCGCGCCCCGCCAGCTGGGGTCCACCGCCACCGCTTGGGACAGCCTGGCCCGCAGGTCCTCCGTGACCGCTGCGTGCGTCGCCAAGGCGCGACGGGCCTGGTCCACCAGGGACTGCAGCTTGCCCTGGCGGCCGGCCAAGGCCTCGGCCATCTGGCGGACGGGCTCGGTGAGGCGGTTGAGCTCGAGCATGGGGACGTGTTGGGTGATCCGCAACGCGCAAGTCGTAACTGTTGAGCACGGCTCGTTGCGCATGGCTCGTGGCGTGTGGCTTTCCATTATACACACCTGCCCTCGCCCGCCAAGCCTCGTTTTCAGCACCGTTAGATGAAACGGTGTTGACAAAAGCGCCGGGGTGGCGTACAATCAGGGCAGCTTTTTCTTTGCGGCGCGTCGAACCGCCTGAACTCGAAGGGGCCCCGCATGGCAAGGTTGCACACCACCGTCGAACCGTTGACCCTCTTGAAGGGTAGCCGCCAGGCTCAGCCCTGGAACTTTCGTGTTGTCGAGCCGACCCCCAACTCACCGCAGGCTGTCGCCAAGGGCAATCTGTACGTCCTGTTGGAACTGGGCGGCGCTGAGCCTGCCTCTCCGCGGCTCTATCGCCTGCTGCTGAACACGGTGCAGGGGGTGTACTACGACGCCGCAGGCGGCATCACCGGCGGGCTCACCGAGGCCATCATGGCGGTGCATCGCGCCCTGGAGGGGCACAACGCCCTCCACCCCGCCGAGGACCAGCGCGGGGGGATCAGCTGCGTCGTGCTGCGGGGCGAGGAGCTCTACATGGCCGTGGGCGGGCCGGCGATGGTCGTCGTGGGCCATCCGGACCGAGTCGAGCAGTTCCCGGCCGAGCTGAGCACTGCCATCACCCCGCTGGGTGGGTCGGAGCTGCCGGTGGTGGAGGTCTATCGCACCGGCGTGAGCGGCCGCAGCATGGTCGTGCAGCTGCAGAGCGAGTGGGCAGCCCTGATCCCCACCCGCAAGCTGGCCAGCGTCGGGCTGGCGCCCGACGTCGGCGCGGCCTTGGACTACCTGGAGAGCTTGGCGCCCGCCGACGCGCGGCTGAGCGCCCTAGCCATTCAGGTCGAGGCTCGGCCCGCCGACACAGCCCGGCCGGAGGAGGCAGCGGCCAGAGCCCCGGAGGCTACCGGCGTCGCCGAGGAGGCTGCGGAAGAGGCGGGGCCAACCGCGGCTGCGCCGTCGCCTGAGCCGGTGGCGGTCGGGGAGGCCAAGGCGCCTGAGCCAGCGGCGGGGAAACGGCGCCGTTTTCCCTGGTTCCTCCTGCTCCTCGTCCCACTTCTGATCGTCGCCGTCGCGGCGGGCGCCTACTGGTGGCAGCAGCGCACCCTGCAGCTGCAGGTGGCCAGCCTGGTGCAGGGCGCGGAGGCGGCTCTGGCGGCGGCCACGGCGGAGGGGGTGCCCGAGGACACGGCGCGGCAGCAGCTCCAGAAGGCCCAGGAACAGCTCGACGAGGCCTTGAGGCTGCAGCCCACCAATCAGCAAGCCCAGGACCTGCAGGCGCCGATCCTGGAGGCCATGAACCGCCTTAACCGGGTGGTGCCCCTGTACAAGCTGATCACCCTGCGGGAGTTCGGCGCGGGGAACGACCCCGGTCGCCTGGAGGTGCGGGGCAGCCGCGTGTTCGTGTTGGACCGCGGGCAGGACCAGGTGCTGCGCTACGGCTTGGACGAGGTGAGCGGCCTGATCCCCGAGGCCGGCACGGGGCTGGTGGCGCAGCGCGGCCAGGCCCTGGCTGACGGCCAGGTGGTGGGCGAGCTCATTGACATGGCGTGGGCGCCGGCCGGAGGGGCGCGCAGCTCCAGCAACTTGCTGGTGCTGGACAGCAACAACAACGTTTTGCAGGTCGAGGACGTCTTGGGCCTGCGTCCCCTCGCGGTGGCTGCCCGCGAGAGCTGGCAGTCTCCCCGGCTGATCTCCAGCTACATCGGCAACCTGTACGTGCTAGACAGCGCCACCGGTCGCATCTGGCGCTACCTGCCCACCGCGGATGGCTACAGCAACCCGCCCCAGAGCTACTTCGAGGGGGACGCAACGCTGGACCTGAGCCAGGCCGTGGACATGGCCATTGACGGCAACATCTGGATCCTCTACAGCGACGGCACGGTGCAAACTTTCTTCCAAGGCCGCCAGCAGCCGCTGGTGCTGGAGACGCCGCCCAACGGCCCCATCGTCAAGCCCCAAGCTCTGTACGTAGGCGACGAGGCGGGCGCGGCCCAGTCGCTGTACATCCTGGACAGCGGCGGCGCGCGCGTGGTGGAGTACAGCAAGAGCGGCAAGTACCTGCGTCAGCTGGTCCCGGCCGACGCAGCAGACCGGGAGAAGCTGCGCCAGGCGCGCGATCTCCAGGTGGACGAAGTGGAGGGGGTGCTGTTTATCCTCACGGCGCCCGGCTTGCTGCAGGCTGACCTGCCGCGGGCCAACCAGGACTGAGGGCAGCCTGTTGAGGATCGGCAAACTGAAGTAGGCTCTTTGGGAGAGCTGCCAAGCCCCGTTCACGGGGCGCCACCATGTAGCCGGGCGATTTGATCGCCCGGCAGCCTCCGTCCGGCGGAGGCGCGGCGCTGATGGGCAGCGCGTGCCGGCGCGCGAAGGCCGGGGGATAAAGTCCCCCGGCCAAAAGGCCACGCTCCGCCTCACTCCCACCCCACCCGCTCCTCGAACCACCAGAGCGCAATCGAGCCGATGACCAACATGCCTAGGCCCACCGCGTAGCCCTCCACCACGGTGGCGGTGGTGATGAAGATGGCCACCATGCCGCAGGCGCCGGCGATCAGGTAGCAGATCAGCACCGCCTCACGGCGCGAGCCGGTCAGCCGGGCGATGCGGTGGGAGATGTGGTCGCGTCCGGGGGTGGTGAGGGGGTTCTTGCCGCGGCGCAGACGGGAGACCACCACCAACGTGGTGTCGAAGATGGGCAGGGCCAACACCATCACCGGCACCATCCAGGTGACGATGTCCATGTTGCCGGGGAAGCGCAGCTTGATGCCCAGCGCGGCCAGCACGAAGCCGAGGAACAGCGAGCCGCTGTCGCCCATGAAGATGCTGGCCGGGTTGAAGTTGTAGAACAGGAAGCCGATGCACGCGCCCAGCAGCGCGGCCGACATCGCGCCCACCAGGTATTGCCGGTTGAGGGCCGCCAACAGCAGGTAGAAGGCCGCCGCGATGGCCGCCACCCCTGCGGACAGCCCGTCCATGTTGTCCATGAAGTTCAGCGCGTTGGTGATGCCCACCACCCACAGGATGGTCACGGCCACGTTCAGCCACTGATAGTCGAACACCCGCACCTGGACGCCGGTGACCACCAGGATGCCCGCAGCCAGGCCCTGCACCGCCAGCTTGATCAACGGGTGCACGGGGCTGTGGTCGTCCACGCCGCCGATGGCCGACACCAGGGTCGCGCCCACCAAGATGCTGATGGCCTCGTGGATGCGATAGCGGTTGCCCAGCACCAGCAGCGCGACGATGAAGCCCGCGTAGATAGCCACACCGCCTAGCCGGGGAATGGGGGTGCTGTGCACCTTGCGAAAGCTGGGCTGGTCCACAAAGCCCCAGCGCCATGCCACCTTGCGCACCATGGGCACGACCGTCACGGCCAACACCAGGGCAATGGCAGCGATCAAGATGTAGTTCGTCGCCGGATGCATGAGCAGGAAGGGAGAGATCATAAGGTCTAGCCGCCCTGTTGGCTGCGCAGCTGCTGGATGAAGGCCTCCAGGGCAGCCTTGTCGGTGGGGTTGGTGGTGAGCTCCAGGGCGCGCTGCGCGTAGGCCAGCGCGCTGGGGATGTCGCCCTTTTCCTGGTAGAGCAGCGCCAGGTTGCGATAGCCGGTGATCTCCGTGGGGCGCAGCTCGATCACCCTCAGGTTCTGGGCGATGGCCTTGTCCAGGTCGCCTTGCTGCGCGTACAGGTAGCCCAGCAGGCTGTGGGCGGCTACGTCGCGCGGCGCCAGGGCCACCGCCTGCTCCAGCGCCGCCACAGCCTGGCCGATCTGGCCGACGGCCTCGTAGTAGGTGCCCAGGCGGCGGTAGGTGTCGGCGTAGCGCGGGTCGAGCTGCTGGGAGATCTGCAGCTGCTCCAGTGCGCCCTCGAGGTCGCCGGCCGTGAGCAGCGCCGTGCTGTACTCGTTGCGCAGGTGGGCGGCGTTCGGGCTGAGGGTTGTGGCCACGGCGTAGTAGTCGAGGGAGCGCTGCAGCCAGGTCATCTCCTCCGCCGGATCTACCAGCTGCGCCTTGGTGATGTAGAAGCGGCCGAGGTTGGCGGAGTGGTCGGTGTTCAGCGGGTTGAGGGCCTGGGCGGCCAGCAGCGCCTGCTCCGCCTGCTCCAGCAGCTGCTGCGCTGTAGCGCCGTCGGTGCGCTGCGCCTGCTCCAACAGTGCCCGGCCCAGGAAGAGATAGTAGTAGTCCTCCCTGGGCTGGCGGTCAATAGCCCGGCGATAGAGGTAGGCCGCGCGGTCGTACAGCCGCGCCGACTCGTAGGCCTGGCCAACCTTGTAGACGATGTCCGCCTGCACCAGGTTCAGGTTGACGGCTACGGACACGTAAATCGCCAGGCTAAAGGCCAGCGCCGGCGCGGCCAGGCCCAGCCAGCGCCGCGCGCCCAGCCAGCGCGCCGGCAGCGGCCGGCTGCGCCACAGCAGAAGGGCCAGCCCCAGGCCGATCAGGAAAAGCAGCAGGTAGTAGACGGCCACGTGGCCGGCGATGCCGCTGCTGATCAGCTCCAGCTGCTGTTCCACGGGCAGCCGCGCCGCCTGCACCTGGCGTCGGCTGTCGCCGGCGATGCCTGCCGCGTGGATCAGCCCGGCTGCCAGGAAGATGCCCAGCGCCACCGCCGAGAAGACCCCTCCTGCCCGCAGGCTCCAGCCGGCCGGCTTGGGCTCCTGGCCCTCCTGGCTGAGGGCCGAGGCGGCCACCAGCGCGCCCACGGCCCACGTGAAAAGCACCATCCACAGGATGCCCAGGCTGACCACGGCCTGGTCGTTGACCACCCGCACCGTTAACGAGGTCCACAGCACGGTCAGGGGGTTGGTGCTGCGCAGCTCGGGCAGGCTGGGGTTCACCACGAAGTCGTAGGCCAGGGTGAAGAGGATGATCCCCAGCAAGGTGCCCCAGATGGCTGCCTCGTTCCAGCGTCGCCGCGGGGCGGGGGCCGGCGCTGCGGGGGCCGGCGCAGGCGCAGCAGCCCCCTTGGCGCCGCCCTTGGCCGCCCTGCCTGTGCGCTCCTGCTTGCCGGCCGGGTCCGCCGGCCTCGCCGCAGCGGGCCAGGGCTCCTCGGCCACGGGGTCCAGCCGCAGCCACCCCATGCCCAGGGCCACCAGCGCCGCAGCCCAGAACCAGAAGTAGGTGCGGGTGGCGGCGATGGCGATGCCGAAGTGGATCTCCACGAAGTGGGCCACCACCGTGGCCAACAGGGTGATGATCAGCGCCGTGCGGCCGTCCAGGCGCATGGCCAGCCCCTGGCGCTCGTTCCACAGCGCGGCCGCCGTTATGTAGAGAATGGCGCCGATGATCAGGCCGGTAGGCAGGCCAAGGCCGAAGAGGATCCAGTTGCCCATCACCAGGCGAGGGATCAGCGCGCCCAGCAGGCCGCCGACGCCCACGGCCAGCAGGAAGGCCAACCGTTGGCGGCCGCTGCGGATCAACCCCAGCCACTTCAGGCTGTAGTAGAACAGGCTGATGAACAGCGCCATGTACGCAACAAAGCCGAGGATGCCGCCGATCACCAGCGCGTCGAAGGTCTCGTTGTGGGAGCGGTCAGGCGAGGCGTTGCGCGCCTCGTGGTACGCTAGCTGCGGCGGGTAGAAGGGGTTGAACACCACCCACATGGTCTCCGGCCCGTAGCCCACCAGAGGACGCAGGAGGTTGAAGGGGTCGGGCCGCATGGCCGTGGGGTCGTCAGGAGGCTGCAGGGTGGCCCAGTCCGCCGTGGGCGGGTAGAGCAGCGGCGGGTGCGGCGCAATCAGCTCGGTAGCGCCCTGCCAAATCAGGGTGCGCACCCGTGCCGTGTTGGCCTCCAGGTCCAGGGCAGTGCCCAGGCGGCCGATGTAGGGGTTGGCGCGCAGCCCGGCCAGGGGCGAGCGGGGCAGGTTGAACACCACCAAGAAGACCAACATGCCCGCGGCCAGCCCCATCACCGCCAGCCAGGACCAGCGGGCTGCCTGGCGCAGGCCGGGGCGCAGGGCGTCTCGACCACTGGCCCAGGCGCGCAGCCCCAGCGTCCCCAGCAGGCCGAACACGTACAGCCCCGCCAGCAGCCCTAAGAAGGGACCTCGGCTCTGGGTGAACAGGAAGGCCACCATCTGCAGCGTCAGGATGAACAAGTAGCAGCCGGCGAGCACCGAGTCGGCCAGGCCGCTGCGGCGCTCCTCCCGCAGCAGGCCGCCGAAGTGGGCGAGGGTGCGCTCCAGGGTCAGCGGGATCACCATCAGCAGATAGGCGGCCACGAAGATGGAGTTGCCCATGTTGGCCGCAATGCGGGTGCGCACGTTGCCGCCCCACGGCAGGGGATCCGCGCCCACCCGCTGCATGATGCCGTAGAAGGCGATGGGCAGGCTGGCGAGGATCACGGCGTAGACGACGCGCAGCCACTGCTCCCGTCGCCGCAGGTGGCCCAGCGCCAGGGCAAAGATGACGATGTAGGACAGGGTGGTGTAGGTGCCCTGCAGCCGCTGGTAGGAGCCCCACCAGGAGATGCGCGGGGACACGGAGAGCAGGGTGCTGATCAGGTAGGCGAGCACCAGCACCAGGGTGGGGAGGGCCAGGGGGGTGGCCCGCAGCTGCTGCCATCGGGAGGGCCTCGGCTCGGCCGTCGCCGGCGCAGCGACCACCGCGTTGGCCACCTTGCCCACCCACGCCGCGGCCATGATCAGCGCGATGGAGCGCAGAAGGCTAAGCTTGTCCGGCTCGAACACGCGGCTGGAGTGGACGTTAAAGAACAGCGGCGTGACGATCAGCGCGGCCAGCCAGCCGGCCTCGATGGCGCTCTCGAAGAAGCGGGAAAGCCTGGTGCTCATGGGATAGGTAAAACCGTCGCCGGCTTAACTTGGCGCGGGGTTGAGCCTGGCGTAGGCTGAGCTTGTCGGCGTGGGCCGAGCTTGTCGAAGCCCACGCCGCCCACACCGTCCACGCCGCCCACCGGCTTCGCCAGGCTCAGCCGGCGGTGCGGAAGAACTCGATCGTCCGCTGCAGCCCTTCCTCCAGGGGCACCTGGGGGCGAAAGCCCAGGAGCTGCTCCGCCTTGGCGATGTCGGGCACTCGACGCCGGGTCTCCTCGAAGCGCGGGCCGTAGGCCTTCTCGTAGGGCACGTGCACGATGGGCGAGGCGCTGCCGGTGGCGGCCAACACCATGTGGGCCAGCTCCAGGATGGAGGTCTCCCGGTTGTTGCCGATGTTGAACACCTGGCCGATGGCGGCCTCCTGGGTGCCCGCCAGGATGGTGCCCCGCACCGTGTCGCTGACGTAGGTGAAGCAGCGGGTCTGGCGGCCGTCGTCCAGAACGGTGAGGGGCTCGTTGCGCAGGGCCTGGTTGATGAACTTGGCCATCACGCTGCCGTAGCCGCGCGGGTCCAGCCGGGGGCCGTAGCTGTTGAAGTAGCGCACGATGCTCACCGGCAACCCGCGCTGCGCGTAGATGAAGCCCAGGTGCTCGTCCAGGGCCTTGGCCAGCGCGTAGCTCCAACGGCCGACAGCCGTTGGCCCCAGCAGGGTGTCCGCGTCCTCGCGCAGGGGCACCGCCTCCGACTTGCCGTAGACCTCGGAGCTGGAGGCGATGACGACCCGGCGCCAGTGCTTGAAGGCCTTCTCCAGCACGATCTCGGTGCCCCGCAGGTTGGTCTGGATGGTGCCCAAGGGGTCCTCCACTACCCACTTGACCCCCACCACAGCCGCCAGGTGGTAGATCACATCGGCGCGCCGCACCTGGCGCTCCACCTCGGCCTCGTGCAGGATGGTGTCGTTGACGAAGCGGAAGCGAGGATGCCCCAACAGGTGGCGGATGTTCTCGATCTTGCCGGTGGAGAGGTTGTCAACGACGGTGACGTGGTACCCCTCGGCGATGAGGGCGTCGCACAGGTGGGAGCCGATGTAGCCGGCTCCGCCGGTCACAAGTGCTCGG
>JANWYQ010000218.1 GCA_025055015.1 Caldilineales bacterium
TGCTGCGAGACCGACTGTGCATAAGCCGTGACCCCTCCGACAGCCCTGTGGTGCACGAACCTTGGCGAGCAGCAGGCTCACACGGCTGAAGACCACAGAGTCGCCAACAAAGGGCAGCGCGACTACCGGCATTCGCCGCCTAACTGGGCTGCGCTGTCATCGGTTGCGAAGACATCCATCCACAGCATTACCTCGACGGCCCTCACACCTGGCGTCGGATCCGTGTGGCCACATTTTACAACCACTTGACCAGAACTAAAAACAAACACGAGGTGTTTGCAAGACCTGCCAAACACCTCGTGCGAGAAGCCGGCTCCTCCTACGGCCGGGGCAGCCGCGGCGGTCCTTCGCGCGGGGGGAGCGGGCGGTCGCCGGGAGGCTGGGCTGGCGGCGTGATGGGCGGCACTACGGGGGTCCAGGCCGGCGGCGCGATGGGCGGGACGACCGGGGTCCACGCGGGCGGTGTGACAGGGGGTAGCACAGGCGTCCTGACGGGCGGCACCACGGGCGTCCTGACAGGCGGAACGACGGGCGGCGTCACCGGCGTCTCGGCCGGTGGCGTGACAGGAGGCACCGCCGTTTCGACGACCGGCGGCGTAACCGCAGGCGTCACCGGGGTGATGGCCGGCGGGGTAATGCGGGGGCCGGGCCGATCGGTGGGCCGCACCCCAGGGCCAGGGCGGGTCGGGCGCACGGGCGGAAGCGGGGTGGGAAGTGCAGGCGCATCTGGCCTGCGAGGCCGCGCGGTCGCGGGCGGCTCTTGGGTCGGCTCAGCCGGGGGAGCTTGGGTTGGCCGCACCGGCCGCCTGGGGAGCAGGGGCGTCGGAGTCAGCGTAGGGGTGGCGACGGGCGACGGGGTGGGCGTTGCCGTGGCGCTGGGCGATGGGGCCAAGGAGGGGGTGTGGGTCGGCGACGGAGAGGTCGGCGGCTGGCCGGCCGGCGCTTTCTCCCGCTGATCCGAGCCGTCCGGTAGGCCCTCGCCCGGTGGTTCCCTCGTCTCCTGCTGCGTCGCGGCCATGGCCCGACTGCGTCCTTCCTGCGAGGCCTGGACCGCTCGTTGCCAGTGGGCGCCGTGGGCCTCACCCATCTCCGCCAGCCAGGCCTCGTGCTCGGCCAGGGACTGGACCACCTGTTGCGCCAGAGCGGCCCGGGCTTCGACGGGCAAGGCTGGGTCCTCGACCAGCTGCAGCAGGGCGGTCACCTGCTCCACGTAGCCGCCCAAGGGCAAGCTGGCGTCTGGCTGACGCCCTCGCTCGGCCAGCTGCGCCGCCTCCTGCAGACGTCGCTCGGCAAAGCGCAGGTGGAGCTCCGCCTGTTCTGCCCAATCGTCTTGCAGAGCGAGCTGCACCCGCTCGATGGTGGTTTTCACCGGGTAGAGGGGCGTTCCCGGCAGGGCAGCGTAGGATGCGTAGGTGGTGCCCCCCGTGACCAGAAGCACTACCACGATCACTATCGCCGCTGTCACCAAAGCCGGCGACCGCCGCAGCCAGGGGACACCGTGACCCGGCTTCGTCGCCTGCGGCTGCACCCGCCTAACGGGGTGTGGGGAGGCGGAGGCGATCAGGTTGCGCATGCGGACCGCTGCTGCCTGATGGAACTCTGGCGGGGCTGTGAGGGCCTGAGCTCGCCGGAGCCGCACGGCCAGCCGCAGCAGCGGCTCTAGCTCGTCGCGATAGGCGGGATACCGGGCCAGGCAGTCCTCCACGGAGGCCCCCTCGCTCTGCATCGCCGCTACGCAACGGTCTAGGACGTCCTCAAACCTGGTCATGGTCGGCCTCGGTCAACAGCCGATGCAGGGCGGACAGGGCTCGATGCTGGATGACCCGACAGGCCCCTTGGCTCTTGTTGATGATGCGGGCCACCTCAGCGTGGCTCAAGCCCTCGATAAACCGCAGAACGATCACTTGCTGTTGCTCTTCCGGCAGCTTGCGGATGGCTTCGGCCAGGGCTGCTACCTCGCTCTCCTGGATGATGGTGTCCAGGGCACCGGCCCCCCGGCTGCTGCCGCCGCCGGAGGGGTGATCGGCAGCAGCCAGGGGGACTTCTGGAGATGGGCGGCGGTGAAAGTCTACTACGGCGTTGTGGGCGATGCGGTACAGCCAGCTGGCGAAGGGCAGGCCGCGCTGGCGGTAGCTCGGCAGCGCTTCCCACGCCTTGAGAAAAACCTGTTCGGTCAAGTCCTCAGCGTCCCTCGCGTTGCCCACGCGCAACCGCACGTAGCGGTAGATCGCGTCCAGGTGGCGGAGGTAAAGCGTGCCAAACGCGTCGGCATCGCCGTTGGCGGCGCGCTTTACCAGAGCCGCTTCGTCGTGAGGGCTGGACAGCATCAAGCCGGTGTGTATTCCGTGGACGCAACCCTCAACCCATCCCCTCACCGGGCGATGAGCGGCAGGCGCAGGTAGCGTCGGGCCTGCGGCGCCACAGCGCCGGCGATGGGGTCGAGGCCACTGCGGCTGAGGATGGTCTCCCGCTGCGGCAGCGGCTTGCCGGACAGGGCGGCCGTGGCCTTCAGCGCGCTGGACGCACCGCCGCCCGGCACGATCGAGAAGTTGTAGGTCGAGGCCTGGAAGCCATGAACCACGAACAGATAGCGCCCGGTGGTGGGGGCGGTGAAGCTGACCTGGTCCACAGCGGTGCCGTCCTCATTGCTGAACGCGTTGGGCGGACCGAAGGACATGGGGAACCACACGTACAGGTCGGCGTCGCCGGTGAGCGTCTGCAGCGTGGCGGTGACCTCCTCGCCGGCCTGATAGTGCACCATGTAGGCGATGCGGCCATTCTCGGCTACCGCCGTGCCGGGCAGCAGCAGGCTGGCAAAGTCTGTGGCGCTCCCGGTCAGCAAGGAGAGGTTGCCGGCCGCGTCGCTCACCCACACGCCGATGTAGTGGGTGCCGGGCTGGTTAGTCAGGGTCCAGGGCAGCTCCTCCTGGAACGGCATCCAGTCGCTGGCGGCCACGGCCTCCCAGTGCGGGAAGGGCTCGCTGACCAGCAACCATTCCTGCACCTTCATGGAGGTGACTTGGCCGTTGTCGGCGGCGCTGATGTACAGCGTGACGTTGGGGTTGGTCAGCACGTCGCTGTTGCCGATGCGCACGCTGGTCACCCGAGGGGGTCGCGAATCGCCCGGGAGGTCGGTGGGCAGCAGCAGCACTCGCGCCTTGACCTCGCGGCTGAAGCCCTCAGCCTCGATCAGGGCGGCGTTGACCACGGGGGTCGGCCGGTTCACGGAAGCCGTGTTGACCCTGAAGACGAGGCTCACCGTCTCGCCGGCCGGCACGGTCACGTCCGTCCAGGTCAGGGTGCGGGTGTCCGCGTTGTAGACGCCGCCGTGGGACGCCGACCCATTCACGTAGGTCACCTGGGCGGGCAGGGGATCGGTAACGTCCACCAGGGCGTCTCCGGCGCCGCTGTTCACCAGGTGCACGGTGTAAGTCAGCGGTTGGCCGCCGGTAAGCGTGTAGGCCGAGGCAGCCTTGCGGGAGCCCAGCAGGATGGGGGCCGGCGCCGGCGGCGGAGTGGGCGCATCGGCCGGCAGCAGCACGACGGTGGCCGAGCGCACAAAGGGCGCGCCGCCGGCCGAGATGATGGCCCGGTTGGTGGCCACCAGGGGCACCTGAGCCTGGCCCGCCGTTGCCCGGAAGGTGAGCGCCACGGTTTGGCCGGCAGGCACGGCGATGTCCTCCCAGGTAAGCGAGCGCTGCTCTGGGTCAAAGGCTGCGGGCGGGTTGGCCGAGCCGTCTACGTAGGCGACGGGCATCGGCAAGCGGTCCAGCACGTCCACGGTCGCTGCGCTCTCGCCGCTGTTGACCAGCCGGATGGTGTAGGTGATCACGTCGCCTGGCCGCGCCGTCTCGGTTGAGGCTAGCTTTTGGGACTGGGCCAGGTCGCCGCCGCTCGGCGGACGAGGAGAGGGCGGAGTAGGCGTTGGCGGAGGGGGCGTGTTGCTGTTGGGCAGGATGGTCACCTGCTTCGTGCGCACCAGGCGCTGGTAGACCGACGAGATCCCGGCCGTGTTCACCACGTGGGTCGGCGTCTCGACGGCGCCGGCCGTGACCTGAAAGGTGAGCGGCACGGTGCCGCCTGCCGGCACCGTCACCTCCCAGGTGAGAACGCCCGTGTCGGCGCGGTACTCGCCGCCGTGGGAGGCGGAGCCGGGCACATAGGCCACAGCGCCGGGCACCAGGTCGGCTACCCAGACCAACAGGTCCTGCTGGCCGGAGTTGACGAGCTGGATCGTGTAGGTGAAGGTCTCGCCAGACACAACCGTGTCCGCCGAGGCGAGCTTGCGGGACTGGTTAAGCGGTCCCGGAGGGGGAGTGGGCGGTCTGTCGTCGAGCGTAGCGGCGTTGACGGCTGCGCCAACGGTGAACATAGCGACCAAAGCCAACAGGATGGCAATGGCGAAGAGGAGCCCATGCCCCAGAACGGCCTGGACTCTTGTCTCTGTCTTTGCGCGCATGGAACGACCTCCTTCATTCATTCTGATCTTGGCGGGTCTACAACGACTCAGACGGCCTGGAGCTCGGGACGTTATGGCCGGCTTCGGGGTCGAGCACATCTCTGCCCAACCCAGTTCCAACGATTACAACGCACGCCCGCCGGGAATGTTACCGAAGGGTCTCCGGCCCAGCTAGATGCCAACAGCGCAGTTGCCAACCATCCCCCTCCACGGCCAGGGCCGCGGCGTAGGCTGGATGAGGGAAGAGCGGCGCCAGCTGCCAGCGCCGGACCTCGTCCGGCTCGGCCGCGCGCAGCAGGGTCGCCGCATCGGGGTCTAAAGACACCTCGAACGCGTCCAGGGGCAGCGAGAGTCCCTCGCCTCGCGCCTTGACAAAGGCCTCTTTGCGGGTCCAGCAGCGAAAAAACGCGGCGCTGCGTTGATCGGCGGGCAGTCCGAGCAACGCCTGTACTTCCCCAGGTGCAAAGAAGCGCCGGGCGATCTGCTCGTCGGCCAGATCGCTGCGCATATGCTCGATGTCCACGCCCACGCGACGGCCCCAAGCGAAGGCAAACAGCGCCCACTCTTCAGAGTGGGCCAGGTTGAAGGTAAGGCTTGTGGGAGGCTCGGCGACGGCCGGCTTGCCGTGCGCGCTGTAGCTAAACCGGATAGCCTCGGGCGGAGAGGCTGTGTAGCGCCCAACGAGGACACGCAACAACCCACGACCCACCACAAAGCGGCGACGGTCACGCTCAAAGCGAAAGCGACGCGCGCGCTCGTGCTCGTCCTCGCTGAGAAGCCACCATAGACGGCTGACCTCCGACGGCCTAGCTTGCAACACGGCACGCCAGACGTGCACCTCGTCGGCGCCGATGGTTACGTCCGGCGGCGGTGCCAGCCAATCGGTGCTCATCCTGGAAAAAGCGCACCCCGGTGACCTAGAGAGCGCAGCGGGCGATCCTTGCGTGTCGCCCGCTGCGCAGAGGGAAAAAAGCTTTGGATCAACGTGAGCTGTGCGAACGACGGACCATCCCCTAATTCACTGCCCAGGCTGCTGCGCTGCCTGTTCCATGGCCTTGCGCAAGCTGAGCGGGCGCATGTCCGTCCAGACCTCTTTGATGTAAGCGAGGCACTCCGCCTTTGGGCCGGTCTTGCCCACCTCCCGCCAGCCCGCCGGTGTCTCTCGGTCGGCTGGCCAAATGGAGTATTGCTCTTCGTAGTTCACGACCACTTTGTAGATGGTGGTGTCTTCACGGTCGTCCCAGGACATTGGCGTATCTCCTTTCTGGTGCTGTCTGAACCTGTGATGAGGGCACGGCGCAGCTCTTTTTCCCACCGGCTATTATCTCACCAAGTCTTGCTGGTGGCAAAACGCATGAGGCGATGAACGGAGGGGGCGATGATAGGGTTGTGCGGGACGCATGGGTCAGCGAGAAGTTGGCGCTGCTGTCAAGGCTAAGGCATACTTTTCTTTGCCCTCGCTTCGCAGCGCATCCTCAACAAGTGGACTGCGGCGTGTCGGTTGCCGTTGCGGTAGTCCGCGTTCTCTAGACCCACAGGAGGCAGATCATGGCTTTGATCAGCGTGACGGACGGACGGACAAGGTCGGCGGTAGCCGTGGCCCTCATGGTGGCCTATTCTTCGTGTGAGGCGGCGGCGGAGCCTGGGCAGCACAGTACACCCTTGACACCAACGACGCCAGCGTGTCCGAGTGGAGCGCCCAAGGGGTGCCCATCCTCACGGAGGACCCGACGGGCGACGCGTTGGACCCCAACGGCAACCCGGGATCGGCCAACGACGACATCGTGCGTGGTTGGGTGGCGTCCGGTGTCACGCCGGGGGGCATGCCTTCGCTGCTATTTCTGGTGGTGATGGCAGGAGCACCGGCCGCATCGGCTACCAAAACGGTGTTTACCGAGTACCCGGATCCGGACGTGCTGGCCGCCGGCGACCCCAACGCCCATTTCTATCAGGTACAGAGTGCCCCAGGCGTGCCGAGCACGTTGCCCTCCAACCGGATGGGGCTGTTCAAGTTTGCCCTTGCGCCCGGCGACTGGTGAAGCCGTTTGACGCTTTTCCCGACTTCGGATATACTGTTATTCCATCCGTTCCCCGCCGCCGCACCGCTGCTGTCAGGGACCGGCTCCCAGCCTGCGTCTTTAGAGCAGCCCGTCATCCCCTTCCTTGTGGCAAGTCTTACGAGGACCATCAGAAGTCAAGGAGCGAAGCGATCATGATAAGAAGCATGAACCAATCGAAGCGCCGACGGTTGCTGGTAGCTGTCCTGGTCCTAGCGCTGGTCCTGGCGCTGGCGCCAGTGGCTCTGGCTACATGGACCACCATCAACACCAACAACGGCGTCGTGGACACAACATGGGGCTCGCCGGATTACTCGGACACGTGCACCTTCACCTCGCGGCAGGTGGACGAGATCAAGGATGCTTGGGTGCGCTGGGATGGCGATAACCTCTACTTCCGCATTGACACTTGTGCAGCGCCACCGTTGACGCCGAAGGCCCCGGGTCCCTCCAGCCCTGCTATGCGCGCCATTGCCGCAATTGACTGCAACAACGACGGCGACTTCACCGACGGTGACACGACCAGCCCGCCGAATGGAGATCGGCTAGTGGTTTACTTCGACGAGGGTGGCTCAAGCCCGCCCAACCCGGGAATGGTGCATGTAGTGTCGGGTACCGGTGCACCACTGGGCATCGCGTTCGATAACACCTATTCAGAGAAGGTACCTACCAGCTCGCCGACTTCGATCGAGTGGAGGGTGCCGGCAGGGGCGATCTACGCCGCCTGTCGGCCGACTACCGCTCCCCGCAATATTCGCTTCGCAACGGTCGAGGTGGGCGCTACATCCACCACCATTGACCAGACCACTGCGAACATTCAGTGGTTCAACCCTATAGACTACGGCGACCTGAACAATCCCGACCCGGCCACCAACACCTGCACGGGTTATCCCACCCGGCTCCCCTGCGACGGCGCGCGGCACGGGGTCGTTGCGGGCGCGGCCATTTTAGGCTCGACCGTTGACCCGGACCAGGGGAACCTACACGGTCCAACCGCTTTAGCCGACGACCTGACCAACACCGGCTCAGCCGACGACGAGGACGGCGTGGCGGGAACGCGCGGGTTTGTGTGGACCACCGGCGCCGGCGGCGGCTCCTTGACCTTCTCAATCACCGGCGGCAGTGGCTACCTGAACTGCTGGATTGACTGGAACGGCTTTAACGCTTTCGGCGACGCCGGTGAGCAGGTGATCACCAATGAGGCCGTGAGCCCAGGTACCTATTCGCTGAGCTTCAACGTGCCGGTCAGCCCGCTCAACCTGTTCTACGCGCGCTGCCGCGTGTCGCCGTCCACCGGCGCCGGTGTCACCGGGCCGATCTACGGCGGCGAGGTGGAGGATCACCGCTTGCTGCCGCAGACCAGCGCCCTAAGCATCAGCAAGCCCAACGCCAGCGACGTGCAGCTCTCCTGGAGCGACTTGAGCGCCAGCGACAGCTACAACCTGTACCGCAGCCCCAACCCCTACTTCAACTTGGGCGACGCGGGCGTGACGCTGCTGACCGGCTCCCCCTTTGCCGACCCGCCGGTGACCGACGCGGGCGTGCTGGGCAACGCGAGCGACGACAACTACTTCTACGTGATGACGAAGCGCCGTGTGGCGGATAGCACGACCTACGAGTCGGCGCCCAGCAACACGGTGGGGCTGTTCGAGTTTGCCCTGGTGCCGGGCACGCCGTGATGGCTGGAGGAGCTTGGGGAACTGGAGGGACTCGGAGGCACTAGAGGAACTGAGAGGAGCTGAGGAATTCGGAGGCCGGAGGAGCTCGGCATGGGCTTCTCCGGCTTTTTTTCACGAATGTAGCGCAACTCCGCAGGAGTTGCGCTACAATTTCAACAACTCCCGCGCCAGCGCCATCAGCAGGTGTGTGCGATTAGCTGGGCTGTTCAGATAGAAGTGGTCGCCGGGGAACATGCGCAGGGCGAAGGGGCCAGTGGTCTGCTCTCGCCAGGCGGCCAGCTCCTCGCGGTTGACGTAGCCGTCGCCCAGGCCGCCGTAGGCCGAGATGGGACAGGCCAGCGGCGGCTCGGGCTGGTACACATAGGTCTCGCACACGGCGAAGTCGGCCCGCAGCACAGGGATCAGGAGCTGCAGGAGCTCCTGGTGGCGCAGCACCTCCTCCGGCGTGCCGTTGAGCTCCCGCAGCTTGGCGACGAACTGGTCGTCGGGCAGGGCGTGCAGCGGCGGGTTGCGATCGGGCAGGTGGGGCGCGCCGTGTCCGGAGACGAACAGGTGCACCGGGCCGGGCCGGCCGGTCCGTCGCAGGTAGCGCGCCAGCTCGAAGCTGAGCAGCGCGCCCATGCTGTGGCCGAAGAAGGCGAAGGGGCGGTCGAAGGCCGGCGCCAGGCCGGCCGCCAGCGCCTCTACCTGCGGCGCCAGCCGGGTGGCCAGCGGCTCCCGCAGCCGCGTGCCGTGGCCCGGCAGCTGCACCGGACACACCTCGATGTTGGGCGGCAACAGGTCGGCCCACGGGTAGTAGACCGACGCCGCCGCGCCGGAGTAGGGGAAGCAGAAGAGCCGCACCGTCGCGACCGGGTTGGGCTTGGGACAGGAGAGCCAGGGGTTGGAGCTCATGCCGGCTTGCCCTCCTCCAACACCTGCCGGATGCGGTGCAGGCTGTCGGTCAGCTCCTCGATAAGCCGGGTGTTGGGCACGGGCCAGCGCACGCCAGGCATCATGGTGATGACGATCTTGTCGGCCATGATCTGGTAGTGCAGACCGAAGTACTTGACGTAAGGCAGACGCACGCCGGGCCGGCCGACGATGGGCACCTCCGGGTAGATCTCCGGGTGGGAGACCAAGACCTCGCGCTCCTGGAGGGGGGCGACGCCCAGTTTGCGCAAGGCGATCATGCGCAGCCACAGCAGCAGCTCCGTCCACCGGCGGCCGGCGCCCCGGCGAGAGCGTAGGAACAGGTTCAGGATGATCGGCAACGGCAGGTAGCGCCGCGCCTGGCGGGCGATCTGCGCCTGCTCGGCGATGGCAGCGTGAAGCAGCGCCTGGAGGTCTTCTCCCCTGCTTGTGGCGGCTTCCCCGGCCCCGCCGCCAGGACGGGCGGCCGTCGCCCCGTTGCCCTGTCCTGCAGCCGCCTCTCCCAGCATGGCCTGCGCAAACTGCTGCACCTGCGGTCCGCTGACCACCGTTGTGGCTAGGTCGGTGCAGCGGTAGCGGGACATGGAGAGGAACTGGGTGATGCGCGCCGGCCGGCCCGCCAGCCGATTGGCGGTCATCTGCAGGGCCAGGATGAAGGTCGGCACCGCCTCGACGCCGTGCTCGGCGAAGAACTGGCGGCCGTAGCCGGGTATCTCGAAGGTGACGGGTTGGCCGGTGCGGTCGAGCATGGTCTCCAGGTCGCGTCGCGCCTCGGCCAACAGAGGTTCGGGGACTTGCCACTGCAGCCGCCTAATCTTCGTAGTAACGGCCTCAGCCGTTACCGGGCGGCTGAAGCCGCCACTACTAAGGGGTGCGTTCTCCTTCGTAGTAACGGCTTCCCTGGCTTGAACGCCAGGACAGGCAGCCGTTTCTGGGCGGCTAAAGCCGCCACTACTAAGGGGTGCGTCCTCGTTCGTAGTAACGGCCTCAGCCGTTTCTGGGCGGCTGAAGCCGCCACTACCAAGGGGTGCATCCTCCGTCGTAGTAACGGCTTCATCCGTTACCGGGCGGCTAAAGCCGCCACTACTAAGGGGTGCGTCCTCCTTCGTAGTAACGGCTTCAGCCGTTACTCCTGCCGCGCGCCGCTGGATCTCAGCCGCCCCGCGCATCATCACGTTGCCGTCCAGATAGGCCGTGAAGTTGCAGATGGCGCACGCCCGCGCGTTGCCGAACACCACCAGCTGGAAGCTGGCGTGGAACCAACGGTTGTCCTGGTTGCGGCTCTGACCGATCAACGCTGCCTCCTCCAACGTGGCCGGATGGTCGTCCAGGTCCAGGCACAGGGTGAAGAAGGTGTGGCGAAGGGCGCGCAGCGACTCGCGGTTGGCCGGGTTTTGTTGGAGCTGAGCAAAGGCGCGGCGCTGGGTGGGGCCGTAGGCGCAGGTCAGCACACCGGGGGAGCGCTCTTCGGGCCCCAACGGCTCCTCCCGCGCCCGCCGTACGATCTCCGCCAGCGCGGCCTCCAGCCCGGCGACGGTCGGTTCGGCGCCCGGCTCGCCGATGTCCAACAGGTAGAACCGGCCGCCGACGATCACGTTGATCGTGGACACGTGGCGGCTTTTGTACAGCCGCACGACGCCGCCCTCGATCACCTGGCTGGTGGAGAAGAAGTTGGGGTACTGGCCCATCTCCAGCGGCTGGCCGCGGAAGGTGTCGGGCGGCAGCGCGCCGGACATCAGGTCGCGGTAGAAGCTGCGCACACCCAGGATCAGGGTGGCCGCCCGGGCCAGCGGCGACAAGGGCCGGGGATCGTCGGCCAACGCCAGGGTGGCGGAGATGACGGGCGTCTCCAGACCAGGCAGGCGCAGGTTGTGGCGCCGCTGCAGCGCCTCGACCTGCTCCGGCAGCTGCTTCAGCCAGGGGCGGAAGCGGGTCATCCCAAAGGTGAGATCGGTGATCCGGCGGGCCAGTGAGCCGCGCGGCTGGCCAAGCTCGGTGAGCACCTCGTCCAGGTCCTCGGGCCGTGGCAAGGGCACCAGGGGCGGCTTGGGGTAGTGAGGGAGCTGCTCGTAGACGTCCAGGGTGCGCAGGTCGGGGTCGGCGCCGGTACGCGCGTGGCCGGGGTTGCCGGCCGGCGCTGCTGCCATGGGCAGGCCCCCAGGCGTGGCCGGGTGGACAGGGGTAGCCAGCGGCGTCACCGGCGGCGGTCCGCTCAGCCGCGCTGCCTCAGCGACGTAGTCGGTGGCCAGGATGCCCCGATACGCGCGGCCCGACGAGAGCAGCAGCGCCAGCGCAGCCATGATCGCGCCCGAGGCCAGATAGATCATCGGGATGTTCTGCCCCGTCAGGTCCGCCACCACGCCCGCCAGCCCCATGGCGATCGGCGTCAGGCTGGTGGAGAGGGCCGCCAGCAGCCCAACCACCCGGCCGCGGATGTCGCTGGGGGTGGTGACCTGCACCAGGGTCGTGATGTTGACGGTGATGAAGCCGGCTGCGAAACCACCTAGGGCTGCCAGGGCCAGGGCTGCCAGCGGCCGCACGAACACCCCCAGCAGGCCGTACGCCGTGGCCGCCACCAGGGTCAGGACGACGATGGTGCGGCTGCGACCGCGGGGCGTAAGCTGCACAACGCCCGCTGCGGCGTAGCCGATCAAGGTGCCCACACCGAAAGCCGCCAGGATGAAGCCGTACCAGTCGGGCTTGGCGCGCAGGAAGTCTTCGACGTAGAAAGGCAACAGAATAGCCAGGGGGGCCGTGAAGAAGCCGATGGCGGCCGACATCAACACCAGTTCCCGCAGCCCCGGCCGGCGCCACACGTAGCGCAGTCCCTCGGCCAGGTCTGCGCGAAAGGCGCGCACTTGGCTGCGCCAGTCCCCCTTCCGCTCCGGCAGCGTCTGCGGGATCTGCACGAAGAGCTCGCTGAAGGAAGCGTAGAAGAAGGAGAGGCCGTTGAGCAGGAAGAGCACCGGCGCGCCTAACAAGCGGAACAGCACGCCGCCCAGTCCCTGTCCCACAAACACCGAGGCCTGGATCGAGAGCTGCCCGAGAGCGTTGGCAGCCGTCACCTTGTCGCGCGGCACCAGGTCGGGGATGGTGGCGCCGATAGCCGGGCTAAAGATGGCGTTAACCAAGCCGCTGAACACCGCCACCGCAAACAGACCGGCCAGGATCAGCCCGGTGGAGTCCGGCTGCAGGAAGATCAGCGCTGCCAGCGCTGTGACCGCCACCCCGCGCAGGAAGTCGCTCAGTACAATGATGGTCTTGCGGTGAAAGCGGTCGGCCAGCGCGCCGCCGATGGGCATCAGCAGGATGGCGGGCAGGCCGGCCACCAAACTCATCAGTCCCATGACGGACGCCGAGCCGGTGGCGCGCTTGATCCAGAAGACCATGGCGATGGCGAAGACCTGCGACCCCAGGCGGCTGACGGTCTGGCCCTGCCACTGGAGGAAGAAGTTGCGGTTGAAGAGCCGGATCGGCTGTTCTGGCATGTGACCTCGTGTTCTAAACAGGATATCCCCACTCGTCAAAGCAGCGGCGCCAGGACTGAGCGATGCGCCGACGCAAATCCTCGTCCAGCGATGGGTGCACGTTCTTCTGGTAGTCGGCCTTTTCGGCGGCGTAGGCCTCTACTTTGGGCCGTACTGCCTCGAACTCCCCCAACCCCAGCTCGCTGTAGGTCCGCTCGATCTCGCCGACGATGTTCCGCTCCAGCACCTCGAACTGCACCTCGCAGTAGCGGCCGGGCGGGATCAGCGTGCGGTCAGCGAAGAACGCGTCGTACAGGTCTACGTAGCGGCGTAAAATGCCTTCAGTGGGATCGCCGCCGTCGTCCTGGTAGCGGTTGTGCACGATGTTGGTCTCGTGCAGGCGCTTGGTGCTCTGGAACACCACGTAGGGGTTGCGGTGGATGTGCACGAAGCGAGCGTCGGGGAAGAGCTCCAGCAACAGCCTGACCTTGCCCGTGTGGGAGGGGGACTTCAGCAGCATCGGCTTGCCGGGGTGGCGCACCGCCAGCTGCTTCAGGAAGTGCACCAGGCTGCGCTGCCAGGCCTGGGCATCCTCCGGCGGCGTGTCGCGAAAGGTGAGGTAGCGGTCGTAGCGTGCCTGGTTGCGCGGGAAGGACCAGCCGATGATAACCGAGCGGAGGCTTAGTACGGCCAGGGCAAACTCGTCCTCGCCGGGGCTGCGGTAGCTGACGATCACGTTGTCCATGGCGCGCTTCTGGCGCTGTTGCTCGGCCAGGGCCCGCTCCGCCATAGGCTCCCGGACCAGGAAGGTGTTGGGGTTGGAGACCTGCAGCAGGTTGGGGTAGGCGAAGCGCTCGTCCAGGGCCAGGATCTCGTGCAGCAGGGTGGTGCCGCTGCGCCAGTGGCCCAGCACGAAGATGGGGGACGGCACCTGGGCTGCTTTGATCTGTTTTCCGAACTCCCGCTGGACGCGGCGCCGGCCGAGGGAGTTGAACAGGCTGCCTACGGTGACGCGAAAGGCCGCTTTGCGATACGGCGGATCAACAGCGAAGTCGTTTTCCCGGAGTAGCTCCATCCACCGGGAGAAAGAGATGCCCATCAAGGCTTCCATATTTGGTAGCTTTTTTCTCCTTGTTAAAGGTTGTTTAGGCCGTGCAACGGTGCTTTCGGTTCAGGCTCAACGGGCCAGCTCTGCCAACCGTCTCAGCTCGGCCAGCGCGGCCTCGGCCAGGCGCTGGATCGTCTCGCGGCGGTGCACGTTGCGGCTGTAGAGCCAGCGCACCTGCAGCGCGCCGCCGGTGACGATGCCGACCACGTAGAGCTGCGCCGGCCGTTCCTCGTTTGGGTGCTGCTCCGGGCCGACCCGTTCTGGTGCCGGCCCGAGCCGCAGCGGGCCGCTTTCGCCCATCGCGCCCTCCTGGAACTGGCCCAGGTAGTTGAAGTTGATCGGCGGCTGCGGCAAGCGGGCCAGGGCCGCTCGGCCGGCCGCGTCGTCGCTCAGATATCGAAGGATACCATAGCCTACCCCGCGCGCGGGAATTCGGCGCAGGGCCGCGTCCACCCGCCGCACGTCGGCCGCTGCGTCGTCGCCGCCCGGTTCCACGAGCACCGGGTAGATGCCCGTGAACCAGCCGACGGTGCGCGAGAGGTCAACGCCCGGCAGCACCTCCTCGCGGCCATGGCCCTCGGTCTCGACCCACAGGCGACGGCTGCCGGTCCAGGGCGCCAGGCCGCGGGCGAGGGCGGCCAGCAGCACGGCCTGGATGGAGGCGCCGAGGCGGGCGGGCACCCGTTGCAGCAGCGCCGTGGTCTCCGCCTCGCTCAACGCCAGGGTAAGCTCGTCGGTGGAGCCGTAGGTGTTGCGGCCGCCGGGGAAGTCCACGGGCAACGCAGTCGGGGCAGCGCCGGTCTCGGCCAGGGAGAGCCAGAAGGGCAGCTCGGCCTTCGCCGCTTCAGATTGCGCGTAGGCGGCCAGCCGCGTCGCCCACGTGCGCAGCGAGGTGGTGCGGCCGGGCAGCCTGACCGGCTGGCCGCGGCTCAGCTGCGCGTAGGCCATGGCCAGGTCCTCCAGCAGGATGCGCCAGGACACGCCGTCGGCCACCAGGTGGTGGAAGATCAACAGCAGCCGGCCCGGCTCGTCGGCGCCCATGTCGAAGTAGGCCAGCCGCAGCAGCGGCGGTCGGGCCAGGTCGAAGCCGGCCTGCAGCCGGGCGGCGATGGCCTCCAGCGCGGCCGAGCGCTCCTCCGACGGCGCCGCCGACAGGTCAAAGCGCTCCAGGGCCACGGCTGCGGCCTCGGCTACCTCGGCCTGCCAGCCGTCGGCCGTGCGGTGGAAGCGCAGCCGCAGCGCATCGTGGTGGGCCACCAGGGCGTTCACGGCCTGCTCCAGCCGCGTCAGGTCGAGCTCGCCCCGCACGGCGCGCAGCATGGAGGTGTTGAAGTGGTGCGGCGCCAGCGGGTGATGCTCGAAGAACCAGTGCAGCACCGGCGTCAGCGGCAGCGGCCCGGCGGCCGCAACCTCCTCCCCGGCCGCGGCAGGCGGCGCCGACGGCTCAGCCAGCAGGCCGGCGATGGTGGGCCGCTCGAAGAGCTGCCGCGGGGTGAAGTGGAAGCCGGCCTGGCGGGCGCGGGCGATCAACCGCAGGCTGAGGATCGAGTCGCCGCCCAGGCCGAAGAAGTTGTCGTGGACGCCGACCCGCTGAACCCCCAGCACCTGGGCCCAGACCTCGGCCAGCCGGCGCTCGGCGTCGGTGCGTGGCTCGACATAATCTGCTAAAGCGGCGCGGCCCAGCTCGGCCAGGGCGGCCAACGCGCGGCGGTCCACCTTGCCGTTGGGGGTCAGGGGCATGGCCTCCAGGGGCACGAACACCGCCGGCACCATGTACTCCGGCAGCCGCCGCCGCAGGTGCTCCCGCAGCCCCGCCACGTCCACCTCCCTCTCCCCGTGGGAGAGGGCCGGGGTGAGGGCCTCCCTCTCCCCGTGGGCGAGGGCCGGGGTGAGGGCCACATACGCCACCAACCGCCGGTCGCCGTCGGCCGTTTCCTTGGCCAGCACAGCCGCCTCCGCCACCGCCGGGTGCTCCCGCAGCACTGCCTCGATCTCGCCCAGCTCGATGCGGAACCCGCGCACCTTCACCTGGAAGTCCACCCGGCCCAGGTACTCGATGTTCCCGTCGGGCAGCCAGCGGGCCAGGTCGCCGGTCTTGTAGAGGCGTGGCGCGTGGAGCGCGGAGCGAGGAGCGGTAATCGGTGATCGGTGGTCAGTAATCGGTGGGCGGTGATCGGTAGTGGACGACTGATTACCGATCACGGATAACTGATCAC
>JANWYQ010000220.1 GCA_025055015.1 Caldilineales bacterium
CGGGCCAGGTCGCCGGTCTTGTAGAGGCGTGGCGCGTGGAGCGCGGAGCGAGGAGCGGTAATCGGTGATCGGTGGTCAGTAATCGGTGGGCGGTGATCGGTAGTGGACGACTGATTACCGATCACGGATAACTGATCACCGGTGAAGGCAAACGGATCGGGCACGAAGCGCTCCGCGGTCAGGTCCGGCCGGTTCAGGTAGCCGCGGGCGACGCCCACGCCGCCGATGTAGATCTCGCCCGGCACGCCCACAGGCACGGGCTGGCCGTAGCGGTCCAGCAGGTAGAGGCGCATGTTGGGAATGGGCCGGCCGATGGGCGCGGAGGAGACCCCTTCGGGCAGATCGGTCACCGGGTACATGGTGGGGCCGATGGTGGTCTCGGTGGGGCCGTAGGCGTTGACGAAGTGGCGGCCCACCGCCCAGCGCCGCGCCAGGTCCGCCGGGCAGCGCTCGCCGGCCGAGATCAGGGAGGTAAGCCCCTCCAGCCCCTCGGTCGGCAGCACCGAGAGCACGGAGGGCGGCAGGGTGACCACGGAGATGCGCTGGCCGGCCAGCAGGGCCGCCAGGTCGGGCACCGAGCTCAGAATGTCCTGCGGGGCCAGCACCAGCGTCGAGCCGCCGGCCAGGGCCATGAAGATCTCCGACGCGGCGGCGTCGAAGCTGAGGGAGGCGAACTGCAACACGCGGCTGCCGGGCGGCACGCGGAAACCCTTGATCTGCGCGGTGACCAGGTTGGTCAGCCCGCGGTGCGCTATCATCACCCCCTTGGGCCGGCCGGTGGAGCCGGAGGTGTAGATGACGTAGACCAGGCTGTCGGGAATGCGCAATGTGGAATGTGGAATGTGCCATGTTGGCTGCTGCGCGATGGTGGGCCAGTCGCGGTCGAGGAACACGTACTGCATACTGCGTACTGCGTATGGCGTGCTGTGTACGGAGTATGCCGCATGCAGTACGTCTTCTTTCGTCACTAACACCCGCACCCCGCTATCCTCCACCATGTAGGCAATGCGCTCCGGTGGGTAGTTGGGGTCAATGGGCAGGTAGGCGCCGCCGGCCTTGAGGATGCCCAGCAGGCCGACGATCATCTCCGGCGAACGCTCGACCATGAGGCCGACGATGGTCTCCGGCCCCACGCCCAGACCGCGCAGGTGGTGGGCGAGCTGGTTGGCGCGCGCGTCCAGCTCGGCATAGGTGAGGCGCTCCATCTCCTCCAGTTCTGTCGTATCCTCAGAGGAACTCAGAGGAACTCGGGGGAACTCAGAAACCCTCAGCTGATCTGGTTCCCCTCGTTCCTCCAGTTCCCCCGGTTTCCTTCTTTCTTTCGTTTCCCTCCGCCCAACCATCACCACGGCGACCGTATCCGGCTCCCGGTCCACCCACTCCTCAAACAGGTCCACCACCGTTTTGTCGGCCGGGAAGGGCGCGTCGGTGGCGGTCCAGTCCACCAGGATCTGCTGCGCCTCGGCCGGGGTGAGCAGGGGCAGGTCGCCGATGCGGCGGTCGGGGTCGGCGGCGATGGCCTCCAGCAGCGTGCGCAGGTGGCCGGCCACGCGCTCGATGGTGTCTCGGTTGAACAGGTCGGTGGCATACTCCAGCGCCAGGCCAAGGCCGCCGGCCGCGTCCTCCACCACGGACAGGGTGAGGTCGAACTTGGAGACGCCTGCGTCGGCCAGGATCGGCTCCAGGCGCAGGCCGGGCAGCCCCATGCCGGCGATGGGCTGGTTCTGCATGGTGAAGAGCACCTGGAACAGCGGGCTGTAGCTCATGTCGCGCACTGGGGCCAGCGCGTCCACCAGGGTCTCGAAGGGCAGGTCCTGGTGCGCGTAGGCTTCCAAGGCGGTCTCCCGCGTACGGCGCAGCAGCTCGCGGAAGGTGGGGTTGTCGCCCAGCCGGCCCCGCAGCACCAGGGTGTTGACGAAGAAGCCGATCAGCCCCTCGGTCTCCCGCTGGGTGCGGCCGGCGATGGGGGTGCCCACGGCGATGTCGTCCTGGCTGCTGTAGCGATGGAGCAAGGCCTGGAACGCGGCCAGCAGGGTCATGAAGAGGGTGGCGCCCTCGCGCCGGCTGAGGGCCTTCAGCGCAGCGGCCAGCTCCGGCGGCAGGGTAATCTCCACCGTGTCCCCGCGATAGCTGGGGATGGGTGGCCGCGGGCGGTCGGTGGGGAGCTCCAGCAGCGGCGGTAGGCCGGCCAGCTGCTGGCGCCAGTAGGCGAGCTGCGCGTCCAACGTCTCGCCCTGCAGCCAGCCCCGCTGCCAGTAGGCGAAGTCCGCATACTGCACCGGCAGGTCAGGCAAGGCAGGCGCGGTGCCCTCGGCAAAGGCGGCGTAGAGGGCTGCCAGCTCGCGGATGAGCACGCCCACGGACCAGCCGTCCCCCACGATGTGGTGCATGGTCAGCAGGACGACGTGCTCCTGGTCGCCCAGGCGCAGCAAGCGGCAGCGCAGCAGCGGGCCGGTGGTCAGGTTGAAGGGGCGCCGCGCCTCCTCCACGGCCAGCCGGCGGGCCTCCGCCTCGCGCGTGGCCTCGGGCAGGGCCGAGAGGTCGTCCACGGGCAGCGTCACCAGCATCTCGGCGGCGCTGGCCGGCGCAATGGCCTGGTAAGCCTCGCCGTCCGGGTCGGCGAAGGTGGTGCGCAGGGCCTCGTGGCGCTGCACCAGGGCGACCAGGGCGCGGCGCAGCGCAGTCACGTCCAGCCGGCCGGTGAGGCGCACGGCTGCCGGCAGGTTGTAGAGTGGGCTGTCCGGCTCCAGTTGATCCAGGAACCAGAGGCGCTGCTGGGCGAAAGAGAGGGGCGGTCGCACCGCCGGCAGGCCCTCGTTGGCCGGGTCGCGCGGCATGGGGGTGAGCGGCGGCGCAGCGAACCCGCGGCGGGCCTGCCGCGCTTCGTCCACGGCGCGGGCCAGGTCGGCCAGGGTGGGTGCCTCGAACAGGGCGCGCAGGGGGAGTTCTACGCCGAACGCGTCGCGGATGCGGGAGACGAGCTGCGTGGCCAGCAGGGAGTGGCCGCCCAGGGCGAAGAAGTTGTCGGTGGCGCCCACGCGCGGCGCGGCCAGCAGGTCGGCCCACAGCGCAGCCAGCACCTCCTCGGTGGGGGTGCGCGGCGGGACGTGCTCGGCCTCAGCCTCGACCGCGGCGATGTCCCAGGTCGCCAGCCGGCGGCGGTCCACCTTGCCGTTGGGGGTCAAGGGCAGGGCGTCCAACGGGACGATGGCCGCAGGGACCATGTAGTCGGGCAGCCGCTGGCGCAGGAAGTCGCGCAGGGTTTGACGGCTAAAGCCGTCACTACGAAGGGGTGCTCTTCCCTTGGTAGTAGCGGCTTCGCCAGTCCGTCCGTCAGGACGGGCAGCCGCTTCCGGACGGCTAAAGCCGTCACTACGAAGGGGTGCTCTCCCCTTGGTAGTAGCGGCTTCGCCAGTCCGTCCGTCAGGACGGGCAGCCGCTTCTGGACGGCTAAAGCCGTCACTACGAAGGGGTGCTCTTCCCTTGGTAGTAGCGGCTTCGTCAGTCCGTCCGTCAGGACGGGCAGCCGCTTCCGGACGGCTGAAGTCGTCACTACGAAGAGTGACGAAGGCCACCAGGCGCTGGACGCCGGGCGAGGGCGTCTGCACCACGGCGGCCGCGTCCAGCACTGCGGGATGCTCGCGCAGCGCGGCTTCGATCTCGCCCAGCTCGATGCGGAACCCTCGCACCTTCACTTGCTGGTCCACGCGGCCCAGGATCTCGATGCGGCCATCGGGCAGGTAGCGGGCCAGGTCGCCGGTCTTGTAGAGGCGTGGCGCGTGGAGCGCGGAGCGAGGAGCGGTAATCGGTGATCGGTGGTCAGTAATCGGTGGGCGGTGATCGGTAGTGGACGACTGATTACCGATCACGGATAACTGATCAC
>JANWYQ010000238.1 GCA_025055015.1 Caldilineales bacterium
CCTGCTGCGCCTGCCGGTGGCGGAGGGGGTGGGGTAGCCGCCCCTGAAAAGAATACCTCGCTAGATAGCTGGATAGCGAGCCACCGAGGCCGAATTCTGTCCGACGTCGAGCCGGAAGGGCCTCTCACTTCCACCAGGGCATGGCGTGGGTCGCCAGAGCGTCGTTGATGGCCAGCACCCGCCGCACCCCCTCGTCGGCCAGCCAGGCCTCTAGGCTGGCCACCCCCTGCTGCGCGTAGACGGCAACGGCGTCCTGCCAGGTGGCGCGGCCACAGGCCACGCCAGCGAAGCGGGCGTCCGCCTCCCCTGCCAGCGCCAGCCCCTCCAGGAAGACCTCATCGGTTGCGCCGCCGCTGAGGAAGATCAGCGGCCGCTGGGCCGCGTTGGAGACCGCCCGCAGGTGGTCCAACGCCTCGGCCCGGCTGAAGAGGGTCGGCTGGCCAGTGTTAGCGCGCGTCCCGGCCACGTAGGGCGGGTCCACAGGCAGCTGCACCTTGAGCACGTCCACGCCGTAGCGGTCTCGCGAGAACTCCTGCACGGCCGCCAGCACGTAAGCCGGCTTGCGGCGGGCGAACTCCACCGGCTCCAGGCCCTCGTGGTAGGTCACCGGCTCCAGGAAGAAGAGCACCTCCAGCGCCTGGCACTCCGCGCCGACCCGCTCTACGAAGGCGTGTTTAACCTCGTTGACGGCCGGCTCGTCGCGGGGGTTGTAGTAGAGCAGCAGCTTGAGCCCGGCCGCGCCCGCCTCGGCCAGCCGACGCACGCTCCAGGCGGGCAGCAGCTCGGGCAGCCGGCCGGGGACGGCTGTGTCGTAGCCAGTGCGCTCGTAGGCCAGGATCAGGCCGGTCTGCGGCGGCCGTTGAGGGAGGATCGGCAGGCTGTACTCCGGGTCCAGCAGGACCGCGCTGGCGTGGGGGCCGAGGATGCGGGTGACCGCCGACTTGAAGGCCGCCATGTCCTCAGCGGTAGCCCGGCCGTCCGGCCCGCGTGCGGTCGCAATGGCGTTGCGCAGCGGCGCGCGGTGGTCCACGGCGACGACGGTGAACAAGCCTTGGGGGGTGGTGCAGGTGCGCAGGCGCTCCTGTTTGACCTTGCTCCGGCTCAATCCTGATCCAACCATAACTGCCTCTTTGGGGGCGCAGTGAGTGCTTTGGCGATACCCTTGCCCATCGCTGCTACTCTGGATACGCGCCGGAGACGAACTGGTCGTACTCCACCAGCGATCCGGTCATGACACCTGACTCAGGGCTTAGCATGTAGGAGACCAGACCGGCTACCTGATCCGGCTGCACCAGCTGGCCCATGGGCAGCTTGCGAGCGGCTTGGACAGTCCAGTCGTCGCCGGCTCCGTGAAAGCGACGCTGGATCTCGGCCTCGCCAGGGGTCTCCATCCAGCCGACCAAAACGCCGTTGCAGCGAATGCGGTCGCGCGCGAAGGCGTTGGCGACGTTCTTGGTCAGCGTCGCCAGCCCACCCTTGGAGGCCGAGTACGGCGTCAGGTAGGACTGGCCGCACAAGGCGACCATGCTGATGATGTTGACAATGCTGCCGGGCTCCTTCGCCTCTTTCATGTACTTGACCGCGCGCTGCATGGTCAGGAACGGCGCCCGCAGGTTGATGGCCATGTGCTGTTCCCAGAGCGCCAGGTCGGTGTCCAGCAGACCGCCGCGCGTCGAGATGGCCGCGCTGTTGACCAGGGCGTTGATGCGGCCAAAGGTCTCCACCGCCGTATCCACCACCCGGTAACAGTCCTCCGGCACCGCCATGTCGGCCTGGACGTAGCGGCACGCTGCGCCCATCGTCCGCACCTCGGCTGCGGCCTGCTCTCCTTTGCCGGGGTGCCGACCGCAGATGACGATCCCCCGCGCGCCCTCGGCAGCCAGTCGTCGCGCAATAGCTAGGCCCAGCCCCTGGGTGCCGCCGGTGATAACCGCGACAGTGTTTTCGTGTCTGGTCACCTTTCCGTCTCCTCTGGACCGGCAGCGCAGGCTCCGCAGCGGTGGCGTGACTTGCATCCCCTTGGTCGGCGGAGAGGACCGGCGCGCCAGCCGTTGGCTCACTACAGCGTCTCGACCCAGCAGCCGGTCTCCGCGCTCTGGATGGCGGCGTCCAGCAGCAGTTGGCACCGTGCGCCGTCGGCGAAGGTCGGCGTCATGGGCTTGCCGTTGGCCACGGCGCGCACGAACTCGTGGATCATGCGCCCTTCCTTGCGGAAGGTGTCCTCCCAGGTCTCGATGACGTAGTCCCGGCGCTTGTCGCCCCAGTAGACGTCGGGCACCAGCAGCTGTCGCTCCGGCCCATCGCCCGGGCGGTCGCCGGTGATGGTTTGGCGGAAGTCCCAGTCTATGACCTGGCGCAGGGTGCCGTCCGAGCCGTGGAAGTCCCACTCGTGCACCTGGTCGAACCCATAGCCGTGGTCGGCGTAGGTGCGCTCGTAGGCCACGGCCGAGGCGTGCACCAGCCCTTGCGCGCCGTTCTTGAAGCGCAACATGACCATGGCCGAGTCGTCGCACTGCTCGTAGGGCTGGCCGTTGGGGTCCAGCGGCGCGCGCCGGATGAAGACGCCGAGCTGCGCGCAGACCGCCTCGACGGGGCCGTAGAACCACTCGGCCAGGTGGAGGAAGTGCGAGCCGATGTCCGCCAGGGCGCCGGAGCCGCCGTGCTTCTTGTCGAAGCGCCACAGATACTGCCCCGGCGTGCGCGCAAACGCGGCGTAGTAGCGCATGTGCAGGTGATAGGGACGGCCGAGCCAACCGCCGTCAATCAGGTCCTTCAGGTAGCGCGTGCTGGGCATGTGGCGGTAGGTGAAGGGTACCGTGGTAACCACGCCCTTCTCCTCGGCCAGGGCCGCCATCTCAGCCGCTTGCTGGTAGTTGAGCGCCAGCGGCTTCTCGCAGAGGACGTGGTAGCCGTGGTGGAGCGCGGCCATGGTGATGGGGTAGTGCGTGTCGTTGGTGGTGATCACGAACACCGCCTCGAATAGCCCGCTGTCCATCATCTCCCGATAGTCGGTGAAGGTGTGGGGGATGCCCCACTTTTGCGCAAAGGCTGCCAGCCGGTCAGGGTTGCGACCACACGCCGCCACCACGTTGGCCTCGGGGCAAGCGGCCAGCGCGGGCATGTGCATGGTGTTGGCCCACCAGCCGGTGCCGACGATGCCGATGTTCACTTGTTTGGTCATGGCTTGCTCCTGTGATTCGGCGGGCCCTGCCAGGTCTCGGACAACCTCGCAGGGCCCGGGGTCGGACTACTCTAGGCGGAAGTACGGCGAGAGCACTTTCACGGCCGCTTCGCGAGCGGTCACCGCCACCTTGATTGGATCCCACTTCCAGTACTCCGGTTGGAACAGCTCGATGGAACAGGTGTCGTTGTAGCCGATTTGGCTGATGCGACGACACATCTCGTCCAGCGGTATGACGCCCAGCCCTGGGAAGACGCGCGTGTGATCGGTGATGGCCTCCTTGCAGGTGTCCACCACGTCGTCGAGGTGAAAGGCGAAGATCTTGGCCGGGTCCAGCTGTTCGAGCTCGCTGAGCAGGCCGCCGCCGGCGTAGACATGAGCGCAGTCCACGGTCATGCCCACGTTGGGCCGGTCCACTGCCTGGACGATTTCATAGGCCCCGCGCGGGGTACGCACGGTGCACCAACCAAAGCCCAGGAACTCGAAGGACAGCCTGGCGCCGTAGGGCGCTGCGATGTCAGAGAGGTCGCGCAGCACCCGAACGTATTCGGCCTTGACCTCATCCCACGAAAGCTGCCAGCGGTCGCCCGTAGGGCTCGGCACGGTGACAATCATGGGACAGCTGATGGCCGCAGCGATCTCGCACAGCTCTCGGCAGCGCTGCTGAACTTGCGGGTACTCCTCGCCACGAAAGCCGACGAAGACCAGCGCGTTGATGCTCAGGGGCTTGACGCCGTTGTCCACGAACAGAGCGTTGAGCTCCGCCAGCGAATGGCTCTTGAGATAGGTGTCCACCTTGTCGGCCCACAGCTCCAGCCCCTTGAAGCCCGCCTGCCGCGAGACGGCTACGTCGGTCTCCAAATCGCTGGTCATCGTGGTGGCGCCGTGAAAACCTAACAGCATGGGAGGCCTCCTTCTATGCCGGCTGCCAGTATTCGATCTTGACCGGCGCGTTCTTGTGCAGCGACTCCGTGGCTGCTTCTGCGATGGTTTGAGCGCGCAGGCCGTCCATCAGGGTGGCGTAGTCGGCTTCGCCGCCCTCTAGGGCCGTGACGAAAGCATCCAGCGCCAACATGAAGGTGGGCTCCATGCGCTCGAACCAGCCGGGGTGCAGACCTTCGTCAATCTGCTTGGCCCCTTTGTAGAGGCTAACCTCGCGCACCGGCTTGCGTCGCGATTCTACCAAGCCTTGGGAGCCAAAGACCTCGATGCGCTCGTCGTAGCCGTAGCCGGTGTGGCGGCTGTTGTCTATGTAGCACAGCTTGCCGTCGGCGAACTTGAGGATGAGCATCGAGGTGTCCACATCGCCGGCTTCGGCGATGGCAGGGTCCATCATGGAGGAGCCGGTGGCATACACCTCGGCCGGTGCGTCGTTGGCGATCCAGCACAGCAGGTCGAACATGTGGATGGTCTGGTCGCGGAACTGGCCGCCGGAGACCTTGATGTAGCTGATGGGCGGCGGCGCGGAGGAACGGCAGCACATGGTGATCATCTCCACCACGCCCACCTCGCCGTTTTGGACGGCCTTGCGCAGGGCGCGGTGGTTCGGGTCAAAGCGCCGGCTGAAGCCCATCATGATGGGCACGGGGTTGTTGTGGGCCTCCTGCACCACGGCTTTGACCCGGTTCATGTCCATGTCAATGGGCTTTTCGCAGTAGGTGGGCTTGCGGGCCTTGATGGCACCGCTGAGCAGATCCGCATGGGTGTTGGTGGACGAGGCGATCAGCACGGCGTCAACGTCGTTAGCGGCCCAGATCTCCTCCGCGCTGGAGGCGACCTTGGCGCCGAAGCGGTTGGCGAGCTCCGTGGCAGCCGCCGTGTTGATATCGTACACGTACTGCAACTTGGTGCGGGGATGGGTGGCGATGTTGACGCCGTGCACCTTGCCGATAAAGCCGGCGCCAAACAGGGCAAAGCGGATCATGGGAAAGCCTCCTTGAACAGCGATTTTTGGGGGCAGGCGCAACGTGGGACTCGTAACCGGGAAGGTCTGTCGCTCTCATCTCCTCTCGGTGACACGCTGTGTACGACGCCTCACCGGTCACAGCCCGATGCTGCGCAGATAAGCGCGATTGCGCGCGGCGCTCTCCTTCGGGCTGCCCATGCCAGGCAGCACATCCTGCTCGACGACGATCCAGCCCGTGTACTTCATGGCCTTCAGCTCGGCTAGGATCGCCGGGAAGTCAATGTCGCCCTGGCCCAGCTCGCAGAACAGCCCATGCCCTACGGCAGTGACCGCATCCCAGCCCTCGGCGCGGGCTCGGGCGGCGACCTTGGGGTCGTGGTCTTTGAAGTGCACATGCCAGATACGGTCGGCATGGCGCCGCAGGCCGGCCAGCGGATCGCCGCCGCCGTAGCGGTAGTGGCCCGTGTCGAAGCACAGGCCCAGCACCTCAGGGTCGGTCATGGCCAGCAGGCGCGCCGTCTCCTCCGGCGTCTCGATCCAGGTGCCGATGTGATGGTGGAAGACCGTGCGCAGGCCGGTCTCCCGTTTGACCGCGCGCGCGACCCGGTTGGCGCCCTCGACGAGGATCTGCCACTGGGCCTCGCTCATGCCGTGCTCAGGGCCGATGCGGCCGGCAAACCGAGTGCGCACGGGGTCAACGTAGGGATCGTTGCCAAGCACAACCAAGGTGTCCGGCCCCCCGACACGAGCCAGCTGGCGGGCTGTGCGCAGGGCATCGGCCTCGCTGGCTGCGTGCGCCTCGGGGTCGTGCAACTTGACGCTGACCCACGAGGCCAGCAACTTCAGGTTGCGCCGGGCCAGCTCGGCGCTGAGCACCTCTGGATCGGTGGGCATGAAGCCCCAATCGCCCAGCTCGGTGCCGCTGTAGCCCGTTTCCTGCATCTCGTCGAGCACCTGGGCATAGCCGCCGCGCTCGCCCTCGATGTTTTCGATCACGCCCCAGGAACAGGGAGCATTGCCGACGAAGATCTGTGGTGTAGTCATAGGTCGCCTCGCTGTGTCTGTGTTCGCCCAGCTCAAACGCCAGGCGGGTAGGAACGACATCTCCGGCTCATCAGCCACCGGCGTGGGGGTCGGGACGTCCTCGGAAGCGGGCGAGGCTGTCCGGCCGTGCTCATCCCCCCGTCACCCCTTCGACCGCTTCCCATCGCCCACTGTCCCACGACCGCAACATGGCCTGCTGTACCCGGGCGACGGCCAGGGCTTGGGCGAAGCCAGGCTCGCCTTGTCGGCCGGTTGCGATCGTGTGCATAAAGTGATAAGCCTCGATCGTCTTTAGGTCGTCGTAGCCCAGGTTCAGGCCCCAGGCCGGATTGAAGGAGCGGTGATAGGGATGAGCCGGGCCGCTCAGCAGGGTGGTGTAGCCGTCCTCAGCCGGGTTGGCGTCGTTGCGCCACTGCAGCTGGAGCTCGTTCATGCGCTCTAGGTTCCACTTGACGGCGCCTTTGGTGCCGTGCACCTCGAAGGACATGTCGCACTTGGCGCCGTTGATCACCCGGCAGGCCTCTAGCAGGCCGTGGGCGCCGTTGCTGAAGTGCACCAAGGCGCTGACATAGTCCTCGTTGGTCACTTCACCCAGGGGTTCGTCCCCCCGGGCCACGTCGTAGTGCGTGCCCACGCCCGGCCGGGGAATGGGCCGCTGGCGGATGAAGATCTCCTGGTCGCTGACAACGCGGCTGATGGGCCCGGCGATCATGTGCGCCATGTCAATCACATGCGACATCAAGTCGCTGAGCGTGCCCAGGCCGTAGTCCCTGTCGAAGCGCCACGACAGGAAGCCGTTGGGGTCGCTGGCGTAGCCGTTGAGGAACCGGCCGTGGTAGTGGGTGATGCGGCCCAGCTTGCCGTCCCTAATGAGCTGGCGGGCATACTGCACCACCGGCGCCCAGCGGTAGTTGTAGCCCACAAAGGTCAGCACACCGGCCTCTTGGGCCGCGGCGACGGCGGCCACCGTCTCCTCGGGGTCCTTACCCACCGGCTTCTCGCACAGGATGTGCTTGCCGGCGGCGGCAGCAGCCCGCACCAGCTCCAGATGCATGCCGTTGGGAGCCGTGATGTTGACGGCTTCCACATCCGGGTCTGCCAGCACCTCCCGCCAGTCGGTGGTGTAGTGCTCAAAGCCGAAGCGCTCCTGGGCCGCCTGCGCGCGCGCCACCACAGGGTCGGCGCAGATGACGAGGCGCGGGCGCAGGCCGCTGTTGTGAAAGCGATCAGGGATGGCCCGATAGGCGCGGCTGTGGACCTCGCCCATCCATCCCATGCCGATGATGCCAATGCCGATGGTTCGTGTCATTGGAGACTTCCTTCGAATGCGTCGAGGATATCCAAGAGCGCCCTCGCTGTTCCTCAACGACGCCGGATCGGGGCGATCCAAAGCCGAGTTCCAGGAGCGGAGGGCCTGGACCGCTCACAGGTCACCAATCGGCAGCCGAGCATCCACCCAGCGACCGTCCAGCCGGTTCGACTCGGCCGCCGCCTCGATGAACCTGACGCCCAGCGCGCCGTCCTCCACGGTTGGGTAGGTCAGCGCCAGCGGATCGGCTGCGACCCCGTCGCGCCGGGCGAGCACTGCGTCGGCGATGTCACTGTAGACGTTGGCGAAGGCGTCTATGAACCCCTCCGGATGACCGGGCCACAGGCGGGTGACTCGACGGGCGGCGGGAGCCAAATAGCCTGCGCCGCGGGCCAGCACCTGCTGAGGGCCGTTGAGCGGGCGCAGAACCAGCTGGTCGGGCTGCTCCTGAAACCACTCCAGGCTGCCCTGCTCGCCGTAGACGCGGATGCGCAAGCCGTGCAGATGACCGGTGGCCACCATGCTGACCCACATCAGGCCCCGAGCGCCGTTGTCAAAGCGCAGCTTGACATGGCCGTTGTCGTCGGTGCGGCGGCCCGGCACCAGGGTAGACAGCTCGGCCGACACCTCGCTCACCTCAAGGCCGGCGATGTAGCGAACCAGATGGTGGGCGTGGGTGCCCAGGTCGCCGATCACCGTGGAAGGGCCGGCAACGGCCGGGTCGGTGCGCCACGCCGCCTGCTTATGGCCTTCGGCCTCCAACAGGGTCGCCGCCCAGCCCGAGGCCTGCTCCACCTGCACCAGCCGGACTGCCCCCAAGTCGCCAGCGCGGACCATGGCTCGCGCCTGGCGCACCATGGGATAGCCGCTGTAGTTGTAGGTCACGCCGAAGACGAGGCCAGCCTGGCGGGTCAGTCGCACCAGCTCCAGTGCCTGGGCCACGTTGGTGGTCAGGGGCTTGTCGCAGATCACGTCTACCCCGCGCTCCAGGAACGCCTTGGCAATGGCGTAGTGGCTGTTGTTGGGGGTCATGATGCTGACCACCTCGATGCCGTCGGGCCGCTGTGCCTCGGCCTCGGCCATCTCGTGCCAGGAACCGTACCGCCGATCTGGCGCAATCCCCAACTTGGCCGCAAAGGCGCGGCTGCGGTCTGGGTCTGACGCGAAGACGCCGGCCACCAAGGCATAGCGACCGTCCAGCCGCGCCGCCTGGCGATGGGTCTCGCCGATGTTCGAACCCGGGCCACCACCGACTACGCCTAGGCGCAGCGGCCTGTGGAAGCTTTGATCCGCCGGTCTCATAGCTGCTCATCCCGTCAAGGCCGATTACAGGCTCCTTCGAACAGGGGTGAAGGCGCTCGGACGTGGAGGCGCCTATCCAGGCTGCGCTTGGGAGGCGTGCTTGGTCCACAGCTCGAGCCACTCCTGGGCAGCGTTGGGCTCTAGGAGCAGCTGGCGTTGAGCAGTCGCGCCCCCGCGCGCCAGGTAGAAGGTGATGTTTTGCAGCGAGTCCTTGGTCACCGACTGCAGCGCGGCCACGACCTGGCGAGGAATCCGGGTGATGATCAGGCCGTACTGCTCGCTCTTGCGCACCAGGGCCAGATTCTCGGCCAAGATCAACACCGAGGCGTTCGTCAACGCCAACAAGGTGTTGGGGGTGAGCTGGTGGTTAAAGAAGGACAAGGACTCGGTCCACACGCCCTCTTGGAATACCACTCCAAGCAGGCTTTCGCCCGTATAGAGGCCATAACGCCGCAGGCCCTCGGCGAACTTGGAGGGGACCTCCCTCACCCTCTCCATGTTGCGCCGATTCGCCGCCTCCACCTCCTCCGGCGACAACTCGGGCACACCGATGGCTTGGGTCACCAGCCGCCGCCATTCAGCGTCCATCAGACGCCAGCCGATGGCGTTGAACTCCATCTCGATGTGCGCCAGCTGGCCGTGCACCGCCCCCAGCAGCTTGAGCCGACCGTAGAGCAAGATGTGGCTGGAGCGCAACAGCAGCAAGGACTCCGGCTTGAGGTAGGTCGGCTGCGGCGCCGCTTCGCCCTCTAGAGGCGCCTGGACGTGCAGCACACCGTGGTCGGTGTAGATCAGCGCCTGCTCTGGCTGGAAGGCAGATACCCCTTCGCCTCGAGGCCGGTAGTCGGCCGGTACCACCAAGGCACGCACGAAGTGGTCGCCCTCGGGAAGGGCGGCCAGCGCCCCCGGCTGTAAGGCGTCCGGCAACTTCTCCAGCGAGTCAACTACGTAAGGATGGAACTGGGATGCTCGTGTCTGCCAGGGTTCGGTCATGCTAACCTCCAGTGTGAAGCAGCCGGGCGGGGGCGCGCTGCAGCCGGGTGGCCTGGCTCGCTTACCGGTTCTTGCGCGTGTCAATGATCACCGCGATGACGATGATCGAGCCCTTGACGATGGTTTGCCAGTAGGCCGACACGTTGAGCAGGTCCAGGCCGTTGTTGAGGACGCCAATGATCAGCGCGCCGACGATGGTGCCCCAGATGGTGCCGATGCCGCCCGAGAGGCTGGTGCCTCCGATCACTGCCGCCGCGATGGCATCAAGTTCGTAGCCGACGGCGAGGCCCGGCTGGCCAGAGCCGATGCGCGAGGACAGCACCAACCCGGCCAGGCCTGCCAGCAGACCGGAGAGGGCGTAGACCGATATCTTGACCCGGTCAATGTTGACGCCGGAGATGCGGGCTGCCTGCTCGTTGCCGCCAATGGCATAGATGTACCGACCAAACCGCGTGCTGGTGAGCATCACGTGCGCGGCAATGGCGGCGGCGGCAAGGATCAGCACCGGAATGGGAATGCCCAACGGCCTCTGGCCGGCCACAGGAAAGATCTGGAGCAGCTCTCCTTGGCCGATGAAGTTGTAGGAGTCCTTCAAACCACTGATCGGACGGTCGGAGTAGATGAGGGCAAAGCCGCGCGCCACGGTCATCATACCCAGGGTGGCGATGAAGGGAGGGATCTTGAACTTAGCAACCAACGACCCGTTGATGGTGCCGCAAAGCAGTCCGATGGCCAACGCTGCCACGATGGGCACGATCAGGGGCACATCCAGCCCAGGGTACTTCACCTCGCGCCAGTCCGACCGCTGCGCCAGGCTGGCGGCGACGACGGCTGCCAGCGCCAGCACCGAGCCCAAGGAGAGGTCTATGCCGGTGGTGATAATCACCATGGTGACGCCGATGGCCAACAGGCCCATCACGGAAATCTGTCGAACGACGTTGACCAGGTTGCGGGGTGCCAGGAAGGCGTCCGACAGGATCGAGAGAAGCACCACCATGCCAAGGAAGATCAGCACAATGGCGTATTTCCTCAGAAAAGCGTTCCAGCGCTCACGGTTCAGGCCCTTGGCCCGGATCTCAGCAGATGTAGTGGCTCGCATGTTGAAACTCCTCCTGGTCAGCGCAACGATGAACGGCTGCGCAGCCTGCCCTGCCGGTCTCGGCGCCTTTCTCCTACGCGGCGCTGGCGGCGGTATCTTGGGAAGGCTGCCACTGGCCTGTGGCAGCCCGCATGATGTTCTCCTGGGTAGCCTCGGCGCGGACAAACTCGCCGCCGACCCGGCCTTCGTGCATCACCAGCACTCGATCGCTCATGCCCAGAATTTCCGGTAGCTCCGAGGAGATCATGACAATCGCTTTGCCTTCCTGGGCCAGTTTGCACATCAGGCGATGGATCTCCGACTTCGCGCCCACGTCAATGCCGCGGGTGGGTTCATCTAGGATCAGAATGTCGGGCGCGGTGAGCAGCCAGCGGGACACCAGCACTTTCTGCTGGTTGCCACCGGAGAGGAATTTAATCAACTGCTCCATGCTGGGCGTCTTGATGTCCAGCCGCCGCTTCTCGCGCTCGCACGTCTCGTTGATCAGCCGCTTGTTGAGGAACCCTGCCAACGAGTAGGTTTCTAGGCTGGCGATCATCATGTTGTCCCGCACCGGCAACACCCCCATGATGCCGGTGCGCTTGCGGTCCTCGGTCAGCAGCGCCATCCCGTGGGCGATGGCGTCGGCGGGCGAGTTGATCTGTACCTTCTGGCCTTTGATCCGGATCTCGCCAGAGTCGGCCTTCTTGATGCCGAAAATGGTCTCGATCACCTCGGTGCGACCAGAGCCCATCAGCCCGGCAATACCCAAGATCTCCCCGCGTCGCACATCGAAGCTGACATCCTTCACCACTCCATTGCGACACAGGTTCCGAACGGACAGGACCACCTCACCGATGGGCGCCTCCTCCTTGGGGAAGATGTTGGTCAGCTCGCGGCCCACCATCATAGCAATTAGGCTGTTGCGGTCCACCTGAGAGGCGGGCACGGTGGCCACGTGTCTCCCATCGCGCAGCACCGTAATCTCATCAGCGATCTCGAAAACCTCGTCCATCTTGTGGGTAATGTAGATGATCGCCACCCCGCGCTCCTTTAGGCCGCGGATCAGCTGAAACAGGTGCGCCACCTCTCGCTCGGTGATGGCGGAGGTGGGCTCGTCCATGATGATCAGCGTGGCGTCGTACGAGATCGCCTTGGCAATCTCCACCATCTGGGTGTTGGCAACGCTCAAATCTCTCATGAGGGCCGACGGGTCGAGGTTGATGTCCAGCCGTTCGAGCAACGCTCTGGTGTCGGCGATCATCTTGCGCTTGTCAATCAAACCGAACTTGCCGACAGGCTCCCGCCCCAGGAAGATGTTCTCGGCCACCGTCATGTAGGGCACGGGCGACAGCTCTTGATGGATCATAGAAATCCCGAGGTTAAGCGCCGTTTCTGGCTTGTCAATCGTCACGGGCTGGCCTTGGAAGAGGATACTGCCGCTGTCCGGCGTGTACATTCCCACCAGCACCTTCATCAGGGTGGACTTGCCGGCGCCGTTTTCGCCCATCAGCGCGTGCACCGTGCCCCTGCGCACCGTCAGGCGGACGTCGTCTAGGGCCTTGACGCCGGGAAAGCTCTTGGAGATATGCTCCATCACGAGGATCACATCCCGATCCATGCTCTTGTCTCCTGCCCCTGGGCAGGGATCCCGCAACAGGGTCTCGCGGGATCCCTGCCGGTGGCTCAGGTTGGCGCCTTCCAGTGTCAGCCGAAAGGCGCTCGGTCGTTGACTTACCGGTTCATGTAGCTGCGGAAGTTCTCAGGGGTCACCAGCTCGTAGGGGATCCATGTGATCTGCGGGATCTTGTCGCCGCAAACCAGGGCGGCAGCCGCCGCAATGCCACCCTGACCCTGTCCCTTGGCGTTCTGGAAGACAGTGACATTGAGGCGGCCCTTAGCCATCTCCTCGAGGGCGTCGGGCGAGGCGTCCACGCCGCCGACGATGATCTGGCCGAGCTTGCCGGCCGCCTCGATGGCAGCCAAGGCGCCGATGGCCATCTCGTCGTTGTTCGAAGCAACAGCGTCAATCTGGTCGCCGGTGGCCAGCCAGTTCTCCATAACGGCCATGCCCTGCGCGCGATCCCAGTTGCCGGTCTGCTCCTTGGTGATCTTGATGCCGGGATACTTCGCGGCCACCTGCTTGACCCCTGCCGTGCGCTGCTGGGCGGCCTCCTGGCTGAGGTTGCCCATCAGGATCACGACATTACCCTTTCCGCCGAGCTTCTCGGCGATCCACTCCATCTGGAAGATGCCGGCGTCAATGGAGTTGGAGCCGACGTAGACCACGCCCTCTGGCAGGTTAGCCGGCTTGCGGTTCACGTAGACCAGCGGAATACCGGCGTCCTGAGCCGCCTTGGTCATCGGATCGGTGGCATCGGTGTTGGCAGGCACCAGCACGATGGCGTCCACGCCCTGAGCGATGAAGTTCTCCACCTGGCCGAGCTGGATGGCCACGTCCTCCTTGGAGTCTACCATCACCAGCTCGATGTTCGGATGCTCCTTGGCATAGGCTGTCATGGCATCCCGCATGGTAGTGAGCCAGCGGTCATCGAACAACATGCTCACGCCGATCTTCATCGGCTTGTTGCACGACGGCACCGGCAGCGCGACCTCGCCGGCCTGCTGGCCCGCAGAGGGCGCCGCAGTAGGCTGCTGCGGCGCAGCCTGGGTCGGGGTAGGCTGTGCCTGAGGGGCAGGTGTTGGGTTAGAGGCCGGCGTTGTTCCGCCGCAGGCTGCGAACAGCGCAAGAGCCAACATCAGCACAGGCACCAGGAACAGGGACTTCTTGAGTGACGACATTGAGCGGTTCCTCCTCGCATGGAATTGATGGAAGACCAAGGTTGAGTTGGGCGAACTGAGTTGTCCGTGCTACTCCAACCGGCGTAGCCTTGTGGTCGTGCGTTCAAAGGTTCGATCAGAGCTCTACCAACCTCCTTTCCTTGAAAGACGCGGTAGCAGCCAGCGCAACCCGTGTAGCGAGGGTTCCATCGTGCACGGTGATCTCTGGCTGGCAACCACTGCGGACGCAGCGAACGAACTCATGGAGCTCGTGTAGATAGGCAGCCTCGAAGCGCTCCAAGAATCCGCCTACGCACTCCTGCAAGACCCCGCGACCCTCGAAGATTTGCACCAGGTTCTTCTGTGGCACGGAGCTGACCCGCAGCATCCCCTGCGTGCCCACGATCTCAGTCTCGATGTGGTAGCCGTGGGCGGCTGTGCGGCCGGCGTAGATGAAGGCCATCTCTCCGCCCCCGTACTGGAGCACCAGGCAGGCATTGTCGGCGTCGCCGTAGCGGGCAAACTCGGGGCTGCTAAACGAGCCTCCGACGGCGTAGGCGCTGACCGGCGATCCGCCCAGATACCAGTTGGCTAGGTCAATGTCGTGCACGGCCATGTCCAGAAAGAGGCCGCCGCTGTGGGGGATGTAGCGCAGCACGCTCTCCAGCGAGGCGATGGGGTCCAGGCTGTAGGACCGCACCAGGAAGGGCTTGCCGATGCGACCCTCCTCGATCAGGCGCTTAGCGTAGAGGTAGTGGGGGTCGAAGCGCCGCATGAAGCCCAGCAGGAAGACCTGGTTCGGGTGCTCGGCGACGACTCGCTCGGCGTGCTGGCACTCCTCCGCCGTGACGCCCAGCGGCTTCTCGCTGAAGACGTGAAGGCCGGCCCGCAGTGCGGCCTCGATCTGGGCCACGTGGAGCGAGGAGGGAGTGCAGATCACCACCCCATCCAGGCCGTCGTGCCGCAGCATCTGGTCAAAATCGGCGTAACGGGCCGCAGTGGGAAAGGCTTGGGCCGCGCGCTCCAGCTCCTGAGGGTTCAGGCTGCACACGGCGGCCAGCTCGACGCCCGGCAGCCGAAAGGCCACGTTCTCGGCGTGGCGGAAGCCCAGCCTGCCCAAACCGGCAACGGCTAAACGCAAAGTCCTCATCGGGGTCCTCTCTCAGCCGATCTCGCTCACCTTCACAGGCCGACCCTCGCGGTACGACTTCATGGCCGCCAGGGCCATCACCACCGGCGCGCGGCCGTCCAGGCCGGTCACAGGCACCGGTTGATCGTTGAGCACGGCGTCCACGAAGGCCATCACCTCCGCGGCAAAGCTCTCGACGTAGCGGTCCATGAAGAAATGCAGCGGCAGATCGCGGCGAACGCTGGCGGCGTCACTGACGATAGCAGCGTTGGGATAGTTGTTCATGGTGCTGATGGCGCCCTTGCTGCCGAACACCTCCACCCGCTGGTCGTAGCCATAGGTCGCCCGGCGGCAGTTGTCAATGGTGCCGATGACGCCGTTGGCGAAGCGCAGCAGGGTCACGGCCGTGTCCACGTCGCCCGCCTCGCCGATGGACGGGTCCACCGTGACACCGGCCTGGGCGTACACCTCCTCTATCTCGTCGCCGATCAGGAAGCGGGCCATGTCGAAGTCGTGGATGGTCATGTCCAGAAACATGCCGCCGGAGCCCTTCACGTACTCGATGGGCGGCGGTGCCGGGTCACGGCTGACAATGTGCAGCAGCGCGGGTTGACCGATCTCGCCGCTCTCGATGGCTCGACGCACGCGGCGGAAGTTGGCGTCGAAGCGCCGATTGAAACCCACCTGGAGCTTGACGCCGGCCTTGGCCACGGCCGCCAGGGCCCGGTCAATCTGCGCCAGGTCGAGCGCAATGGGCTTTTCGCAGAAGACGTGTTTGCCGGCCGCCGCCGCAGCTTCGATGAACGGCGCATGGGTTGCAGTCACCGAGCAGATCAGTACAGCGTCTACCGTGGGATCCGCGAAGATCACGTCGGGGTTGTCGGTAGCAACGGGGACCCGAAACCGGTCTGCCAGGGCCTGGGCTGCTGCCAGGTTCAGATCGGCCACAGCTGCCAAGCGCGCCTCAGGGACTCGATAGGCCAGGGTGGCTGCGTGTACCTGCCCAATGCGTCCGGCGCCGATGATACCGACGTTGAGGGTCTTGCTCATGGGAGGCAACTCCGGAGTTGTGCAATGCGCAACGAGTAACTGGCACCCCGTGACCGGAGACAAGCGGGGGGCCTTCCCCGCTACGCATTACGCTTTACGAGATACGTCAAAACGTCCGGGACCACTCGCCCAGCCAGCGCTCCACCACCACCTTGGTCTGGGTGAAGAACTCCACGGCGTGCTTGCCCTGGGCGTGCAGGGTGCCGAAGAAGCTGTTCTTCCAGCCGCTGAAGGGGTAGAAGGCCATTGGCGCGGCCACGCCGATGTTGATGCCGATGTTGCCGGCGTCGGCCTCGTAACGAAACTTGCGCGCGGCGGCGCCGCTGCTGGTGAAGACGCAGGCCATATTGCCGTACTCGCCGCTGTTCACCAGCGCAATGGCCTCGTCCACCGTGTCCACGTGCATCATCCCTAGCACCGGGCCGAAGATCTCGGTGCGGGCAATGACGCCACCGGGCGGTACGTCGCTGAGGATGGTGGGGCGTAGGAAGTAGCCCCGCTCGTAGCCGGGGATGCGAGCGTTGCGGCCGTCTACCACCGCCTCGGCGCCCTCGTCCAGCCCCTGCTGGATCAGGCTCTCGATGCGCGCCTTGCTTTGGGGCGTGATCACCGGGCCCATGTGCACGCCCGGCTCCAGGCCGTTGCCCACCACCAGGTTGCGCGCGGCCTCGGCCAGGGCGGGCACGAAGGTCTTCTCCGCGCCGGCCACGGTGATGGCCAGGGAGGCCGCCAGGCAGCGCTGGCCCGCGTTGCCAAACGCGCTGTCGGTGACGATGCGGGTGGTGAGCGCTGGGTCTGCGTCGGGCAGGATGATCACCGGGTTCTTGGCGCCGCCTTGGGCCTGCACCCGCTTGCCGTTGGCCGAGGCGCGGCTGTAGATGTGTCGCGCTACTGGCGTCGAGCCGACGAAGGTCACGGCCGAGATGGCCGGGTGGTCCAAGAGGGCATTCACCGTGTCTGCGCCGCCGTTGACTAGGTTGACCACACCGGGCGGGAAGCCCACCTGCTCCAGCAGGCGGAAGACCCTCTGCATGGTGATGGGACACCGCTCCGACGGCTTGACGATAGCGGTGTTGCCGCAGGCGACGGCATAGGGCAGATACCAGAAGGGGATCATGCCGGGGAAATTGAAGGGGCAGATGATGGCGGCCACGCCCACCGGCTGGCGGATCATGTACTCGTCAATGCCACGGGCGACGTCCTCGGAGAAGTCGCCCATCATCATGGTGGGGATGCCGCAGGCCACCTCCACGTTCTCGATGGCGCGGCGGATCTCCCCGCGCGCGTCCGCTAAGCTCTTGCCGTTCTCCAAGGTCACGCTGCGGGAGAGGTCCTCGAAGTGCTCCTCCATCAGCGCCTTGAGCTTGAAGAGATACTGGATGCGGGTGGGAGCCGGCGTGCGCCGCCAGGCCGGGAACGCAGCCAGGGCCAGCCGCGCGGCCTCGTCCACTTCGCCGGGCGGGGTCAAGGGCACCGTGGCCAGCACCTCGTCGGTGGCCGGGTTGCGCACCTCCAGATAGCGCTCGGCCGCCGACTCGCGCCACGCGCCGTTGACGTAGTTCAACAGTTTCTCAGCCATGCGAGTCCTTTCTTGGACGTTGGACCAGTCGGAAGTAAGGCTCTGCGACAAGCCTTGGAACGGGCTACGCGTTGCGACGCCCTCTGTCTAGAGCCTCGACCCTAAAGGGCATAGCGACGGCGAAGCGCAAAAAAAACCACGAAGGCGCGAAGGGCCGCGAAGCCGGGCGCTTGATCGGCTCATGATCATAGCGCGTCGCCACGTGTTCGACGGCTCTGAGCATCGCTTCTGGGCGCGAAGCTGGGCGTTTGATCGGCTCGTGGGCATACCGCTGCGCACGCGTGGCGTATCCTCGTGACCACATGCTCCTGACACCTCACCTCAACCGACCTCCGATCCACTCCGTCCCGGAGTTCCTCCGAGATCCTCCGAGATTCCTAGAGTTCCTCCGAGCTCCCTCACCTCTCCATCGTCTCCTCATAGGTACAACCTCTCCTTCGCCCGCATCGCCTCGTAGTGGCGGCGTACCTCCTGCACCGACGGTAGGGTGCTCACCTCGGGCACGGGCACGTCCCACCAACTCTCGTAGCCGGGCACTGCGTGCAGGCGGTCGTTCTTGATCACCACCACGGTGGTGCGGTCGGCAGCCTTGGCGGCCTTCAGCGCCTCCACGTACTCGTCGCGGGTAGCGCACTCGATCACGTTCGCGCCCAGGCTGCGGGCGTTCATCGCGAAGTCAATTTGCAGCGGCTCCACCGCGTCGCCAGCCGAGTCGCCCACCAGCACGCCGTCCACCGGCTTGATGAAGCGGGTGCCGAAGCCATCCAGCCCCAGCGACCGGCTCAGCGCGCCGATGCTCTTGAAGCCGCCGTTGTCCCAGATCAGCACGATCATTTTGACGCCCAGCTGCACGGCGGTCACCAGCTCGGAGGAGAGCATCAGGTAGGAGCCGTCGCCCACGATGACGAAGACGTCCCGGTCGGGCGCGGCCATGGCGGCGCCCAGCCCGCCAGCGATCTCGTAGCCCATGCAGCTGTAGCCGTACTCCATGTGGAAGTTCTTGGGGTGGGACGCCCGCCACAGCTTGTGCAGGTCGCCGGGCATGGAGCCGGCTGCGTTGACGACGATGGCGTCGGGGCCGGACACCTCGTTGATGACGCCGATGAGCTCGCCCTGGCTGGGCAGCGGCATCAGGCGGATGTCGTAGATGCGCTGCACCTCGGCGTCCCACTCGTCGTGCAGGCGCTGCGCCTCCGCCCGGTAGGCGGGGTCCACAGCGTAGCCGGCCAGCAGTTCCCTCAGCTCCTCCAACGTTTCCCTGGCATCTCCCACCAACGCCAGGCCGTTGTGCTTGCCCGCGTCGAACTCGGCCACGTTGATGTTGATGAAGCGCACGTCGGGGTGCTGCCAGGCGGTCTTGGACGCAGTGGTGAAGTCGCTGTAGCGGGTGCCGATGCCGATCACCAGGTCGGCCTCCCGCGCGATGCGGTTGGCGGCGAAGGTGCCTGTGACGCCGACCGCGCCCAAGTTCAGGGGATGGTCCCAGCGCAGGCTGCCCTTGCCGGCCATGGTCTCGCCCACGGGGATGCCCGTGGCGTCCACGAAGCGGCGCAGCGCCTCGTTGGCATCGGCGTAGATCACCCCGCCGCCGGCCACGATCATGGGCCGCCGGCTGGCCCGGATCTGCTCGGCCGCTCGCTGCAAGCTGGCCGTGTCGGGCCGGTTGCGCATGATGCGCCACACCCGCTTGCGGAAGAACTCCACGGGATAGTCGTAGGCCTCGGCCTGGACGTCCTGGGGCAGGGCCAGGGTCACAGCGCCAGTCTCGCTGGGGCTGGTGAGCACGCGCATGGCCTCCGGCAGGGCGGTCAGCAGTTGGTCGGGCCGGTTGATGCGATCCCAGTAGCGGCTGACCGGCTTGAAGCAGTCGTTGACCGAGATGTCCTGGGTGTAGGGCATCTCCAGCTGCTGCAGCACGGGGGCCACGTTGCGCCGGGCGAAGATGTCGCCGGGCAGCAGCAGCACCGGCAGGCGATTGATGGTGGCCGTGGCCGCGCCGGTGACCATGTTGGTGGCGCCGGGGCCGATGGAACTGAGACAGGCCCAGGTCTGCAGGCGGTTTTTGACCTTGGCGTAGGCCGTGGCCGCGTGCACTGCGCCCTGCTCGTTGCGCACCTGGTAGTAGGGGAAGTCGGGGTTGGCCAGCAGCGCCTCGCCCACGCCCGCCACGCAGCCGTGGCCGAAGATGCCGAAGACGCCGGCGAAGAAGGGGTTCTCAACGCCGTCCCGCTCCACGTATTGGTTCTTGAGGAACAGGACCAGGGCCTGGCCCATGGTCAAGCGCACGGTGGTGCTCATGGTTCGTGCTTCCTTAGAAATGCTTGGATGAGGGAGTAACTCGCAACTGGCGGCGCTCACCGTTCACCGTTCACCGTTTACCGGTCACCGCTCACCATCCGCCCTGCGCAGCCACAAAGGCCTCCACCTCGGCCATGGTCGGCGTGAAGTTGGCGCAGCCGTGCTTTGTGACGACGATGGCGCCGCAGGCGTTGGCCAGGCGCACGGCCTTGTACCAATCCCAGCCCTGCAGGTAGCCGTAGATGGCGCCGGCCGCGAAGGCGTCGCCCGCGCCCAGGATGGTAAAGACCTCCACCGGGAAGCCAGGCACGTCGCTGCGCCGCACGCCCTGGGGCGTGACCAAGTGCACCCGTGCGCCGTGCTTCCCTCGCTTTTGCAACAGCACCTGGGGCCCTACGCCCAGAAGGGCCGCCACAGACGCCTCCACGTCGCCCGTCACCCGGGCGTCCGAGACCTGAAAGTTGGTGAGGCTAACTTGGCCGGCCTCGCTGAGCATGGCGGCGTTGATCTCGTCCTCGGTGCCCAAGGCGATGTGCACCAGGCGCAGGGCCGAGCGGACGTTGACGGCGTAGGCGCGCGGGTCATCCCACTGGTCGGGCCGGAAGTCCAGGTCTATCATGACGGTGGCGCCAGCGGCGCGAGCGATCTCGGCGGCATAGAGGGTAGCGCTGCGGCTGGGCTCGCGGCTGAGGCCGGTGCCGGTGATCAACAGCACCCGACAGTCCTCCACCGGCGACGAGCGGACGTCGTCAATAGTCAGCTCGATGTCGGCGCAGTTGTCGCGGTAAAAGGTCAGGGGGAAGCGGTCGGGCCCCTCGATGCCCAGCACCACAGCGCTGGTGCGGTGGCCGGGCTTGCGCGGGATGAAGCGGGTCTCGACGCCCTCGCGCTGCAGGAAGTGCAGGACGAAGTCGCCTACCCGGTCCTCGCCCACCGCAGTCAGCAGCGCGGTGCGCAGCCCCAACCGCCGGGCGCCCACGGCGATGTTGGTCGGGCATCCGCCCACGTAGGCTGCGAAGCTCTTGATCTCCACGAACGGCACGCCGATGTCGTTGGCGTACAGGTCTATGGACGAGCGACCCATGGTGAGGAGGTCGTAGGTCTTGGCCATGGCTGCGCTCCGGGGCGGTGGCCGGTGATCGGTAGTCGGTGATCGGCTGGAGCTCCCTGTTTACCGTTCACCGTTCAGCGTTTACCACCGAGAGGTTACGTCGTAAATCGGCACGCGCGGGTCCACGCTGCGATAGCTGTGCTTGATCCAGGCGTACTGAGGGTCGTCCTGGGCGGCCAGGCTCTGCGCACTGCCGGCCAGCACGTTGAGGTAGTAGGTGGTGTAGCCCACGGGGCTGGAGACGGGATGGTAGCCCTCGGGGATCAGGACCACGTCGTCGTTGCGGGCCACCACGGCGGCGTCTATGGGGAAGCCGGCCCGGTGCAATGGCGACTCGGCGTCGGTGTAGACTCGCTGCAGCGCGTAGCCCTCCGGACGGTCCAGCTTGTAGTAGTAGATCTCGTCCAGGTCGGCCTGCACTAGGTTGCCCTGGGCGTCCACGGTGTGCACGTCGTGCTTGTGGGGAGGGTAGCTGGACCAGTTGCCGCCAGGGGTGTAGACCTCCACCACCACCAGCCGCTGGCAGGGGAAGCCGGGCGGCAGCATCTTGTTGATCTGGCGGGTGGCGTGGTCACCGCCGCGGACCTCCACCTCCACGTTGGCGGGAGTGACCAGCCGCGGCGGATAGCCGCCGTCGGCCGCCACCCAGGCCACGGCGAACTGGCAGTCGGTGACGGCGGCCACGGTCAGGTCCGTGCGGGGCGGCAAGTAGAGCGCGTGGGGCAGGCCGCTGAAGACGTCAGGCCGACGACCCACGCCCTGCCAGCGGCCGCGGCTGGAGACGACGTCCACCACGCCGCCCAGCATCACTAGCGCCAGCTCGTGGTCGCCGGTCTGGAACGACCAGGCTCGCTCGGCCGCCAGCCGCCGCGCCTGAAAGTGGATCGTCTCCCACCCGGCCAGGGCCGGCGTCACCTCGACGATTACGTCGGGGTCAGCGGAGTTGCCGGGGTGGATCACTAGGTTGTCGGCAGTGTATTGGCGCATGAGAGCCTCGGAGGTAACGAGCCATGCGTGATGCGTAGCTCTCAACCCATCACTCGTAGCCTGGAGAAGACCGGCACAATTTCGGCTACGCCCTACTCCCTACGCATCACGCCACGTCCGGACTCGACAACACAACGCGCTGCGCCGCCGTAGAAGACCAAAGCCGAGCCCACGAGCCGAGGGCCGACCGGCGATGGCTATGGGTTTCGCAGGGGTAGCCATGGGGTGCGCCGGCGACATGTGTTGAGCTGGAGGGCGGGGTGCACTCGTAGAGAAATATGCACTCGTGTGCACAGAGGCTGTTTAAAAAAAGCTGCGTGCAAGACAATTACAAAAGCTTTGACCCGACCGGATTGTGGCTTAGAGTAGTGCACAGGTGTGCAAACGTGTCTGTAACATATCACGACTTTGTCCGTCTGTCAAGCCCCAATTTGATGTGTCAACAAAATTTTAAGGTTTGACTACCAAAACTGACGATCGAACCCTCCGTCGAACGCCTCCCCCGCCTCCTCGCTTGCCCCTAGCGCTCCTCCCTCGGCCGGCGCTCCATCGCCGGAGCCGTCTTCGGAGCTGGCGCCGTGCTGCGGCGCACCACCAGATCGGTGGGCAAGACCTCGTTTTGCAC
>JANWYQ010000023.1 GCA_025055015.1 Caldilineales bacterium
GCAGGAGTTGCGGTACAGTCGTTTATTCGGCTCCGCCGTCGTGGACCGCTTTTAGCCAAGCGGAGTCATACATGTAACGCACCACCGCAGGAGTTGCGGTACAATATCCCAAGGCAAACCCCGCTGCCTACCGATCACCGATCACCGATCACCGATCACCGTTCACCGACCACCGCTCACCGCCCTCAACCCCCGCCATACCCGCTCCGGCGTCAGGGGGATCTGGTCAAACCAGATGCCCGTGGCCTCGCGCACCGCGGCCACGATGGCCGGCGCCGTGGGGACGAAGGGCATCTCGGCCATGCCGCGCGCGCCCAGGGGGCCGTGGGGATCGGGGATCTCCACGATCACCGGCTTCACCTCGGCCACGTCCGCCACCGTGGGGATCAGGTAGGTGCTGAGCTGGTCGGTGAGCACCCGGCCGCCCTGCTCCACGAAGTTCTCCAGCACGGTCCACCCCACCGACTGTGACACGCCGCCCTCGATCTGCCCCTCCACCTGCTGGGGGTTGATGGCCTTGCCCACGTCGTTGACCGAGATGATGCGCACCACGTGCACGTGGCCGGTGTCGGGGTCCACCTCCACCTCGGCGGCCTGCGCGCAGTAGCCGTAGGTGATGTTGGGGTCGCTCGCGCCGGTCTCGGGGTCGTAGGGCGTGGTGGCCCGGGGCACATACTCGTAGTGGGCGATGGCCGGCCGCTCTTCGTCCTCCCACTTGGCCAGGGCCATCTGCACCGCGCCCTTGATGGCGTTGCCGGCCATGAAGGTCATGCGGCTGGCCGATGAGCTGCCGCTGTTGGCGGTCTCGGCCGTGTCCTGGACAACCAGCTCGACGCGCTCCAAGGGCAGGTTGAGAAGCTCCGCCGCAAACTGGGCCATGGCCGTGTGCGCGCCCTGGCCTACCTCGGCGCCGGCGTGGCGCACCACGGCGCGCTCGATCTCCCCGGCGCCGTGGAGCTCTACCGTGGCGTGGCACACGTCGCGGAAGCCCAGGCTGAAGCCCACGTTCTTGAAGCAGCAGCCCACGCCCCACCCGCGCAGCCGGCGGTCGGTGGAGATGTCCAGGGAGGTGCGCATGGGCGACCGCTGAGCCGAGGACGCTGACCGGTCGGCGGCGCGGGCGGCGTTGAGCTCCTCCCGCAGCCGGCGCAGCACCGGCTCGATGGAGACGCCTGCCGGCACCGGGCTGCGGGTGGCCTGGAGGGAGCCCTCGCGCCAGCAGTTGCGCAGGCGCAGCTCGATGGGGTCCATGCCCAGGGCCTCGGCCAGCTTGTTCATCTGGGTCTCGGCGATGAAGTGCCCCTGCGGCCCGCCGAAGCCGCGGAACGCGCCGCTGGGCACGTGGTTGGTGTAGACCGTGCGCGCGTCCACCCACTGGTGGGGGCACTCGTAGGGGCCCAGGCTGGCCAGGGTGGCGTTGCCCAGCACCTTGGTCGAGGTGTAGGCGTAGGCGCCGGCGTCCAGGGTGAAGTCCACCCACTGGGCCACCAGCTTGCCGTCGCGGGTGGCGCCCCAGCGCGCGCGGGCCACCATGGGATGGCGCTTGTGGTGGCCGATGATGGACTCCCGGCGGCTCCAGATGATCTTCACCGGCCGATCAATGCCCCGTTGGTGCAGCCGCCACGCGGCCAGGGCCAGCACGATCTGGATGGACATGTCCTCGCGGCCGCCGAACGCGCCGCCGATGGCCGGGTAGCGCACCACGATCTGCTCCTCCGGCAGGCGCAGCGCGGTGGCGATCTGCTGGCGATCCTTGTGCACCCACTGGCCGGCCACCTCCACCACCACTCGGCCCAGGCTGTCCACGTAGCTCACGCCGGCCTCCGGCTGCAGGTAGGCGTGCTCCTGGGCGCCGCTGCGGTAGGTGCTCTCCACGATCACGTCGGCCAGGCTGAAGCCCTCCTCGATGTCTCCTCGGCGGATGTGGTACTCCAGCAGCACGTTGCTGCCGTTGCTGGGGTGGAGCAGGAACGCGCCGGGCTGCATGGCCTCCTCCACGCTCTCCACCAGGGGCAGGTCCTCCCACTCGATCTGGATCAGGGGCAGCGCGGCCGCGGCCTGGGCCTCGGTCTCGGCGATCACCAGCGCCACCTGGTCGCCGATCCAGCGCACCCGGTCCGCGTCGGGCACGCCGTCCGGCGCGCCGGGGCCGCACAGCACGGGCTGGTCCACGTGGTTGAGGCCGTAGCCGTTGAAGGGGACGTCGGCTGCGGTGAACACCGCCACCACGCCGGGCGCAGCCTCGGCCGCGCGCGTGTCAATGCGCCGGATGCGGGCGTGAGGCCGCTCGGCGAAGAGGATCTTCATCCACAGGGTGTTGGGCCGCTCGATGTCGCCGGGGTAGATAGCCGCGCCGGTGACTTTGTCTCGGGCGTCCACGCGGGAAATGGAACTACCTACGGCACGCATAGAAAACCTCGCGGGAGTAATGCGCAACGAGCCATGCGTCAGGCGTAACCCGTAACTCGTGACGTTGCGTCGAGGGCGCGTGGGCTGCGATCACCGGGCCTGCTTGCTGGCTTTCTCGACGGCGGCGATCACCTTGGCGTAGCCGGTGCAGCGGCAAAGGTTGCCGGCCAGGGCCTGCTGGATGTCGCTGAAGGTGGGATCGGGCCGCTCCTGCAGGAGCATGGCGCCGGACATCACCAGGCCGGGGGTGCAGTAGCCGCACTGCACCGCGCCCTCCGCGATGAAGGCCGATTGGATCGGATGTAGGTCGCCGTTGCGGGCCAGCCCCTCCACGGTCACCACGTCGCAGCCGGCGGCTCGCTCGGCCGGCACTAGGCAGGCCATCACCGCCTGGCCGTCCAGCCAGACGGTGCACGCACCGCACTCGCCCTCGGCGCACCCCTCCTTGACGCCGGTCATGTGGCCGTCCTCCCGCAGCGCGCGCAGCAGCGTCTTGCCTGCGGCGTGCTCCAGGGTGACGGTCCGGCCGTTCAGGCGAAGGGTGACGGATGAACCGTGATCGGCAACAGGGGGCCAGGGTTCGGTGGTCGGCGATGGGTGATCGGCGACCGGTGACCGCAGCAACACGGGCCGGTCGGGCCAGTTGGCGCGCTCGTTGCCCTCGCGCACCAGGCGCAGGGCTCGCGCCACCAGCACCCGCACCATGTCGCGCCGGTAGTCGGCGCTGGCGCGCACGTCGTCAATGGGCCGTGCGGCCTCCATCGCCAGCCGGGACGCCTCGGAGATGGCCTCGTCGGTGAGCGCGCGGCCCACCAGGCTGGCCTCCGCCGCCTCGGCGCGCACGATGGTGGGAGCCACCGCGCCCAGGGCGATGCGGGCGCAGACGACAGGGAGTTCCTCCCAGATCGTCCCGTTCCCTCGAGAGGAGCGCTGCGGGAGATGGGGGGGCTCGGCGAACTCGACGACCACCGCCGCGTTCACCAGGGAGATGGCCTGCACCCGCCGCAGCCCCAGCTTGATGAACGCGCCGCGGGCGTGGGCCGGCAGGGCGCGCAGGTGGATGCCGGTCAGCAGCTCGTCGGGCTGCAAGGCGGTGCGCCGCACGCCCAGGAAGAACTGGTCGAAGGTCAGGCGACGGCTGCCGCGGGCCTGGCTGGTGAGGGTCACCGCGGCGTCCAACGCCCACAGCGGGGTGATGGTGTCGTTGGCGGGGCTGGCGGTGATCAGGTTGCCGGCCACGGTGCCGCGGTTGCGGATCTGCGGCGCGCCCACCTCCCAGCACGCCTGGGCCAGCGGGAAGGCCCGCTCCACCAGCAGCGGCGAGGCCACGACGTCGTTGTGGGTCACCAGGGGCCCCAGAGTGATCTCGCCCTGCGCCTCGTCCAGCTCGATGCGGTCGAGCCCTGGAATGCGGGTGATGTCCACCAAAATCCTCTGGCGACGCACCCCACGCTCCAGCTCGATGATCAGATCGGTGCCCCCTGCGATCACCCGCGCCTGATCCCCGTGCTGGCTGAGCAGGGCCAGCGCCTCGGACAACGTTGTCGGCTGATAGTAGGTATGCCACATAGCACAGCCTATGGTCGGATGGAAAGGAGGGAGAGGAAGAATGGAAACGAGGGAGAGACGAGGGGACGACGGTCGGCGCGCGGCCTCAAGGACCGAACGTCCCCGCGTCAACTTTGCACGGTGACCGGGTCGCCGACGCGGATCACTCCGCCGCTGACCACGCGGGCCATGACGCCTACTCGGCCGACCACGGCCTCCGGCATGCGCGGGTCCAGCGCGGTGAGCTTCTCACAAGGCTCCCGCAGCCGAACGACCTCGACCACGGCGTCGGCGCCGATGCGCACCCGCGTGCCCGGCGGCTGGCGGGTCAGGCGCACGCCCTGGACGATGAGGTTCTCGCCCAACACGCCGGGGCCTGTGGGATAGCCCTCGCGTGCCAGCATCTCCAACGTCTCCTGGTCCAGGATGTTCAAGTTGCGGCCGGGGTGGCCACCTTTGCGGTCGCCTAGGATGCCGTAGCCGGCCAGCAGCTCAGCCTCGGCCAGGGGCTGGCGGTTGAAGGACCCGGGGCCGGGGCTGTAGACGATGCTCACCAGGCGGCCAGAGGTAGACATGGCGAACCTCTTCGAGGCAGTCAAAAGGGCATCAGCGCCGTCGCGCAGAGCAGAGGATAACCGGTCTGAGCGTTTCTGTCAAGAACTGAGGTTGTCAGACAAGTTGTGCCTTCCTAGCCGCGATCGAAGGGATGCCCCGCCTCGCTCCGGCGACGGACGGATGCCCCTCTCCCCCTGCGTTGACACCCGGCTGGCTGCGTGATACACTTGTGCCGAGGTGTTCGGATCACGAAGGCGTGAGGAGCCGCAAATGGCGCAGAGCCGGGCGCTTGATCTCGTGTTGGTCTTCGTGCTTCGTGGCTTCGTTGGCCTTTGTGTTTTCGTGTTCCCAATCCTTCCTCTTTCATCGGCCGTGGTGTTTCCCCCAGCCTGTGAACCTCGCTGACTCAGCGTTGTGCTAGTGGCGCGCAGGAGGTGACGGTGACATGGCGACGAAGACACAGGAGCCCAATCTGACGGAGGCAGAGCCCACCTGGGCCATCGCCGACCTCTTTCCGCGCCAGGGGACCTGGAGCGAGGAGGAGTACTTTGCCCTGCCCGGCAACCGACTGGTGGAGTACTCACACGGGGTGGTGGAGGTTCTATCAATGCCGAGTTATCCGCATCAGCTGGTTGTCGCCTGGCTCTACGAGGTCCTCTTGCGGTTTGTGCGCCAGCATGGTTTGGGGCGGGTGATATTTGCGCCCGTCCGTGTCCGACTGTGGGCCGGCAAGTACCGCGAGCCAGACGTGATGTTCATGGCCAACGCTAACCTCCACCGCATCCATCGTCACTACTGGGACGGCGCCGACCTGGTGATGGAGGTGATGAGCCCCGACGACCCGGAGCGCGACGCCGAGACCAAGCGTCGCGAGTACGCCCAGGCCGGCATCCCCGAGTACTGGCTGGTCAACCCCATGGCCGGTACCATCACCGTGTTCACCCTGCCGCCGGGGCAGCGGGAGTACGCAGTCCACGGCGTCTACGACCGCTCGCAGCGCGCCGAGTCCGTGCTGTTGCCTGGCTTCAGCGTGGACGTGAACGCCTGCTTCGCCGAGGCGGAGGAGCTAGGCCTCGATGAGTGACCTGAGCCAGCTGCAGCCGGGCCAGCGGGCCAGGGTATGCGAGGTAAAGGGGAGCACTGCCCTGCGCCGCCGGCTGCTGGACATGGGCCTGGTGCCGGGCGCAGAGATCGAGGTGGTGCGCGTGGCGCCCCTGGGCGACCCGGTGGAGTACATGGTCAAGGGCTATCGGCTGTCGCTGCGGCGCAGCGAGGCGGCCAAGGTCACCGTGGAGACCGCGCCCTGTGAGTGGTGCCCCAACCGGGAGCAGTGCCCCAACCGGCCGGCGGGGTGGCGCGGCTGGCTGGCGCGGCTGGGGCTCTCCTCTCGCTCCGGCGATGGCTACGGCCTGGGCGACGGCCGAGAGGCACGTAAACCAGAGGATGGCCATGAGCCCTGATACGACCGTCCAAGCGCCCACGGCGACGCTCCCGCGCAACGGCGCTGCGCCGCAGCGCGACCAGCCCTTGGTGGCGCTGGTGGGCAACCCCAACGCCGGCAAGAGCACCCTCTTCAACGCGTTCACCGGCGCCCGGCAGCACGTGGGCAACTGGCCCGGCAAGACGGTGGACGTGAAGACGGGCACGGTGCGCTGGGACGGCCGCCCGGTCACCCTGGTGGACCTGCCCGGCGCCTACAGCCTCAGCGCCCACTCCCTGGAGGAAGTCATCGCCCGCGACTTCATCCTGGAGGAGCGGCCCGACGTGGCCATCGTGGTGGTGGACGCCACCAACCTGGAGCGCAACCTCTACCTGGTGGTGCAGGTGATGGAGCTGGGGGTGCCGGTGGCCATCGCCTTGAACATGATGGACCAGGCCGAGGCCGAGGGCACGGTGATTGACGTGGCCCGGCTTAGCCAGCTCCTGGGGGTGCCGGTGGTGCCTACCGTGGGCACGCGGCGGCAGGGCCTGGCGGACCTGCTGCACAAGGCGCTGACCGAGGCCCGCCCTCAGCCCCGGCCGGTGGACTACGGCCTGGAGGCGGAGCGGGAGCTGGCGCGGCTGGAGCCGCAGGTGGCAGCCCTGGCGCCCCTCGGTTCCCCGCGGCACCTGGCCCTGAAGCTGCTGGAGGGGGACAAGGAGGCGATGCGGGCCCTGGGCGACTCGTCTGCGGCCGACGCGCTGCGCCGAGAGGCGGCCGCAGCGGCCGAGCGCATCCGCAGCGTCTACGGCGACGACGCAGTGCTGCTGATCGCCGACCGCCGCTACGGCTACGTGCACGGCCTGGCCCACCAGGTGGTGCGCCGCAGCCGCGGCCAGCAGCGCAGCCTCACCGACCGCATTGACGACGTGGTGGCCAGCCGGCTGCTGGGCCTGCCCATCTTCTTCGGGCTGATGGCCCTGGTGTTCAAGCTGACGGCCGACGCGTCGGCCCCCTTTGTGGACTGGGTGGACGTCCTCTTCAACGACGTGCTGGCCCGCTGGGCCGCGGCCGGGCTGACCGGCCTGGCCGCGCCGTCGTGGATCATCTCCCTGGCCGTGGACGGGGTGCTGGCCGGCGTGGGCGGGGTATTGACCTTCCTGCCCGTGCTGCTGGTGCTCTACTTCTGCCTGGCGGTGCTGGAGGACAGCGGCTACATGGCGCGCGCCGCGTTCGTGATGGACCGGGCCATGCATGCGCTGGGGCTTCACGGCAAGTCCTTCATCCCGCTGATCGTGGGCTTCGGCTGCAACGTGCCGGGCATCCTGGCTACTCGCACCTTGGAGCACCGCCGCGACCGCATCCTCACCGGCCTGCTGGTGCCCCTGATGAGCTGCGCGGCGCGGCTGCCTGTGTACGTGATCTTCGCCGCCGCCTTTTTCCCCCGGCACACCACCGCGGTGATCTTCAGCCTGTACCTGCTGGGCATCGCCCTGGCCGTGGTGTCCGGCCTGGTGTTCCAGCGCACCCTCTTCGCCCACCAGCGGGAGAGCCTGTTTGTGTTGGAGTTGCCCCCCTACCGCCTGCCCACCCTGCGGGGGCTGCTCACACACATGTGGCGCCACAGCCAGGAGTTTGTGGTCAAGGCGGGCACGGTAATCCTGGCCGCGTCCATCATCGTCTGGGCGCTGCTCAACCTGCCCGTGGGCGCCCGGCCGGAGGAGAGCCTCTTCGGCCGCGGCGCCGGCGCGGTGGCTCCGGCCTTCGAGCCGCTGGGCTTCGGCAACTGGGAGGCCACCGGCGCGCTAACCACGGGCCTGGTGGCCAAGGAGGTGGTGGTGAGCACCATGAGCGTGATCTACGTGGGCGGCGAGCGGGCCGGCGAGCCGGAGCCGGTCGACATCGCCGGAGACGTGCGCCGGGTGGTGCTGGGGCTGGGGCAGGCGACCCTCGACGCGGCGAAGGTGGTGCTGAGCCTGTTTCCCGGGGTGAACCTGCTGGGCGACCAGCCGGTGGAGGCGGACACCGCGCTGGGGCAGGCGCTGCAGCGCCACTTCACGCCTCTCTCGGCTGCGGCGTTCCTGGTGTTCGTGCTGCTCTACGCGCCCTGCGTAGCCACCCTGGCCGCGCTGCGGGCCGAGTTCGGCGGCCGCTGGGCGGCCTTCAGCTTCTTCTACTTGCTGGCCCTAGCCTGGCTGGCCGGGTTTGTAACCTACCAGGTGGGTGGGTGGTTGGTCGGCGGGTAACACGAAGGCGCGAAGAGGCGCGAAGGCACTAAGCACGAAGGGCGCAAAGGATAGGATCACGAAGGCGCAAAGGTAAGGCCATTACTGTTCACCGTTCACCGTTCACCGTTCAGCGTTCACCGTTCACCGCATGCTCCGCCAACTCCTCGCCCTCTTCCAACAAACCCCCGGCCCCGTCAGCCTGGAGCTGTTGGCCGCGCAGCTCGACGTGGACCCGGCCACGCTGCAAGGCATGCTCGGCGAGCTGGTGCGCATGGGCCGGCTGGTGCGGGTGGAAGACCACACGGCCGGCTGCAGCCTGTGCGGCTTCAAGAACGGCTGTCCCTACCTGCTGACCACCGGCGGCGTCTACTACGCCCTCCCCGGCTCGGTAGGCTGCGCCGTCGTCCCGCCGGCCCCCCATGAAGCGCCCTAGCCTCCGAACCTCCTCACGACGGCACGACCGCACGAGCGAACAGTCGCACGTCACTGTTGCACGACCACCGAAAGCGAAGCGCCATGACCACCGAACCTCGTCCCCCCATCGGCATCGTCGGCCTCGGCAACATGGGCGCCGCCGTGGCCCACCTGATCACCCAGCACGACCGGGACGTGATCGGCTGGGAGTACGACCCGGCCGTGGTGGCCGAGGTCAACCAGCGCCACACCAACGAGCGCTTCTTGCCCGGCGTGCCCCTCAGCCCCCGCCTGCGGGCGACGCGCGACGTGCACGAGGTCTTCCGCGGGGCATCCATCGTCTTTATCGCTCTCCCCTCCCGCTTCATCCAGCCCACGCTGGGGCCGGTGTGCGCGGCCGGCGGCGTGTCGCCCGACACCATCGTGGTCAACATGGCCAAGGGCATCGACGCGGCCACCGGGCTGACGGCCTTTCAGACGGTGTCGGCCCTCTTCCCCCGCAACCCCTGCGTCATGTTGTCCGGCCCCTCCATCGCCAACGAGTTCGCCCGCGGGGAACCCACGGTGGTGGTGCTGGCCGGCCAGAGCCTAACCCACCTGACCCAGGTGGCCCAGGTGCTGGACAGCCGCCACTTCCGCACCCGCTTCTCCCACGACACCATGGGGGTGGAGCTAGGCGGCGTGCTGAAGAACATCTACGCCATCGGCCTGGGGCTGTTCGACGGGCTGAACGTGGGCAGCGTCAACTTCCGGGCGGCGTACCTCACCATCGCCCTGGAGGAGATGACGCTGCTGGGCGTGGCCATGGGCGCGCGGGCGGAGACGTTTGCCTACCTGGCGGGGCTGGGGGACCTGCTGGCCACCTCCATGAGCGAGCACAGCCACAACCGGCGGCTGGGGGAGCTGCTCAGCCAGGGGCTATCGCTGGAGCAGATCCAGGCGCAGATGGGCGTGCTACCGGAGGGCTACAACACCCTGCGGGTAGCCCTCAACCTGGCCGAGAAGCTGCACGTGAACCTCTCCCTGGCCCATGGCCTGTGGAGCGTCATCTGCGGCCGCTACACGGCGCAGCAGTTCATCTACTCGTTCATTAGAAACTTCGTGGATTGAGCACGCCCATGCTTCTCGTAGCCAACGCGACGCTCTACACCCCCACCGAGCGCAGCGAGCGCGGCGCGGTGCTGATGGACGCCGGACGGATCGTGGCCGTGGGCCCGGCCGACGAAGTGCCCCGCCCGGCCGAGGCCCAGGCACTAGACGCAGCCGGCCTGCTGGCCGCGCCCGGCTTTATTGACCTGCAGCTCAACGGCGCGTTCGGCCGCGACGTCACCGCCGACCCCGACGCCATCTGGGACGTGGCGGCGCAGCTCCCGCGCTACGGGGTGACCGCCTTCCTGCCGACGGTCATCACCTCGCCGCCGGAGCAGCTCGCCCGCGCGCAGGCGGTGCTGGCCGCAGGCCCGCCGCCCGGCTGGCGAGGGGCCACGCCCCTGGGCCTTCACGTGGAGGGGCCCTTCCTGAACCCGGCCAAGAAGGGCGCGCACAACCCGGCCTACCTGCGCATGCCGACCCTGGACGCAGTGGCCGACTGGTCGCCGCAGACCGGCGTGCGCCTGGTCACCTTGGCGCCGGAGCTGTCGGGTGCGCTGCCGGTGGCCGAGGCTTTGAGCCGCCGCGGGGTGTTGGTCGGCGCAGGGCACTCCGCGGCCACCTACGAGCAGGCCCTGGCCGGCTTCGACGCCGGTGTCCGCTACGGCACCCACCTGTTCAACGCCATGCCGCCCCTGCTGCACCGGGACCCTGGCCTAGCCGCCGCGCTGCTGACCGATCCCCGGATCACCGTGGGGCTGATCGTGGACGGCGTCCACGTGCACCCGGCCGTAGTCAGGCTGGCGTGGCGGGCGCTGGGCCCCGGTCGGCTCAACCTGGTAACCGACGCTATGGCCGCGCTGGGCATGCCGCCCGGTCATTACTGCCTGGGCGATTTTCCCGTCGCTGTGGACGGGGCTGTCTGTCGCCTGGCCGACGGCACCTTGGCCGGCAGCGTCCTCAGCCTCGACCAGGCCCTGCGCAACCTGATCGCGTTCGCCGGCTGCCGGCTGGAGGACGCGCTGCAAACCGTCACCGTCACCCCGGCCCGCGCCCTGGGCCTGGCGCATCAGCGCGGCCGCCTGGCGGTCGGCTGCGCAGCCGATCTGGTGCTCCTCTCCCCCGACCTGCGGGTGCGAGCCACGATTGTCGCCGGCGAGCTGGTCTACGCAGCCGACCCCGCCGGCTGAGCCTGTCGAAGCAGCCGACGGCGGCCTGGTGGCCGAGCCTGTCGAGGCCGAGCTTGAACCAACCATGAGCGACCTGACCACCACTCACCTCTACCGCGAGATCCACGAACAGCCGGCCGTGTTGACCCGGCTGCTGCTGGCCGAGCGCGCGGCCGCCGCCGACCTGGCGGTGGAGATTCGGCGCCGCCAGGTGGACCACGTGGTGGTCGCCGCACGCGGCAGCAGCGACAACGCCGCCCGCTACGCCCAGTACCTGCTGGCCGCGGCCAACGGCCTGCCCGTGGGCCTAGCCACCCCCAGCCTGTTCACCGTCTACGCCGCGCCGCCTCGCTTTGGCAACGCCTTGGTGCTGGGCATCAGCCAGAGCGGCCAGAGCCCCGACATCGTGGCGGTGCTGGCCGAGGCGCGGCGCCAGGGCGCGCTGACCGCCGCCATCACCAACGCCCCTGGCTCCCCGCTGGCCCAAATGGCCGACTTCGTGCTCCACCTGCACGCCGGCGAGGAGCGGGCCATCGCCGCCACCAAGACCTACACCGCCTCCCTGGCCGCCATCGCCCTGCTCAGCGTAGCCCTGGACGAGGACCCGAAGCGCCGCGCGGCTCTGGAGGAGCTGCCCGGCGTGGTGGCCCAGGCCCTGGCCCTGGCCGGGGTGGACCGGGTGGCCGAGCGCTACCGCTACATGAGCGCATGCGTGGTCATTGGCCGCGGGTTCAACTACTGCACTGCCTTCGAGCTGGCGCTGAAGCTGAAGGAGCTGACCTACACCGTGGCCGAGCCCTACAGCAGCGCCGACTTCCGCCACGGACCCCTGGCGCTGGTGAGCGAGGGCTTCCCGATGGTGATCGTGGCGCCGTCGGGCAAGATGCTGCCGGAGATGCTGGACTTCATGGCCACGGCGCGCAGCCGCGGGGCCGAGCTGCTGGTCATCAGCGACCACCCTGAGGCCCTGGCGCTGGCGCGCGTCCCCCTGGCCCTGCCCACTGGCGCGCCGGAGTGGCTCTCGCCCCTGTTGACGGTGCTGCCCGGCCAGCTCTTTGCCATGCACCTGGCCCACGCGCGCGACCTGGACGTGGACCATCCCCGCGGGCTGCGCAAGGTCACCGAGACGCGCTAGCGCGTTGCGCCCGCACGACCGCTCAGGCGACGGCGGCCACGGCGCCGGCAACGCAGTCGTTGCCGTGAAGACGGTGTGGACGATAGTAGGCCGGCGGCTTCCCCGCTGACTCTCTCCCTCCCGGATTTTTGCCGTCGGCGGTGACCCGGCGTATAATGCAGTCCCGGTGTGAACACGTTAGCTCTGCGATCTCAAGCCCGCACCGGGTGTCTTCATATACCGCGTCTCTCTCTACTATTCTCACCCCAGCGGTGTAGTCCTTCCCCCGATTCGACGAGTCGGGGGATTTTTTTATGCCTTTGGAGGGAGGACCGATGAGCCGCATGCTGCGACTGCCTGGCTTGGTGGACGTGCACGTGCACCTGCGCGTGCCGGGCGGCGAGCACAAGGAGGACTTCGCCACGGGCACTGCGGCCGCGCTGGCCGGCGGCTTCACCCAGGTGCTGGCCATGCCCAACACCTCGCCGCCTTTGGCCACCCGGCCGGCCCTCGACCTGGCCCTGGCTGCAGCTCGTCGCGACGCACGCTGCGACGTGGGCCTCTACGCCGGAGCCAGCCCTTTTCACCTAGACGCCCTGCGCGAGCTGGCTGACGACGCGGTGGGCCTGAAGATCTACCTCAACGACACCTTCGGCCCCCTGCGGGTGGAGGACCTGCCGACGCTGCTGGGCTGCTTCCGCCTCTGGCCGCGCCACCGCCTGATTGCCCTGCATGCCGAGGGGCAGAGCGCAGCCGTGGCCATCGGCCTGGCGGCGGCCTTCGGCCGGCCGGTGCACATCTGCCACGTCAGCCGCCGCGAGGAGATCGAGCTGATCGCCGCGGCCAAAGCCCGCGGCCTGCCCGTCACCTGCGAGGTCACGCCCCACCACCTGTTCCTGACCGAGACGGACGCGGCGCGGCTGGGCCCCCTGGGCGACATGCGCCCGCGGCTGGCCACCCAGGCCGACCAGGACGCGCTGTGGGACCACATCGGTCACACGGTGGACTGCATCGCCACCGACCACGCGCCCCACACCCTGGCCGAAAAGGCGTCTGCAGCGCCGCCGCCTGGCGTGCCCGGCCTGGAGACGGCCCTGCCCCTCATGCTCACCGCCGTGGCCCAGGGACGCCTGCGCCTGGAGCGCTTGGTGGCGCTGATGGCTGTCAACCCGCGGCGCATCTTCGGCTTGCCCGACCAGCCCGACACGTGGATCGAGGTGGAGGTGGACCGCCCCTACGTCATCGCTGCCGACGGGCTGCACACCAAGTGCGGCTGGACCCCCTTCGCCGGGGTCGAGGTGACGGCCCGGGTGCAGCGGGTCGTCCTGCGCGGGCAGGTGGCCTACGACGCCGACGCGGGCGTCCTGGCGCCGCCGGGTTCCGGCCAGGTTATCCGCAGCGCAGGTCATGGATAGGCATTGCGGCGCGAGGTTCCCAGTGTAGCACAACTGCTCGCAGTTGTGCTACAACCTGAACGGATGAATGGGCAGTTCTCATGTCTACCTTTCTCGCCAAGCTCACCGCCGCCGTCCGGCGCAACAACTCCTTGCTTTGCGTCGGGCTAGACCCGGACCCGTACCAGTTCCCGGCCCACTTTCCGGCCGTTGTAGACGCTGAGGCCTTGGTTTCCTGGGGCCGGCGCCTGATCGAGCAGACGGCCGACTTGGTCTGCTGCTACAAGCCCAACGCCGCCTTCTACGAGCAGTTCGGCGCCGCCGGCTGGGAGGCCCTGCGCCAGACCATTGCTGCCGTGCCCCACGACATCCCGGTGATCCTGGACGCCAAGCGAGGCGATATCGGCAGCACGGCCACGGCCTACGCGCGCGCCGCCTTCGAGGTGCTGGGCGCCGACGCGGTCACCGTGAGCCCTTACCTGGGCCGCGACGCTGTGGCCCCCTTCCTGGCCTATCCGGGCAAGGCGGTGTTCGTGCTGGCTCACACCTCCAACCCGTCGGCTGCGGCCATCCAGGAGCTGCCGACCGGCGAGGACTGCGGCCAGCCCCTCTACGCCCGCGTAGTGCAAGAGGCTTCAGCCTGGGGCGGGCCGGAGCAGGTGGCCTTCGTGGTGGGCGCCACGCAGCCGCCGGCCCTGGCCCACGTGCGCTCGCTGCTGGGCGACGCAGCCTACTGGATCCTGGCGCCCGGCGTGGGCGCGCAGGGCGGCGACCTGGCCGCGGCCCTGGCCGCCGGCCTGGACCGCCGCGGCAGCGGTCTGATCGTGCCCGTCTCCCGCCACGTCATCTACGCCGCCGATCCCCGATCCGCCGCCAGCGCCCTGCGCAACGACATCAACCGCCACCGCGCCGCCCATTCTCTTCCTTCCGCGCCTCCTGTTTCCTCTCTCATCCTTGCCCTTCACGCCGCCGGCTGCGTGCAGTTCGGCGACTTCACCCTGGCCTCGGGCAAGCGCTCGCCCATCTATCTGGACCTGCGCCGGCTGAGCGGCGATCCGGCGCTGCTGCGCCAGGCGGCAGCGGCCTACGCTGCGCTGTTGGCTCCGCTCCAGTACGAGCGGCTGGCGGCGGTGCCCTACGCAGCCCTGCCTATCGCCACTGCCGTGGCCCTGGCCGTGAACAAGCCCCTGATCTACCCGCGCAAGGAGGTGAAGGCCCATGGCACCGGCCAGGCCATCGAGGGCATCTATGCGGCGGGCGAGCGGGTGGCGGTGGTCGAGGACCTGGTGACCACCGGCGGCAGCGTGCTGACCGCCGTGAACACCCTGCGGGCGGCCGGCCTGGCCGTGAACGACGTGGTGGTGCTGGTGGACCGGGAGCAAGGGGGAGCGCAGGCGCTGGCGGCCGCCGGCTGCCGGCTCCACGCCGCCTTTACCCTGTCGCAGATCGTGGACACCCTGGAGGCCGTCGGCCGGGTGTCCGCCCAGCAGGCTGCCGACGTGCGCCGTTATCTGAGAGAAAGCGCATAGCCGACGGCCCAAGCTAAACGGCTGTGCTCGAAGTCTGTTGCAGAGCTTTGTCAGTCCTATCGGCTAAGAGGTTGCGCCGGACGCTTCTTGAGGTGTCGGAGTTGATAGCGCGCTACCAACCGCGCTGCCAAGCCCCGTTCGCGGGGCGCCGTTTCAAGGCCGGGCGACGTCATCGCTCGGCCCGGCGGCTGCTGCCAGCCCGCTTCTTATGTTCATCTGGATAGCTAGAATGCTTCGTTCGTCAGGCGCGCGGCGCCGGAGAACCACCGGCTGAGCGGCGTTCTGTTCGTCTTCGACGGTCGTCGGCGCGCCGTTTAGCGACGGAGCTGGCTACGACGAGGAGAGCATTCGCTCTCAGGACACACCTTTTGTGCTCCCTGCTCCCAAACAGCCATGCAGCCACGGTCCAAAGCGATCGTGCCGGCGACTAACCTGAACACCGCAGGAGGTAATGACCATGTTCAACGGCACCAAAGAGCTCGCACTGGAGCCCCTGTTCCACTACGGCGACCTGCGCCGCAAGTCCACCAAGGCCAACGGCTTCGCCGGCCAGGACATCCTCTCCGTCTCTCAGTTCGACCGGGAGAGCCTGGCCTACGTTTTCGCGCGCGCCCACGAGATGCGGCAGATGGTGGAGACCATCGGCTACGCCGACCTGCTGAAGGGCTACGTGTTGGCCTGCTTGTTCTACGAGCCCAGCACCCGCACCAGCGCGTCCTTCATCGCGGCTATGGAGCGGCTGGGGGGCAGCGTCATCCCCATCACCCAGGGCGTGCAGTTCAGCTCCGTGGCCAAGGGCGAGACCCTGGCCGACACCGTGCGCACCCTGGAGCAGTACGCCGATGTGATCGTCCTGCGCCACCCGGAGATCGGCTCGGCTCGCATCGCCGCGGACTACGCCGGCGTGCCGGTGATCAACGCGGGCGACGGCGCGGGCGAACACCCCACCCAGGCTCTGCTGGACCTCTTCACCATCCAGGAAGAGCTAGGGGCCATTGACGGGCTGAAGATCGCCATGGTGGGGGACCTGCGCTACGGCCGCACCGTCCACTCCCTCACCAAGCTGCTCACCCTGTACGACGTCAGCTTGCGCTTCGTGTCCCCGGAGATCCTGCGCCTGCCCCTGGTGCTGATGAACGAGGTGAAGGACGCGGGCCTGGACGTGCGGGAGACCCACGACGTGGCCGACGTGATCGAGACCGCCGACGTGCTCTATGTCACCCGGGTGCAGAAAGAGCGCTTCACCGACCTGGCGCAGTACGAGGAGGTGAAGGGGTACTACGAGATCACTGCGGAGCTGATGCAGCGGGCCAAGCCCAAGATGATCGTGATGCACCCGCTCCCGCGCGTAGGCGAGATCCACTACGCCGTGGACAGCGACCCGCGCGCCGCCTACTTCCGCCAGGTGCGCAACGGCATGTACATCCGCATGGCGCTGCTGGCCATGGTGTTGGGGAAGGCGTAGGCGCCCGGCCGCACGGCCGAACGGTCGCACAAGCGCACGACTACACCGCCCCACGATCCAGGAAACTGCGTCCATGCCCTGACGCACAGTGGTACCAATGCACGATCGTACGAAAGCACCGCTGGCCTGCGACTTCCTCCACCTCCGCCTGCGCTCGCCGTTGGTGCTGGCCTCCGGCATCATCGGCACCAGCCCCACCCTGCTGGCGCGCGCAGCGCGCAGCGGCGCGGGCATGGTGACGGCTAAGAGCTGCGGCCCGACGCCCCGCGCCGGCCATCCCAACCCCGTGGCCCTGGACTGGGGCGGCGGGCTGATCAACGCCATCGGCCTCACCAACCCCGGCGCCGAGCACGAGGCAGCGCTGCTGGCCGAGGCCAAGCGCCTGTTGGAGCCCCTGGGCGTGCCCCTGGTCGCCAGCATCTTCGCCGGCACCGTTGCGGAGTTCGGCCAGGTGGCGGCGGTGGTAGCCCAGGCCCAGCCCGACCTGATCGAGGTCAACATCTCCTGCCCCAACGTGGGCGACGAGTTCGGCACCCCCTTTGCCGGCCTGCCGGAGAGCGCAGCGGCCGTCACCGACGCCGTGCGCCGCGCCCTGGCCTCCCTGCCCCAGCCACCGCCCGTCAGCGTCAAGCTGGCCCCCAACGTGCCCGACATCGCGCGCATCGCCCGGGCCGTGGCCGAGGCCGGTGCCGACGCGATCACCGCGGTCAACACCATGCCCGGCATGGTCATTGACGCGGAGGCGGCTCGGCCGGTGCTGGCCAACCGAGTGGGCGGCATCAGCGGGCCGGCTCTCAAGCCCGTTGCCCTGCGCGCGGTCTACGAGATTGCCCAGGCTGTGGACCTGCCCATCATCGGCACCGGCGGCGTGCTCACCGGCGTGGACGCGGCCGAGATGCTCATGGCCGGCGCCACGGTGGTGGGCGTCGGCTCGGCCGTGTGGTATCGGGGCGTGGAGGCCTTCGCTCAGATCAACGCCGAGCTGCAGCAGTTCATGGCCGCGCAAGGCTATGGCTCGGTGGCAGAGCTGCGCGGCCTGGCGCTGCCGCCCGCGGCCAGGGAGAGGAGGTGCGCCCATGTCTGAGGCCTTGGCGGGCCTGCACCGGCCGTACCGGGTGGCGTCCATCCGCCTGGAGAACGCCGCCACCCGCACCCTGGTGCTCGACAGATCGCTGGCTGCAGATCCGGGCCAGTTCGTCATGGCCTGGCTGCCCGACGTGGGCGAGAAGCCCTTCAGCCTGGCCGGGGCCGACCCGGTGTGCCTAACGGTGGCCGCCGTGGGCCCCTTCAGCCGTGCGCTGCACACCCTGGCCGTAGGGGACCGGATTTGGCTGCGGGGACCGCTGGGGCGGGGGTTTGCGCCGCCGTCGCCGGCCGGCCATGCCCTCTTGGTGGGCGGCGGCTACGGCGTGGCGCCGCTGCGCTTCCTGGCGGAGCGGCTGCTGGCGGCCGGCTGGCATGTGTCGGCCATCGTGGGCGCACGGCGGGCGGCGGACCTGTTGCTGGTCGAGGCGTTGGCGGCCTTGGGCGTGCGGCTGTGGCTGACCACCGAGGACGGGTCCGTCGGCCTGCGCGGGCTGGCCACCGACGCCTTCGACGCGGCGCTGACAGCGGCTCCAGAGGCCCGAACCACCGTCTTCGCCTGCGGTCCGGTGGGCATGCTGGCCGCAGTGGCTGCCCTCTGTCGAACCCGCGGGCTGCCGGTGCAACTGGCCTGGGAGGCCCACATGCGCTGCGCGGTCGGCCTGTGTGGCAGCTGCGAGGTGGGCGCGGGCTGGCTCACCTGCCTGGACGGGCCGGTCTTCCCCTGCGATCCCACGGTAGCCCTGCCGATGGGGTGATCGCACCGATGGCCTTCCGAAAGAGGAGGTATTGACAGGGCGAGATTTGTGGCTACAATGCGCGAGCAGCACAACGCTACGCAGTGAGCGTTGGATCCCCCACGCGCGGCGGCGTGCGAGGCCCCTCCAGCCGCTCCCACGCCTCGCACCAGCGCTCCGCCGGCGCCGGCCGGTCGTGGTAGGGCGACTGTGGCCCGCGGCAGAAGGTGTGCAGCCGGGTGACCTGGCCGTCGCCGTTGCTGCGGAAGACCTCGGCGAAGCGGCAGGTGTCGCACGACTGTCCGCGCAACCTCTGCCATGCCACTTTCCAACGGTTCATCGGTCGCAACCTCGCTAGCGTCCTTCGGTTTGGCCGCTTAGGACCGATTATACTCATCTCGCCCGGCCTGTCCACCTATGCGCTTGGCGCTCCCTGTCCCCGTCCCAAGGAGAGCTCTATGGCCATTATCAACATTCGCGTGGAGCAGCTGGACCCTCGCTCCCGTTCCGCCCGCAGCCGGCTCGTTAAGTTCCCCTTCAAGCTGTACAAGGGGGACCCCTATTGGGTGCCGCCGCTGATCGGCGACCGCAAGAAGTTCCTGGACCCCAGCCACAATCCCTCCTTCGAGTATCTGAAGGTGGCCTACTTCGTGGCCGAGGGGGTGGTGGTGCCGGAGTACTCCCGGCGCAGCGGCCTCCAGGGCGGCATGGAGCAGGACCTAGGCACCATCGCCGCCATCGTCAACCCGCGGCACAACGAGCTCTACGGGGACCGCGTCGGCTTCTTCGGCCTGTTCGAGACGGTGAACCACCAGGAGGTGGCCGAGGCGCTGTTCGACGCCGCCGCAGACTGGTTGGCCCAGCAGGGGTGCGACCGCATGCGCGGGCCGATGACCTTCACCATCAACGACGAGGTGGGGCTGCTGGTGGATGGCTTCAACGACTCCCCGCGCATCCTGATGCCCTACAACCCGCCGTACTACCCGGAGCTGGTGGAGGCCTGCGGCTTCGAGGGGGTGATGGACCTCTATGCCTACCACTTCGACCTGGTGGGGCAGTACGGCGCCAGCGAGGAGAACCTGCCGCCCAAGCTCAAGCGGGTGCTCGAGAAGCTCAAGCACCGCAGCCGGGCCACGGTGCGTCGGCTGGACATGAGCCGGTTCGACGAAGAGGTGGAGCGCATCAAGGTGGTCTACCGCGAGGCATGGGCGGCCAACTGGGGCGAGGTGCCCATCACCGACCGGGAGATTCAACAGGTCGCCAAACAGCTGAAGCAGATCGTGGACCCCGACCTGGTGTTCCTGGCGGAGGTGGACGGCAAGCCGGTCGGAGTAGGCCTGACCGTGCCCGACGCCAACATGGTGCTCAAACACATGGGCGGCCGCCTCTTCCCCTTCGGCATCATCCAGGCCCTGCGCTACCGGAAGAAGATCAACTGGGTTCGGGTGCTGATCCTAGGCGTGCTGCCCGCCTACCGCCACCTGGGCATTGATGCCATCATGTACTACGAGACCGCCGTCACAGCCCTGCGCAAGGGCTACCGCCACATCGAGGGGAGCTGGATCCTGGCCAACAACGTGGACATGAACCGCGTGGTGCAGAACTTCGGGGGGAGGATCTACAAGACCTATCGCCTGTACGAGCGGCCAATAGGGGAGTAGTGCGTAGCGAGTAACTCGTCGCTGGTACCCGGTCACTCGATACTGTTCACCGTTTACCGTTCACCGCTCACCGGCTGCCGCCAGCCGCAGCGCCAGCGCCACCGCCTCGGCCGGGGTATCGGCGCGGTGGATGGGCAGAGGAACGCCGTCTTTGTCCACGCCATACCAGGTGTGCAGGCCCACCACGGGGCGGCGGAACTTAAGGGCGAAGGCGATCTCCGACAGAGTGCCATACTCGCCCCCAATGGCGATCACCGCCTGCGCCGTGCGCATCAGCACGGCGTTGCGCGCTTCCCCCAGGCCGGTGACGATGGGCAGCCGCACCCAGGGGTTGGCCTGGCTTGCCTCGTCGCCCGGCAGGATGCCCACCGTCAGCCCGCCGGCCTCTGCAGCCCCCCGGCTGGCCGCCGCCATCACGCCCCCCCGGCCGCCGGTAAGCACCACTGCGCCTGCCCGGGCCAGTCCACGGCCTACCGCCTCGGCTATCGCCTCCTCCTCCGGCGAGCACACGCCGCCGCCGATCACGGCTACCCGCACAGCCCGCGCCTGATCCATCGCCGGCCACCTCTGGTCATTCTGCCGCTCGCAGGGCCGCGCGCGCCAGCGCCGTGTAGACCGCGCCGGTGGGACGCAGGTCGCTCTGGAACAGCACCATCTCGTGCACCGGCACCACGCCCAGCGCGGCCACCTGCACTTGGGCCAACGCCTCGGCCAGCCGGCTGCGGTCCGCCGACGAGATGGACTTGTTGACCCGCCCGATGGTGAGGTGGGGCGTGAAGGCGCGGTCCTCCCGCGGGTAGCCCAGCGCATGTAGCCGCACGTCCAAGCTGCGCTGCAGGCCGAGCAGGGCCTTGGGCGGCTCGGGCACCCCCACCCACAGCACGTTGGCCCGTCGCGCGTTGGGGAAGCAGCCAAAGCCGGCCACTGTGTACTCGAACGCCCCAAAGCCGGCCGCCGCCTGCTCCATCGCCTGGGCGATAGCCGGCACCCGATCCGCCGGCGTCTCGCCGAGGAACTTCAGCGTCAAGTGGATGCTCTCGACCGCGGTCCAGCGCACGGCGCCCGGCGGCAGCTGGCGACGCAGGGCGTCTTGGAGCTTCGCCAGGGCGTTTCGCACGTCCTGGGCCAGCTCCAGCGCAATGAACAGGCGCAGAGAGGAGGAAGGCATCGGTCACAGATAGCGGCTTAGGTCCGCCTTGGGCAGGGGCACCCGCTGGAAGTCGCTGCGGGGGCGATCCCAGGGGATGGTGGCGTCCAGGCCCATCTTGGCGCTGCGCGACTTCTGGCCCGGCACGTGGGTGGCGGAGGGGTCCAGCGACGAGGAGGGCTGGTCCGTCCACACCATCAGGTCCTTGTCGGCCTGGAAGCGGGTGGCCACGGCCCACTCCACGTCGTTGGGGTCGTAGATGTCCACGTCGGCGTCTACTACCACCACATGCTTCAAAGAGCCGTGTCCGCGGAAGGCGGCCTCGGCGGCCTTGCGGCCGTCGTCGGGGCCTCGCTTCTCGATCTGCACCACGGCGTGCAGCCACGAGGTTCCGCCCGGCGTGATGTTGACGTTGAGGCAGCGGCATACCTCGTTGACCGCAGCATAGATACTGGGCTCCTTGGGCATCCCCATCAGCAGCTTGTGCTCCAGCATGCCGGGCAGCAGCGCGTGGTAGATGGCATCCCGACGGTGGGTGACGCAGTCTATCTCGATCACCGGCTGTTGGCGCACGATGTCCCACGTCTCGGTCAGGTCTACGAAGGGCCCCTCGGCCACGGTGCGGTGGGTGATGCGCCCCTCCAGCACGAACTCGGCCTCGGCCGGCACGTAGAGGTCGTTGGTCAGGCAGCGGGTGACCGGCGTGGGGGCCAGGGCATGGGCGATGGCCAGCTCGTCCACCTCGGGCGCAGGAGACATGCTGGCCGCCAACAACACGTGCAGCGGCAGGCCGATGCAGATGGCTACGGGCAGGTCGTCAGGGGTCTTGCGCAGCGCAGTGTCCGTGCCGCGGCGCTCGACGATGCGCGCCGCCACGCGCGTGCTGTCCAGCCGCAGGAGGCGATGGAAGCTGACGTTGGGCCCGGTGTCCGGGTCGTTGACGATGGCGATGGCTGCGGTGGCGTAGGGCCCGGCGTCCCCCTGGTAGTGGGTTAGGAAGGGAATGCGGCAGAGGTCTACCGGCTGCATGGTCACCTCGGCGCAGGGAGCCTGCTCGCGGGGCACGACGGGCGGCGTCTGGGGCGAGCGATAGGCGTCGGCCAGGCGGAACAGAAGCTCGTTGACCTGGCAGCCAAGCGCAGCGGCGAAGTAGCGGCGGTCGGAGCACTGGCCGGACAGTACGCGAAAGTCGCTGCCCACCACGCGGTTGAACAGCACCGGCCGGCCGTCCAGCGCAGCGATCACCGACGCCATCTCCAGGTAGGGGTTCACCGGCTTGTCAATGGTGACCAGGTAGCCGGCCTGTCGGGCAAACTCGATGAACTCGCGGAGGGTCATCCTGTCGTTCCTTACTCGTTCTGAAAACAGAGAGCCAAAACTTTGAAAAGCTGAGCGGGTTGTGGGCCGGCCACTCCCTTGAGGGGCGCGTGCCCGGCGAAGTTCAAACAGCCGCAGGCGAAGTTCCACCTCAGACGCCTACGGCGGTGATCAGGGTGCTGCGCGCGCCAGCGGCTTCCAGCGCGGCGGTGACGTCAGCGGCGCCGTCCGGGGTCACGAGGGCGATCATGTTGCCCCCACGGCCGCCGCCGCTCAGCTTGGCGCCCAGCGCACCGGCGGACCGAGCAGCCGCGCACAGGCGTTCCAGCTCCGGGCTAGAGACGTCCAGCGCCTGCAGGAGCCGCTGGTTCTCGTCCATCAGCGGCCCTAGCGCCGCCACGTCCCCGGCCTCGATGGCGCGCCGCGCAGCGTGGACGATCCCGCCGATGGCGTCGAACAGCGCCTCGTAGCGCGGGGGATCGGCCTCCCAGCCCCGGCGCACGTCGCCCACCGTGATCCGGGTGGGGCTGGCCACGCCGGTGTCGGCAATGACCAGGGTGAAGGGCCGGCCGATGACGAAGGGCTGCGGCGGCTGGCCCCGCACGAACCACACCGGCTGCTCGAACGCGATCACCGTGTTGTCCACGCCGCTGGGGGTGCCGTGGAAGCGCTTCTCGCTCTCGTACACCAGGGCGGACACCTGGGCGGGAGGCAGCGAGCGGCCGAGGGCTTGAGCCACCGCGCGCACGATGGCAGTGGCAGCAGCGGCGCCGCTGCCCAGCCCGCTAGCCACCGGGATGGTCGAGCGCAGGGTAATGCGCCAGTCGGGCGGCGGCAGGGCATCTAGGACGGAAAGGGCAAGCCAGGCGACGTAGGCCAGCGGATGGCCGGTGGGGTCATCGGTTGGTGCAGCCTGACCGCCGACGTCGGGCATCTCCAAGATACACCCGCTGCCCAGCGGGGCCGGCGTGATCGTGGCCACGGCGCGCACCTGGCTCACCGGCACGGCGATGGCCGGCCGGCCGTAGACCACAGCGTGCTCGCCGAACAGGATGGCCTTCCCGGCTGCGCTGGCCTGGGCGATGGGCTCACTCATCGAACAGGAAGGTGCTCTCCGCGTAGTAGCGGATCGCGTTGGCGTCCAGGCGCTCGCGCCACCAGCGCTGCAGCCACGCTTCCTTTTCTGCCAGAGGCTGGTCGGCGGCCAGCACCGCTAGGGGGATGTTGATCCGCAGGGCCCGCTCCTGGATGATGTGCCGCGTCACGCCGCTGGGGATTACCTCCCCGGCGCGCACCAGGGCCATGATGTCGGCCGGACGGTAGGTGGGGAAGACCACGAGGGCGGTGATGTCGGGATAGGTGGGCGCCTGTTTGCTGAAGTCGTCGTTGCTAGCGCGGTAGATGTTGGCCCGCCCCTTGTAGGCGCCCACGATCTGGTTGAGAATGCAGATGTTGCTGCTGCTGGCCGGCGAGGTGTTCACCAGCGCATAGGTACCGCTGTGGCAGACGAAATAGGCCACGGCGTCGCCAAGGGCCAGCCGATGCCGCGCTTCGGCCTGGGTCATGGGCGCCAGATGGAGGTGGGTTACAGCCTCCAAGGCGTCCATCAGATCCGCCAGCGGCAGGCCAGCCACGACGTGATACCAGGTGCTGAGCTCCACGCCCGGATCGTCGTAGGAGACCACCTGGGCCACGATGTGCGGGAAGCCAAGCTCGCGGATGGCCGAGACGCGGTTGGCCCCGTCCAACACGACGTAGGAGGCGCTGTCGGGGAGGGGCGCCACCACCGGCGGGTTCTTGAGGCGGCCGTCCTCCAGCAGGCGCTGGCGCAGACGGGCCACACGGCGCTCGTCGCTGCTCTCGTGCAGCAGGAGCTGCGCCACCGGCAGGACGCGCAGGACGGGGAGGTGAGTCGACTCCTGGGGGCGCATTGCTGGTTCGTAGAAGGCGGGACCAGTCGCCGAGACCGGTCCCGCATGGCCGTCCAGCCGCTGTTCAGGACGCCCCGTTGCTGCTTTGGGCGAGCACCTTCTCCGTGGCGGCGGCGGCTTCTTCCACAGTTTGGGCGCTCAAGGCCACGTCCAGCAGCGCCGACATGGCCGACAGGGGCGCGCTGCGCACCCGGGCCGCCAGCTCCTCAGGCACGCTACCAAACCGCCGGCTCAGCGCCTGCACCACAAGGGCCGCTTGACCCTGCTGCAGACCCTGCTGCAGGCCCTGTTGCAGGCCCTGCTGCAGGCCCTCCTGCAGACCCTGCTGCAAGCCCTGCTGCAGGCCCTGCTGCAGACCCTGCTGCAGGCCCTGCTGCAGGCCCTGCTGCAAGCCCTGCTCCAGCCCCTTCTGCATCCCGCGCTGGATGGCCTCCTGCTCGATCTCCAAGTACCACGGCGACTCGCGTAGCATCACCATATCCCACCTCATCAGCTTGACTACCTCGTCGGGCGTCAGCACAAAGGTCGCAAAGAAGGCTAACAGCGGCTCCATCTCCGCCAACCGCTCGTCCGCCCGCAAC
>JANWYQ010000037.1 GCA_025055015.1 Caldilineales bacterium
GTGGTAGGGGCGGGCCCGGCCGCTTGCTGCTGGCGCTGGGCCGCCTTCAGCGCTGTCAAGCATGGGGGCGGCACGTAGATGCTGCCCAGGGGCGCGCCGGCGTTGCCGTCGCCGTGGAAGTCGGAGCCGCCGGTGACCAGCAGACGGTAGCGCCGGGCCAACGCCTTGAGCTGGGCGGTCATGGCCTGGGTGTAGCGAGGGTAGTAGACCTCCAGCCCGGCCAGGCCGGCCTCCACCAACTCCGGCAAGGAGGAGGCCACCGGCAACGGCTCCAGGACGCCGCCGTCGGGGCGCACGATGTAGGGATGGGCGAAGACGGGCAGCCCGCCCACGCGGCGCAACAGCCGACAGGCATCGGTGGGGGAAAGCTTGGCGCGCTCCACGTAGGCCGGGCCGTGGCGGCCGATCAGGCGATCGAAGGCCTCGGCCTTGGTGCCGACGTAGCCTGCCTCCACCAGGGCCTGGGCCACGTGGGGGCGGCCGATGGCGCCGTCGCCCGCCAGCTCCTGCACCCGCTGGAAGGAGATGGGGTAGCCCAGCTCCGCCAGGCGCTGCACCATGGCCTGAGCGCGGCCGGTGCGCCCCTCCCGCAGCCGCGCCAGCTCCGCCTGGAACGCAGGGTTGTGGTAGTCCGGAAAGTAGCCCAGGATGTGCAGCTCCCCCTCGGCCACGTCGCAGCTCAGCTCCACCGCCGGGACCACCTCGACGCCGAAGCGCCGGCCTGCGGCAATGGCCTCGTCCAGCCCCTCGGTGGAGTCGTGGTCGGCGACGCCGATGGCCTGCAGGCCGAGATCGGCCGCCAGGCGCACCAGGGCCGTGGGGCTCAGCTTGCCGTCGGAGGCGGTGGTGTGGCAGTGCAGGTCAACGGTGTTCACGGCGCCGCTCGCTCTTCCTGGGGGCCTTGGGCCTCCAGCTCGGCCAGCCACAGCCGCATCATGTCGTGGGTGGACTCGAAGGCCAGCTCAGCCCAGGGGATCTCGTTGGGCGCGAACCAGCGCACCTCGGTGACGTCGTCGCCCGGCCGCAGCGCGCCGCCCACCCGATGCCCCCGGTAAACCATCAGAAAACCGGGCTTGTCGGGGTTGGACATGCGGCGGACGTTCACCAGCCGGTCAATGGCCACCTCCAGGCCGGTCTCCTCCAGAGCCTCGCGGGCGGCCGTCTGCTCGGGCAGCTCGTCGGCCTCTACGAAGCCGGCCGGCAGCGCCCAGCAGCCCAGCCGCGGGTCCACCCCACGGCGCACCAGCAGCGCGCGGTCCTCGTCAACCACCAGCACCGCAGCCGCCACCTTGGGGTCGCGGAAGTAGACGAAACCACACTGCTCGCACACCGGCCGCACGTGGCCGAAGGCGAACTTCTCGACCAGGGGCTGTCCGCAGCGGGGACAGAAGCGATAGTCGGCGTTCATGGCGGCTCCTCGTTAGGGCTGCGAAAGGGCCTCGACGCTTTCCCGCGCCGCAGCTAGGTTGCTCACCGGCGTGTTGGTCATCACCACGCAGCCGGAGGAGAGGATCAACCGCCGGCCGCCGGTCTGGGCGATGGCGTCGGCGGCCTCGCGGCGCACGTCGTCGGGCGTGCCCCGCTGCATGGTCCACCGGTTGAGGCCGCCCGACACGGCAGCGGGGAGCAGGCGCATCCCCTCGGCCAGGCTGGGCCCCGACTCGCGGTCGTGCCAGTTCACAGCCTGCACCGGGTAGTCCGTGAACAGGTCGAAGTAGACGTCCAGGCCGTGGATGTGCAGCATGTTGAAGGGCAAGCCGCGCGCAGCGTCCAGCACCCGCAGGTCCAGGGGCCGGCCGAAGTACTCGTACTCGGCGCGGCTGAGGCGGTCGGCGCTGGCCAGCTGGGCGGCGTAGTAGATGCCGTCAACGCCGGCGTCCCGCAGCGAGTCCACGAAGGCCTCGGTGGTGCGGGCGATGGTCTCGAGGCCGACCTGCACCTGCGCCGGATGGTGCCGCAGGTGGGGCAGGAGGTTGGAGCCGGCCAGGTTCTTGGCCTGGGCCAGCGGGCTGAAGATGGTCATCAGGATCGGCACCTCGTCGCCCACGGCCGCGCGCACCAGCTGGCACGCGCGCCGCGCGTCCGCCAGCGCGCCGGCCCGCGGGTCCAGCACCCACAGCCGCTTCCAGTCCTCCGGCCGGTGCACGACGCGGCCTTGGTAGGTGCGGGTGCCCTCGTCGCCCCCCAGCCAGGCCGTCTGCACGCCCCAGTCGTGCAGGCAGTACTCGCTGGCGGGCATCATCTTGACGAAGTCGAAGTCCCAGGTCTGTTGCCAGAGCCGATGGGCAGTCGCCAGGTCCTCGGCGCGCTGGTCGTCGCCGGGCCAGTGGCGCCAAAGGGCCACGGCTGGGCGGTCCACCGGCTCGCCGGCCACGGTGGCTTGCAGTCGCTCGCGCTTGTTCATTCGTTCCTCACTCGGTTACAAATCCTTCGATGGTGGCCACCACGTCCACGGGGCCTTGGCCCTCCAGCGGCGAGAACACGTAGAGCGCCGGATAGCGGGTGACCAGCTCCCGCTGGGCAGGCAGGTTGGGCCCCTGCACCCGCCAGAGGACGCGGCCGGTGGCCATGTCGTACCCGAAAAGCTCCGGCGCGGCCGCCGCCACGTCGGCAGCCGGCCAGCGGAAGGGGGCGGTGGACTGGGCGAAGTCTGCCCGCGCCACGGCCGACCAGTCCAGCGCCTCCACCTGGTCCGCCACCCGAGCCAGCGCCGCCTGGGCTGCCTCCCGGCTCAGGGAGAGGTCGTCCACCGCCGGCCGCCAGGCGATCAGCCGCACCTGGCCGGCCTCGATCTGAAGGTCCACCTCTACCAAGGCCCGCGGCAGCACGGGCAAGCCCACCGGGTAGCGCTGGCAGCGCAGGGTCGCCCCGTCGTAGAGGCAGGCGGTGACGGAGCGGTCCCCGGCGCCGTTTTGGCCGTAGAGCCCACGCACGGTGACGGGCCCCTCGGGCAGCGGCTCGCCGGGCGCTAGGAAGCTCAGCTCGGGCGCGGTGCGCAAGGTGGCTGCGGTCACATTGGCCGTGGCTGCGGCGGACACCCGCACCGACGGGGTAGGCGTGCCCGGCAGCCGGGTCGGCGTGGCCGCCAGCGCTGGGGGCGGAGGCGGCGAGGGCGTCGGCGTGGGACCGCCCGCGCAGGCAGCCAGGGCCAACGGCCACCCTAGCCAGAACAGGGCTAGCCGGAACAGGGTATGTCGCATCACGACGGCGATGATAGCACAACCGACCGGGGGGGTCAACTACGGCCGGCGCTCCCCTTGTCTCATCCGTGGCGAAGGAACCTCCCCAGGATGCCGCGGCGCAGGTCGGGGCGGCGACGAAAGTCGGCGCGGTGCTTCCAGAGGAAGATGATCAGGCTGCCCAGCCACACCGCCAGCCAGGTGGTCGGCGCGGCGGTGAGCAGGAGGTAGGCCAGCAGGGTGAGCATGCCGGCCAGGATGGCCCATCCCTCCACCCGCAACACCAGCAGCCAGACGGCGAAGCTGAGCCCCAAGACGGTCGGCACCTGCCAGAGGGTCAGGCCGGTCCACACGCCGAAGGTGACGGCCAGGGCCTTGCCCCCCTCGAAGCCCAGGAAGGGGGTGTAGGCGTGGCCCAGGATGGGGGCCAAGGCCACGGCCGCCAGCGGCCAGCCGCTGATCCCGGCGCTGAAGTTGGCCAGCGCCACCGGCACCAACCCCTTGAGCGCGTCCAGAAAGACGGCCAGCAGCCCCCACCCCTTGCCGCCGGCCCGCCAGACGTTGGCCGCGCCGGGGTTGCCGTCGCCGTACTGGCGGATGTCCACCCGCAGGAAGACCTTGCCCAGCCAGTAGGACATGGGCAGGCTGCCGCAGAGGAAGGCGAAGAGGACCCAGAGCAGCGTGTTCACCCAGGACGGCATGGCGCGATCTCCTTGCTACACCCGGCGCCCCTTCCAGCGCACCCCGCGGCCCAGCAGGCGGTTCAGCAGGCCCCACACGGCGGCCACCTGCACGAACAGCGCGCCCAGGGGAGCCAACAGCGCCCAGCGGCGATCGCCGAAGCGCGCCGCCCATGGCACGGCGGAGAGGGCAGCGGCGCTCCAGGCCGTCGGCAGCCTCCGCCAAGGCAGGTTGCCGGTGAGGACGCCGGCCAGCACCACCAGGGGAGACATGAGGCCGGTGATGAAAAGCACGCTGAACAAGGAACGCGGCCCCGACCAGCGCAGCGACTCGGCGCCCAGCCGGTTCATGCCGTGCCACAGGTCGCGGCCGTTGCGGTACATGTGCACCCGAGCGGCGTTGCCGTCCCGCACCATGGGCACGCGGTAGCCCAGCCGGCGCAGCCACTGGCCCAGGGCCACGTCCTCCAGCACCTCCTCGCTTACGGTGGCGAAACCGCCGCTGTCCTCGTAGACGCTGCGGCGCAGGAGGATGTACTGGCCGTTGAGCAGCATGTCCTGCGGGTCCACCCCGGCAAAGAGGCCAGCGTAGGCCGCCATGAGGGCCAGGCGATCGCCAACGCCGTGGCACTCCTGGGGCAACAGCAAGCTGAGGCCGTCCAGGCCATGCCGGAGGGCGTGGGCCACGGCGCGGGCGGGGCCGTCGGCGGCGTGCAAGGTGTCGGCGTCGGTGAAGAGCAGCCACTCCCCCTGGGCGGCCAGCGCGCCCTGGTGGCAGGCATGGGGCTTGCCCTTCCAGCCCGGCGGCAGGTGGTCCACCCGCAGGACGCGCGCGCCGTGCTGGGCGGCCACCTGGGCGGTGCGGTCGGTGGAGCCGTCGTCCACGACGATGATCTCCCAGGGGCCGGGGTAGGCTGTGGCCTGCAAGGTGGGCAACAAGCGGCTAAGGTTGCGCTCCTCGTTGCGGGCCGGCACGACGATGGAGAGGGAGGGTAGGGGACCGGCCACCGGCCCTGGCGCCAGAGCGGGCATGGCGCGATAGGCGCGCTCCGCCCGCAAGCCCAGGGGCAGGGCCAGGAAGGTCACGTAGAAAGCTCGGTTCCAGCTGTGGAGGGAGGGCACGTCCTACCTCCGCCGGCGCACCCGCATCCTGACCCCCGGCCGGGGTTCCAGCGTGGCGCCCATGTAGGGCTTGATCTCGTCGGCGTTCAGGAGCTCGAAGTCGAAGGTCTGCAGCAGGCGGGAGAGCACCACCTTGGACTCCACCTGGGCGAAAGCGGCGCCGATGCAGTTGCGCGGGCCGCCGCCGAAGGGCACGTAGGCGAAGGCAGGCCGGCTGCGCTCGCCCTGGCGCTCGAAGCGGGCCGGGCAGAACTCCGACGGGTTGTCCCAGTAGCGCGGGTCGCGATGGGACAGGTAGATGGAGTACATGACGCGGGTGCCGGCGGGCACGCGATACCCCTGTACCTCCAGGTCTACCGCCGCCTGCCGATTGCCCACGTGGATAGGGGGATACAGCCGCAGCGCCTCCTTAATGACCTGGTCCGTGTACTCAAGCCGGTTGATCTCCTCGACCGTCGGTGGTCGGTCCCGGCTGGTCAACACGGCGTCCACCTCGGCCTGCATGGCGGCCATGGCCTCGGGGTGGGTGCCCAGGAGGTAGAAGGTCCACGCCAGCAGGGCGGTGCTGGTGTCGTGGCCGGCGATGAGCATGGTGAGAAGCTGATCGCGGATCAGGTCGTCGTCGTAGCCAGAGTGGGCCACCAGCTGTCCCAGCAGGTCGCCGGGCGAGGGCTCTACCCCAAGCCTGGCCAGCTCCTCTCGCCGCTCCCGGATGATGCCGTAGAGGTACTCGTCCATGGCCTCGATGGCGTGCCGATACTTGGGCCGCGGCATGTCGGACCAGAAGATCCACAAGCCGGGGGAGATGTACTCCAGCAGGTCGAGGATCGGCTGCCACAGGCGGTCCATGTCGGGCATGAACTCGACCTCGAACAGGGTGCCCATCAGGATCAGCAGCGCCACCCGGCGCATCTCCACCAGCATGTCCCGCTCCTCGCCGTCGCGCCAGGTGCGGGCGATGTCGTCGGTGTAGCGCCAAAACGCGGGGATGTGCTGCAAGACGTGGCGGCGCTGCAGGATGGGGTCCATGTGGCCGCGCACCTCGTCGTGGAACTGGCCGTCAATCACCAGCACGCCGTTGCGCAACAGCTTGCACACCGGGTCCCCCTCCGGCCGCCAGAGGAACTTATCTCGCTCGGTGACCAGGATCTGCCGGTTGGAGTCGGGGCCGACGAAGACCGCCGGCTGGAAGCGGGGCAGGGTGACGCGAAAGGCGGGTCCAACCTGTTCGTTCATCAGGCGGAGCGCCGCCAGCAGGGAGCGCTCGCGCGCCAGGCCTTGCAACACCGCCAGGCCTGTGCGGCTGCCCGCCGTGGGAAGAGGACGGGAGGTCTGCATAAAAAAGCATCCGTTTCAAGAAAGCAGCGCCTGAGCGCGCAGGCAAGAGCGTTTTATTTCTGGTCCAGGAGCTCCGCAGGTGTGCCAGAGCGTGTAGCGCCCAGGCTCGCCGAGCAGCGCCAAGGCCCTGCGCCTCGCCCAAGGCAACACGTTCGCTGCCCAACTGCGATGGTTTTTCCGTTGTTGAAGACAGCCCAGGGGGCCGCCGGGGCTACTCCTCGGCGCGAGCCCGCACCAGCAACACGGGGACGTCGGCCCCGCGCAACACCTTGTCGGCCACGCTGCCGTAGACCCAGCGTCCGATACCCGAGCGGCCGTGGGTGGACATCACGATGAGATCGCAGCCGGCCTCGTGCGCGTAGCTGATGATCTCCTCGGCGGGCTGTCCGGAGCGCACCACCGGCTCTGCTCGCACGCCGCCAGAGGCCGCCCGCCGGCAAAGCTCCTCCAAGTAGGCTCGGAGGTCCGCTTGAAGCCGCTCCATCTCCTGGCTCTGGTCCACCGTGAAGCTGCGGTACACGTACATCGGATACAGGTCTACCACAGCCATGCTCTGGTTGTCCAGAAGCGGCACTACTGTCAGCAGATGGAGCTCGCCGTTGGTGGCGCGAGCGATCTCCAGCGCATGAGGCAGAGCCCTCTCCGCAAAGGTTGAGCCGTCGAGCGGCACTAGAATGCGCTTGTACACAGGAGCTCCCTCAACACGGCAGGTCAAGAGGCGAGAGGCGGTGAGCAGGGGGTGAACCGCATCTTGGCGTCGCAGGCCAGGCCGACGCCGCCCTAGCTCAGTTGGAGACGAGGAGATAGAAATCGCGGCCGATGATCAGGCGCAGGTCCACAGAGGAGTCGGAGGCGTCAAAGTAGCGGATGTTCTCAGGGGCAATGGCAAAGGCGTTGCGCAGCGAGGCCACGGTGAATGGCTTCTTGCGCAGCACGTCGAGGACGGTGCGGTTGTAGTCCTGGCGGTCGGCTTGCTCGGTGGCCACGATCTGGTAGCCCTGACGGGTGAGCCAGTCGGCGGCGCGCGCCAGCAGCACGGGATCGCCGGCGCCATCCTGCAGCACCACGCGCGCGCCCTCTTCCGCCAGCCGGGTGCGCAGCGCTTCGGCCTGCTCGGCGTAGCTGTTCTCGATGTGCTGGCGCGCGACGAGCACCTGCGGCTGGACCAGCAGTCGCGCCACGGCCGGTTGGGGCTGGGCCGCCGCCTCCGTCGCCGGAGCGGACGCCAACGCGTCGGCGGCCCCGAAGATGCGGTCCACCGCCGGCCGGATCTTGGTGCGGTCGGGCACGATGATCCAGCCGTATGGGCTGTCGGCGTCAATCCGGCCGTAGGCAGTGTCCAACACCAGCTGGTCAACCTGGGTGACCTCAAACCGCGCGGCCAAAGCCACTAGGTCCAGCATCTCGCCGGCCGGGATGTTGTGCTCCACCGAGCTAGAGATCAAGTCTATCAGGTCGAAGATCTTCAGGCTGGTGAGCAGCTTCTGCTCCATCACCCGGTCCTTGATGGCCAAGAGCACCTGCTGTTGGCGGCGGGCGCGCTCGAAGTCGCTGTCGGCGTGGCGGGTGCGCACGTACTTCAGGGCCGTCTCGCCGTCCATGTGGTGCCAGCCGGCATCTATGTGGAAGGTGGTGATGCCGTAGTCCATGGTCGGGTATTCTTCGTCGTGGATGGTCTTCGGCACCTCCACCTCAATGCCGCCCAGGGTGTCCACCAGACGCACAAAGCCGTCGAAGTTGATTTTCACGTAGTAGTCAATGGGATAGCCCAGCAGCTCGCTGACGGTGCGCATGGCCAGCGCGCCGCCGCCGCCGGGGTACTTGTTGCTCTCCCCCACCACGTAGGCGGTGTTGATCTTGCCGCTGCGGTCGAAACCAGGAATGGGCACGAAGAGGTCGCGCGGCAGCGAGATGATGCCCACGCGGCCGGTGGTCAAGTCGGCTGTGACCACCATCATGTTGTCGGTGCGAGGCGGCGAGGGGTCGTCCGGCCGCTGGTCAACCCCCAAGAGCAGAACGGTGATGCGCTGGCGCGGGATGGTGACCTCCCAGGGAAGGGATGGGCTTGCTGGCAAGGCGGCGCGCGGGGCCCGGGAGGACCGCACAGCCCCGTTCGCCGGCTGATCCGCCGCCGCTGCCGTGCTCGCTGCGGTTAACGGCGCCAGCTCCACCGAGCCCAGCGCCATCGGCTGTGCCCGCACGGCCGCGCGTGCCCACCGGTACACCACCACCGAGGCCGAGGAGGCCAGGAGCAGCAGGACCAGCGACAGCGCGCCGAACAACAGCGACGACCAGGAGGCGACCCTCCGACGTCGCTGCTGAGACAGGGATGCGTTGGACGACGCGCCGGCGGTCCGTTCTATTCGTAACATGGCTTAAATTCTAACATACCGCTAGGAGGATGGCAAATCTGTCATTTTTGGGCCGCCGCTGCGACGAGGCGCCCCAGAAACGTCAGGAGGACGGCCGGTCAGCCACCGCCCAGCCCGGCGGCAAGCGGCGCAGAACGCGCTCGTCGCCCATCCGGCGGGTGATGTGCTGTGCGTCCAGGTGCTCCAACAGGGCCAGCACATACTTGCGGCTGGTGCCGAACATGTCCCGCGCCTCGGCCACGGTGATGCGGCCCTGGGCCTGGAGCCTTTCCACCACGGCCTGCACCATGCGCCGATACGCCTCCGCCTCGAACACCACCTCCGGGCTCACCTGCACCAGGCGCCCCGTCTCCACCAGCCAAGCCAACACGTCAGGGCCCACGGCGGCCGCGCTCTCGGCCACGCTGGGGGGCGCGGTCGAGTTGGCAGCGAAGGCGGCCATCAGCCGCTCCACAGCTGCCTGCTGCGCCTCGCTCAGCGCCGGCGCGTGGTTCGGCAGCCGCACCAGGTTCCCCTCCTCCACGGCCCAGCCCTCCCGCGCGGCGGCCGCCAACACCTCGTTGAAGAGCGCCAGGGACCAGGGACGGCGGCGCCCCTGTAGCCGGCTCTTCAGCTCCTCCCGCGGCATCCCTGCGCGCAGGGGGTATTGGCGGTGGTAGGCAGCCAAGGCCTCCTGCAACCGCTCTCGCAGCGCCTCCCAGCCCTCCCTGGAGATCACGGCCTGCGGGCCGGCCGGCGGCGCCTCCCGGTCCAGCGCCAGGGCCTGGCCGGCAGCGACCAGCGTCTGCAGCGCTGCCTGCGCGGCGGCGATGTCCAGGCCGGCGGCCGAGGCCAGCGCCGCCAGGCTGGTCGGCTCCAGCCGGGCCAGCGCCTCCTGCAGCAGCCGCGTTGGCTCGCCGCTGTGCAGGGCAGCCAGGGAGGCCACCACCTCCGGCCGGAAGCGCCGCCAGCGCCGGCCAGGATGGGGGTTCACCACCACCCCGCCGGCCAGGGTGCGGCTGGGCGAGGCCTGGCGCAGGATGAAACGGTCCCCTCGCGCCACCGCCGCCGGCTCGTTCAGCCGCAGCTGTGCCCACCCCTCGCAGCCGGGGGGCAAGGTTTCGGTGTCCAGCAGCCGCAGATAGGCCCCGACCTCGGCCGCGCCGCAGAAGAAGTCCACCGGCTGGTTGTGGCGTAGCGGCTGGGCCGCGTCGGCCAACACCCGCAGCCGCACGTCCACCAGCACCGTGGGCTCCAACGTACCGGGCGTGCAGAGCACCTGGCCGCGGGCCACCTGCTCCTTGCTGACGCCGGTCAGGTTCACGGCCACCCGGCTGCCGGGCACGGCCACCTCCACCTTGCGCTTGTGGGTCTGTAGCCCGCGGATGCGGCCGCGCAGCCCGCCGGGCACGATCTCCACCTCTTGGCCTACCGTCAGCCGGCCGTCCACCAGCGTGCCGGTGACCACGGTGCCGAACCCGGCCATGGTGAACGCGCGGTCAATGGGCAGCCGCGGGCGGCCCAGATCGGGCCGGGGCGGCGCCCGGCGAAGGACCTCCTGAAGGGCCGCCAGCAGGGCCGGCAGGCCCTCGCCCGTGCGCGCGGACACGGGCACGATGGGCGCGGCCGCTAGGGAAGTGCCGGCCAGGGCATCGGCCACCTCGGCGCGCACCAGCTCGATCCACTCCGGGTCGTCGGCCACCAGGTCCACCTTGGTGAGGGCCACTACGCCGGCCGGCACCGCCAGCAGGTCCAGGATGGCCAGGTGCTCCCGGGTCTGAGGCATGATCCCCTCGTCGGCCGCCACCACGAACAGGGCCGCGTCGATCCCCCCCACGCCGGCCAGCATGTTCTTGATGAAGTCAATGTGCCCCGGCACGTCCACCACGCCCACCGCCTCGCCGTCGGGCAGGGTGAGCCAGGCAAAGCCCAGGTCAATGGTCATCTGCCGGGCCTTCTCCTCGGCTAGGCGATCGGGATCTATGCCGGTGAGGGCGTGCACCAGGGTGGACTTGCCGTGGTCCACGTGGCCGGCGGTGCCGATCACGCGCATGGGAGAGGTCCTGTCATCGAAACTCCACGCGCTGCCCGCGCAAGAGGCTCAACAGCCACACCGTTCCTGCCAGCGCGACAGCGAAGACCAGGTCCACGGCCAGGGTGAAGGCAAAGGCGGCGGTCAACATCTGCAGGCCGCCGGCCATGGCCGCGACCCAAGAGGAGGGCAGGGCCGGCACGCCGCCCACGGCCAGGGCGACGACCGCCACTAGGCCGGTGTAGGTCAGCACCGGCCGCCAGGAAGCCCGGTCGGTGGGCGAGGGCATCATGGCGTTGCTGATGGCCACGCTCAGGTAGAGCCACAGCCACGCATCGGGGACCAGGGGCGCCTGGCGCACCAACCACCACAGCTGGCGCCAAGCGCCCATGTTCCACGCCTGCGCCATGGCCGCCACGTCGAAGACCAGGTAGCCGATGGCCAAAAGCGCCAGGGTGCCGCCGATGAAGGGCGCCAAACCCACCAAGCTGTCGGCCAGCGCGTTGGTGCGCTGCACCTCCACCGAGCCTAACACCACGCCGTCCCGCTTGAACTCGGGCCAGATGCGAAAGCGACCGGTGCGCAGACCCAGCGCCTTGGCCATGGCCCAGTGGCTGAGCTCGTGGAGGAGAGTGCCCGGCAGCAGCACCAGCCACAGCAGCGCCAGGCCGGCGTTGCGGCTGCCGAAGAGCAACAGGCCGACCGCCTGCACGTAGCGATTGCTCCACCGCTGCACCAGGTAGAGGCCGACGATAACGGCGGCGAAAAGCAGCAGCGCCGTCCCCAGGTCCGGCATGGCCAGGCGCTACCCACGCACCTGGGCAGCGATACGCACCATCTCGACGAAGTTGGCCGCCTTCAGGCTGGCGCCCCCTACCAGCGCGCCGTCAATGTCGGGCATCTGCATGAACGCGCCGATGTTGGCCGGGTTGGTGCTGCCGCCGTACTGGACGCGCACAGCCTGCGCGGTGGCCTCGTCGTAGAGCTCGGCAATGGCCCCGCGGATGATCAGGCCGATGACGCGGTTGGCGTCGGCCGGCTCAGCGTTCAGGCCGGTGCCGATGGCCCACACCGGCTCGTAGGCGATCACCAGCGACGCCACCTGGGCAGCGGTCAGCCCGGCCAGCGCAGCCACCACCTGCCGCCGGACGACAGCGTCGGTCTGGCCGGCGCGGTTTTCCTCGAGGTTCTCCCCTACGCAGATGATGGGCGTGAGGCCGTGGGCCAGGGCGGCGTGGACCTTCTTGTTCACGCCCTCGTCGGTTTCGCCGAAGTACTGGCGCCGCTCCGAGTGGCCTAAGATGACGTACTGGCACCACCCCTGTAACATGCCGGGGGCGATCTCGCCGGTGTAGGCGCCCTCCTTGGCCCAGAACATGTTCTGAGCGCCCACGCCGACCCGGCTGCCCCTGAGGGCCTCGGCCACAGCGGGGATGGCGATAAACGGGGGACAGACGACGCTCTCCACGGTCTCGATGGCGTCGAGGGCAGCGCGCATCTCGCGGACCAGTGCGACGGCCTCCTCGACCGTCTTGTGCATCTTCCAGTTGCCGGCAATGATGGGTTTGCGCATGGACGGGGAACTCCTGTGAATGCTTGCGGGCGTGGTTTGGGCTGTGTGGGCTTCGACCAGCCCAGCCCACGCGGCTCAGCCCGCACGACCGCAGCCATTATACCCCGCGACGGGCGAGAGCACCAACGAAAGGGCGCCGTGAGCGCAGCGAGCGCCGCGGGAAGGCACGGCCACCTACGCCGGCCCCCACCGACGCCCAAAACGCACCGGCTTTGACCGACCTGCTGCTGCGGGTTATAATCGTGACGGTTGGTACCTACGGAGTCGAGCTTTTGGGCGGGGTGCCTTCCACCGCCCCGGCTAAAGCCTCCACTCCGAAAGAGGAAAGGCGGTGCCCTTCGCGGAGTCGAGCCCTTAGGCGGGGCGCCTTCCACCGCGCCGGCTAAAGCCTCCACTCCGTAAAAGTACAGGAGTATTTTTATGTCCATTCCCCTTCATCCCGACATCGAGCGAGTGCTGATTGACGAGGCCACCCTCCGGGCGCGGGTGGCCGAGCTGGCCGCCCAAATAGACCGGGACTACGCCGGCGTGGACCGGCTGCTGCTGATCGGTGTGCTCAAGGGCGCGTTCATCTTCTTGGCCGACCTGGCGCGGCAGCTGCACGTGCCTCATGCCGTGGACTTCATGGCGGTCTCCAGCTACGGCATGGCCGCGGTGAGCGGCGCGGTGCGCATCGTCCTGGACCTGCGCGAGCCCATCGAGGGCAAACACGTGATGCTGGTGGAGGACATCGTGGACAGCGGCAAGACCTTGGCTTACCTGCACCACGTGCTGGCCAGCCGCGGCCCCGCCTCGCTGCGCACCTGCACGCTGCTGCGCAAGGAGCGGCCTGAGGCGCTCAGCGTGCCCATTGACTACCTGGGCTTCACCATCCCCGACGTGTGGGTGGTGGGCTATGGCCTGGACTACGCCGACACCCATCGCACCTTGCCCTACATCGGCGTGCTCAAGCGCTCCGTGTATCAGCGCGCCTGACCTCAACACACTGTTCCCGCCGGCCCTGAGCGAACTGCCATGACCGATACGGTGCAGGTGCCCAAGATCTACGAGATCTACCTCAAGCTGGCCCAGTATCCCATCCTGGCCGACCGCATCCGGGAGCGCATGCGCCAGGAGATCTTCCAGCGCGGGGTGATCAGCGCCGACAAGTTCGAGCAGGAGGTCAAGGAAAAGGCCATCCTCTCCCAGCAGCGGGAGGGGCTGGTAGATCCCTACGGCGAGGAGTCGGCCGAGGTATGGGAGCGGCGCAAGAAGCTGGTGCGGGACTACCTGACCGACTTCTACTTCGGCTACAACCTGCCGGGCCGGCTGCTGGACGACATCATCCGCGAGGAGCTGCGGCTGCAGCACGCCGACCAGCGGCTGGCCCTGGACTTCAACCCAGAGCTGGCGCCGTGGGACCTGCTGTTCACCAAAGGGCATCAGTTCGAGGCGCTGCCGGCCGAGGAGCGCAGCAAGGTGCAGCACCACCTGCGGGAGATCAAGGTGGTGCTCATCAAGGCTATGATCAGCGACCAGCTGCGCTTCGTGGGTATCGCGCGGGAGTACTTCTCCATCGCCGACCTGGACCAGATTCGCCGCCGCCGCATCGGACGGGGCAAGATCGGCGGCAAGGCCGCAGGCATGACCTTGGCCTGGACCATCCTCCACCGGGCCCAGGGCGTCGAGCGACTGATCCCGCGCCTGGCCATCCCGGAGTCGTACTACCTGGGCGCCGACGTGTTCTACGAGTTTCTGGAGCTCAACAACCTGCTGGAGCACCTGAACCAGAAGTACAAGACGCCGGAGCAGATCGTCGAGGACTGGCGTCACCTGCCCCAGCGCTTTGCTCAGGGCCGCTTCCCCGAGTACATCGTGGACGAGCTGCGGGGGATCCTCGCCCGACTGGGCAACGCGCCCTTCATCGTACGCTCCTCCAGCCTGCTGGAGGACAACGTGGGCACCTCCTTCGCCGGCAAGTACGAGAGCGTCTTCTGCCCCAACCAGGGGACGCCCAAGGAGAACTTGCGGGCGCTGCTGCAGGCCATCAGCCGGGTTTACGCCAGCTCCCTGAACCCCGACGCCCTGCTCTACCGCCGGCGTGTCGGCCTGATTGACTACGACGAGCGGATGGCGGTGATCATCCAGCGGCTGGTAGGCAGCGAGCACCGCGGACGCTTCTTCCCGGCCCTGGCCGGCGTGGCCTTCAGCCGCAACCCCTTCCTGTGGACCCCACGGCTCAAGCGGGAGGAGGGCTTCGCCCGCATTGTCGTGGGGCTGGGCACCCGCGCCGTGGACCGCGTGCCCGACGACTACCCGCGCATGGTCAGCCTCAGCCATCCCACCCTGCGGCCGGAGCGAGACGCCGCCAAGATCCGCCACTACTCCCAGCACCACATGGACGTGATTGACCTGGCGGCCAACCGATGGACCACCCTGCCGGTGAGCGAGGTTATTGACCAGAGCTACCCCTGGCTGCGCCTGATGGCCTCCCGCTACCGGGACGACATGATCGAGCCGCTGTTCTCGACGGCCGCCACCGTGGCCCCGCAGGAGCTGGTGATCACGCTGGACGGCTTCCTCACCCGCACCGACTTCGTGCCCCTGATGAAGCAGATGCTGCAGACGCTCGAGACAGCCTACGGCACGCCGGTGGACGTCGAGTTTGCTGTGGAGCTGCGCGGCTCTCCCCGTCAGCCGGAGGTGGTCATCCACCTGTTGCAATGTCGGCCGCAGAGCGACACCCAGGACGGCCGGCCCATTGTGCTGCCCACCCAGGTGCCGGCGGAGGACGTGCTCTTCGCCACCGACTACCTGGTGCCCAACGGCATCGTTGAGCGCATCCGCTACGTGGTGTACGTGGACCCGTGGCGCTACGCCCAGCTGCCCGCCGGCCCCGTCAAGCGGGAAGTGGGGCGGGTCGTCGGCCGCCTGAACCGCCGGCTGGAGGGGGAACGGTTCATCCTGATGGGCCCCGGCCGTTGGGGCAGCACCAACGAGGAGCTGGGGGTCAAGGTAGGCTACGCCGACATCTTCAACACCCGGGTGTTGGTGGAGCTAGGCATCGGCCGCGGGGGCGGCATGCCGGAGGTGTCCCACGGCACCCACTTCTTCCAGGACCTGGTGGAGGCCCGCATCTTCCCCCTGGCCGTCTTTCCACAGCAGCCCGAGGCGCGCTTCAACCGCCGCTTCCTGGAGGAGGCGCCCAACTGCCTGACCTCCCTGCTGCCGGAGGCGGAGATAGGCCCCCTGGCGTCGGTGATCCGGGTGATTGATGTGCCCGCCGTGCGCGATGGCCAGCTCCTGGAGGTCGTGATGAGCCTGGAGCAGGGGAAGGCGCTGGCCTACTTCCGCCACTACCCGCCGTCCGGCGCCTAGCGCAGACGGCGCAGGGCTCACGGCTGGCCTGAGCCGGCCGGCGGCCATGCGCGGTCTACCTGCTGCAGGAAGCGGCTCAGGATCTCCACCGCCTCAGGCAGCCGCGCCAGGTCGACGCGGTCCAGGCTGTCGCTGGGCCGGTGCAGGCCGGCCAGCCCCCACGTCGGGTGCCGGGTGCCCAGCACCGCCGCCGGGATGCCCCGCAGCAGGAAGGACGCCGCGTCGCTGTTGATCAGGTCCACCTCCTCAGCCGGGCGGCCGGTCACCTCCTGGACGGCTGCGGCCAAGGCAGCGTTGACTGCAGCGGCGGTGGGACGGCTGCGGAAGCCCAGCGCATCCCGGCGCCAGTAGACGTAGCCGCCAGGCTGGCCCAGCAGCTCCAGGTTGACGGCCAGGGCCGGGCGGCGCCAGTCGCGGCCGCGCACGTAGGCGCGCGAGCCTTGCAGGTTGGCCTCCTCGCCCGTGAAGAAGGCCAGGGTCACAGCGGTGCGCTGTAGGGGCACTTGGCCGGCCGCCAGGCGCTGCGCCAGCCCGGCCAACACGGCGCACGCCGCGCCGTTGTCCACGGCGCCGGCGCTGGGCCGGCTCAGCCGTCCCAAGGCCAGGTTCAGCCCCAGCCCCCAGGCCAGCGCCACCAGCGGCAGGCTGAGCCCGGCGGCCACCAGGTGGGCCGCCCTGGCCCAGGCCGGCGCGGCGTCGGCCAACAGCCCATCCGCCAGCCCCAACAGGCCCACCAGCAGCGTCAGCGCCATCCCCAGGGGAAGCAGGCGCACGAAGAAGGCTCGCTGACGGTGGTCCAGCAGCTCGGTCTTGCTGTCGGTGTGCGCGCTGAGCACCACCTCCTGCGTCGCCGGCTTTGCTGCCGGCTCGAAGGCAGCCAGCAAGTTCTCGCCCCGCCGCGCGCCCGGCCACGTCACCAGGGGCAGGCCGAAGGTCCAGTCGAGGGCGCCGCCCAGCAGGCCGGCCAGCGCAATGGGCAACGCCGGCCAGCCCCAGCGCAGCCACACCGCGGCCGCCAGCAGGGTGCGGGAGAGGATCAGCCACAGCCCCAGCGCCTCGAAGAAGTAGGGGTAGAGGCGAAAGGTCTGCACCTGGCAGGGAACGCCGTGGCCGGCCAGCCACGCCTGCAGCCGGCGGCGAACGGCGGCCTCGGCCGCGCTGCCGTTGGGCCGGGGGGTCGAGAACCAGGCCATTAGGGCGGCGTAGTCGGTGGGCGGCAAGTCGGGCGGCAACACGAAGGGTCCTCCTTCGGGGAAGGTAACTATCTACCCTCACCCTAACCCGCTCGCAAAGGGGGAGGGAAACGGAGGCAAAAGGGCAATTTCATTGCCGACAACGACAGAGCTCTGGGCTCGCTCGCCCCTCTCCCCAGGGGATAGGGACCGGGAGTGAGGGGGATAGGCAGTTACCAGGAGAGAGCAGGGCCTCTGGTTGGCTCCACAGCCCTGACGGGCGAAAGCCCACCCTGTGACGACTTTTGGCGATCAACGCCATGGTCGGGCTATCGAGGGAGGCATGCGAGTCGGACGGCGGCGGCCGAGGGTTGAGGACCTCTGGCTGGCAAACGGGGCTCGATCGCGTGTCACCCCACCGGCTGGCAATCGGCGAAAAGGGCAGGCAGCCCACCCGTGTGCAGGAAGATCGCGGGCTCATCGGCGGCGAGGACGCCCTGGGCCGCCAGGTCGAGCAGGCCGGCGAAGGCCTTGCCGGTGTAGATGGGGTCCAGCAGCACGCCCTCGGCCCGGGCCAGGCGCTCGATGGCCGCGTTGCCCGCCGTCGAGGGCACGCCGTAGCGCGGGCCGACGTAGACGCCCTCGACCAGGGGCACCTGCTCCGGCGTGAAGGCGTGGGGCTGGCCCAGCCGGCGGCACAGCTCCGTAGCCAGCCGGGCGATGGAGGCCGGGAAGCTGCGCCACAGCTTGCCCACGTCCACCCCCAGCGGCCTGAGGCCGGAGCCGATCAGCGTGAACCCGGCCAGCAGGCCGGCCAGGGTGCCGCCGGAGCCGGCTGCCACCACGACCCGCGCGTCGCCGATGCCGAGGCTGCGTGCCTGCTGGTCCAGCTCGGCCGCCGCGGCCACGTAGCCCAGGCAGCCCAGCCAGTGGTGGCCGCCCACAGGGATGAAGTAGTGGCGGCCCAGCCGCAGCCGCGCCACCAGCCCGGCCAGGCGGATGGCGGTCTCCACGGTCATGCCTCCGTCGCCCCCGCCGCCCAGCGGCACGAAGTGCATGGTAGCGCCCAACAGCCGGTTGAGCAGCAGGTTGCCGCTGAGGGTGGCCGGCCGGCGCTCGAAGTAGAACAGGTGCGCCTCCAGCCCCAGGCGCCGGGCAGCCGCGGCCGTCAGCCGCGCGTGGTTGGACTGCAGGCCGCCAAAGGTGGCGACCTTGCGGTGGCCGCGGCGCAGCGCGTCGGCCAGCAGGAACTCCAGCTTGCGGGTCTTGTTGCCGCCCAGGGCCGGCCCGATCTCGTCGTCGCGCTTGAGGTAGAGCGGACGGCCCAACGCCGTGCTCAGCCGCGGCAGGGCCACCAATGGCGTCGGGTAGTGCGCCAGAGGCACGCGTGGATGGGTGTTGATGAGGGCGAGCAGCTCTGCGGCATCCATCGTCGTTCGTGGCCCACTGCCTAGCCCCCCGGCGGGGGCGCTGTCTTGTGGCCGGGCGACTTGATCGCCCGGCGTCCTCCGGCATCACCTGACCCTCTGGGTGGGGATGGTAGAGGCCCAGCCGATCTGCTCAGCTATCGGCCAGTGCCCTGCTGCAGATGCCTGGCCAGCCGCTTGCCCAGGCCGATGATGGTCAGCACCGTGGGCCGGCCCAGGGCCTCGGGGAACGCGCTGGCGTCGCACACGTAGAGCCCGCGCACCGCGGTCTGCAGGTTGCTGTCCAGCATGGCGCCCAGTCGCACGGTGGCGCTAGGGTGGGTGCCGCGCAGAGGGGTCATGAAGATGGTGTCCGGCCGAGCGCCGGCCTCCACCAAGATCTCGCGGCACACGGCCTCGGCCAGGTGCAGCCGCTCGCGGTCGTCGGCCGTCAGCGGCTTGCTGATGCGGCCGTCAGGGAAAACGCCGCCCGACACCTGGTCCCGCAGCTTGATCATCACCCCTAGGATGTGGTTCCATCGGGGCCAGGTGAGGGGGTAGCGAGGGCCTTTCAGCGCGGTGATGATGGGGTAGAGCAGCCACGGGTCAATCAGGGTGCTGAGCATGTAGCCCACGTCGGCGTTCTCCCACGACCAGGTCATGGGCGGCTCGTTGCCGATCCCCCGCTCCCGGACGAAGCCGTAGACCATCACCGTGGTGTCCATGGCCATGCCGAGGCCGGCCTCGCGCAGGCCGGAGGCCTGGAGGATGCGCGGGGTGCCGATGCCACCGGCGGCCAGCACCACGGTCTCCGCTTGCGCGGTGAAGGGCTGGCCCGCCAGGCGACCGGCCACCCCTACGGCGCGGCCGTCCTCGATCAACACCCGGTCGACGCGGGCCCGGGTGCGCAAGTCGGCGCCTACGGCCACGGCCTCGTCCACCCACTCCGCGGCGTTCCACTTGGCCCCGCAGCGACAGCCCAACATGCAGCGCGCGCCGCAGCGCTCGGCGAAGCTACGGCCCTGCGCCGGCCGCATGAACTTGAGCTGCGGCTGGAAGTTGTAGCCGCGCGCCTGGGCCGCCTGGGCGATGCGCGTCGAGGCCTCCCCGCGCAGCTCCGGCGGCAAGGGTGCGATCTCCAGCTCCTCGACCGTTTCGGACACCTCTTCGCTCAGGTTGATGCCGTAGCGGTCGGCCAGCCAGGGCGGCGGGGGCGCCGCGCAGCCGCAGTACATGCTAGTGGCGCCGCCGACCATCAGCGGCCGGATGATGTTGAGCCCCTCCTGGGTGAACAGCAGACTGCGGCGGTCGGCGTAGATCAGCGCGCCCAGGTAGGTGCCGTAGTAGCTGGCGGGGCGGTGGTCAATTCCCCGCTCCAGCAGGAGCACCCGGCGGCCGTTGCGGGCCAGCTCGCGCGCCACCGTCGCGCCGCCCGGCCCTGAGCCAACCACGACCACCTCGGCGTGGAGAGTGAGGGGAGCAGGCATATGAGGACAACCTCCTTGGTCGACAGGGCGTCCCGTCCGGCCCCGGCGACCGATGGACACCCTAACCCGGCGCGGTCCAGATGCTGCGCGCGGACGCCCAACGAGCGCCGGCTGCACACAGCCTCTGACCACGACAGGCCCTCGAAAAGTATACCACACCTGCCCCCAAACGCTTCATGCCCGAAGGGCGCCATGGTCCAGGAGCAGCCGGTTGGTGGGTTCGGGCGCCGACCGGAGCAGCGGCCGTCCCGACGTTCTATGGGCGGTCGCGTTTAGGGCCGAACCGGCCGGCTGTGCTATCATGGAGCCGCTGTCGAGCGGCGCGGGTTGCGCCGCTTGCGCGTTCGGCGCAGGACTTCTATAATCGCCTTGCCACCAGCGTTTGTGAAAGGAGAAGCTTGTAATGCAAGAGGAGATCGCCGCTCGCCTGGATGCCCTGGCCCAGGAGGCCACACGCCTCGTCCAAAACCTGGAGACCTACTGGGTCACCGAAGGAGTCTCGGAGCTGGGCATCTTCATTGACCCGGACCTCTTCCAATACCTGGACAAGCTCTACCGCGAGTCGCGGGCGTTCGCCGAGCGCTGCCAGGGCCTGTCGGCGCTGGCGCAGCAGCTGCGCAACGGTTGATCGGACGCGAGCCTTCCCATGAGCATCGGCTTTCAGCTTGCCATCGCTGCCTTGACCTTGGCCGGCCTGCTGCTGGCCCTGGTGGCCGGGCTGTTCTGGTTCATCTTCGGCCGCACCTTGGCCAAGCACAAGGGGGAGACGGAGCTGCCCGGCCTGCAGGCCCCGGTGGAGATCGTTCGCGACCGCTGGGGCGTGCCCCACATCTACGCCGAGAGCGAGGCCGACGCTTTCTTTGCGCAGGGGTTCGTCCACGCCCAAGACCGGCTCTTCCAGATGGAGTTCAGCCGCCGCTTGGCCCGCGGAACCCTGGCCGAGCGGCTCGGGCTGGCTGCGCTGGAGGCGGACCGCTGGAGCCGGGTGCTGGGCTTCTGGCGCGCAGTGCAGGCTGACGCAGCCGCGCTGGAGGCCGAGGAGCGCGCGGCGCTGGAGGCCTACGCCGCCGGGGTCAACGCCTTCCTGGAGACCCACCGCTACCGCCTGCCGGCCGAGTTCACCCTGCTGGGCTATAAGCCCGACCCGTGGACCGTGGAGGACAGCCTGGGGGTGCTCAAGCTGATGGGCTGGGCCCTGGGCCAGAACTGGGAGGGGGAGCTGTTGCGAGTCCAGCTGGTGCAGCGGTTGGGTGTCGAGCGCGCGCTGGAGCTGGACCCCTTCTACCCCGCCGGCCATCCCACGGTCTTGCCGGAGGGCCCGGTCAGCGCCGAGGCCCTGGCGGAGCTGGCCGGCCGGCTGCTGGACAGCTACCGGAACGCCAGCGCCTGGTTCGGCCAGGCGGCCACCGCCGGCAGCAACAACTGGGTGGTGGCCGGCCGGCGCACGGTCACCCGCCGCCCCCTGCTGGCCAACGACCCCCACCTGTCCGTGGGCATCCCCACCTTCTGGTACCAAGCGCACCTCACGGCGCGCGACGGCAGCCTGGAGGTGGCCGGCGCCACCCTGGCCGGCGTGCCCGGCGTGATCATCGGCCACAACCGACGCATCGCCTGGGGCATCACCGCCGGCCGCGCCGACAGCCAGGACCTCTTCCTGGAGCAGCGCCACCCGGACCGGCATGGGCCGCTGCGCTTTCGCTTCGGCGACGATTGGGAGCCGGCCCAGGTGCTGGAGGAGCGCATCGCCGTGCGCGGCCGGGCCGAGCCCCACGTGGAGCAGGTGGTCATCACCCGCCACGGCCCTCTGATCAACACCCTGCTGGGCCCCTCCGCCCAGGGCCTGCCCGACCTGGCGCTGTGCTGGACCGGCCACTTCCCCTCCCGCGGCGTGCGCGGGCTGCTGCGCCTGCAGAGGGCCACGGACTGGCAGAGCTTCCGCGCGGCCCTGGCCGACGTGGGCGAGCCCTCGATGAACGTGGTCTACGCCGACGTGGACGGCCACATCGGCTACCACTACGCGGCACGCGTGCCTCGCCGCCGATGGGGCTTCGGCTTGGTGCCCACCCCCGGCTGGGACGAGCGCTACGGCTGGGACGGCTGGGTGCCTTTCGACGCGCTGCCCCACGCCCTGGACCCGGAGCAGGGCTACCTGATCTCGGCCAACAACAAGCCCGCCTTGGACAACCAGGGCGCCGAGGCGCCCTTCCTGGGCGCGGACTGGCTGCCCGGCTACCGTGCGCTGCGCATCGAGCGCATGTTGCAGGGCAAGCCCCGCTTCAGCGTTCGCGACTTCGCGGCCATGCAGATGGACGTCTACTCCGTAGAGGCGGAGGCGCTGCTGCCCCACATGATCTCGGTGGACAGCGACCAGCCCATGGAGCGGCGCATCGTGCGCGAGCTGGACGCCTGGAACCTGCGGGTCGAGATGGACAGCTTCGCCGCTGCGGCCTACGAGGTGATGCGCCTGCACCTGATGGACCTGGTGTTCGGCGACAAGCTGGGCGACCTGGCGCAGCGCTACAAAGGCAAGACCCACAGCGACATCTTCACCGCCTCGGCCTTCGGCGGCAAGGCAGGCATGGCCCTGGCGCGGCTGCTGGAGCAGGAGGAGAGCTGGTGGTTCGCCGACGCCGCCGCCGGCCGGCCGCGCACCCGCGACGAGCTGCTGCGGGAGGCTCTGCGGCGCACCGCTGCCACCCTCTACGACCTGATCGGCAAGGACCCGCGCAAGTGGGCTTGGGGCAAGGTGCACCAGGTGGAGTTCGCCCATCTCCTCGCCGGCGGAGGCCGGCTGCTGCGCGCTATCTTCAGCCGCGGCCAGTTCCCTGTGAGCGGCGACGAGCACACCGTCTGGATGACCGCTTTCGACCTCCAGCTCCCCTTCGGCCTGGTCACCGTCAGCGCCACCTACCGCCAGGTGCTGGACGTGGGCGACTGGGACCGCTCCACCGCCGTGCTGTCCACCGGCCAGTCGGGCCAGCCCTTCAGCGAGCACTACGCGGACATGATTGACATGTGGCGCGAGGGCGAGCAACACCCCATGCTTTGGTCGCGGCAGGCGGTCCAGTCGCAAGCCAAGGCAACGCTGTGGCTGAGGCCGGTGAACGGTAAACGGTGAACGGCAACCAGTACTGATCACTGATTACTGATCACTGATTACTGATCACCGATCACTGATTACTGATCCCTGAGAAACGATGACCGCCAGCGAGAGCGCCATGGGCAGCGGACGCAGCATAGACATGCGCGCGGCGTGGAACCGCGCCAGCGCCGTTTACCAGGAGCGGCACGCCATCCCGGTGGACGCGGCCCACTACGGCCCCTGGATGCCCACGGAGCGAGAGCTGCGGCTGCTGGGCGACGTGGCCGGCCGGCGCATCCTAGAGCTGGGCTGCGGCGGCGGCCAGTGCAGCATCGCCTTCGCGCGGCAGGGCGCCATCGCCGTCGGCCTGGACCTGAGCGACGAGCAGCTGGCCTTCGCCCGGCGCCTGGCCCGCCAACACGGCGTGCAGGTGGAGCTCCACCAGGGGGACGCGGCCGACCTGGACCGCTTCGCCGACGCCACCTTCGACATCGTGTTCTCGGCCTATGCGCTGCAGTACGTCGAGGAGATCGAGCGCTGCCTGGCCGGCGTGGCGCGGGTGCTGGTCCCCGGCGGCCTGTTGGTGTTCAGCTTGGACCACCCCTTCCGCGCCGTGTTCTGGGACGAGAAGGAGGACGAGGACAGCGTGGTGGCCGCCCGCAGCTACTGGCTCCGCGGGGCCATGGAGTGGCAGTTCAGCGGCAGCGGCGAGTGGATGCGCTCCTTCCACCGCACCGTGGGCGACTGGGTAGACCTGCTGCACGCGGCCGGGCTGGCCGTGCGCCGCATCCTAGAGCCGGAGCCCCAGCTCACCCCCGAAGATAGGCTCGCCTGGCAAGACAGCTACACCCTGGAGCTGCTCCACCTGGTCCCCCACACGATCATCTTCGTGGCAGACAAGCGGTGACCGGTGGGCGGTCACCGAGGCTCCAAGCGCGTCAGCGGATCAATCAGGTAGCCGAAGTCCCGCAGCTCGAAGTGCAGGTGAGGCCCCGTGGAGTTGCCGGTGGAGCCCACCCGGCCGATCACCTGCCCCTTCTCCACCACCTGGCCCTCCTCCACGTAGACCTCGCTCAGGTGGGCGTAGAGGGTGATGTAGTCAATCTGGTGGTCAATGACGATCCGCAGGCCGTAGCCGGCGTCGGACCAGCCGGCCCGGGTCACCACGCCGTTGTCCGCGGCCACCACCGGCGCGCCGAAGGCCGTGGCGATGTCCAGCCCGCGGTGCCGGCTGTGGTAGCCCTGGGAGATCTCCCCCTCAACCGGCCAGATGAAGCGGCCGTCGCCGTAGGGCCACGGCTCCGGCGCAGGGCCCGGCGTGGGGCGAGCCGGTCCGGGCGTGGGCGTGGCGGTGGCCGCAGGGGTCGGCGAGGGCTGGGGCCGCGTCTCGGCCGGTCGCTCCAGCGCCGGACGCACGCCCCCCGGCACCAACAGCCGGCGGCCCGGCTCTAGCCGCTCTTGCAGGCTCTCCAGCTCGTTCCACGCCAGCCGCAGCAGAACATCGGGCGACACCCCATAGCGCTCGGCTACCGACGCCGCCGTGTCGCCGGCCTGCACCGTGTGGCACAGGTACTCGGGCGGCGGAATGACCAGGGTCATCCCCGGCCGCAGCAGCGTGAGCGGGTAGGTGCCCGACGGCGTCACGCAGGCCATGGCGCTCACGTCGCGGCCCAGCTCCACGGCCAGGTCCGCCAGGTTGTCCCCCTCCCGCAGCACGTAGGTCTGCACGCTGCCCGCCGGCGGCAGCACGCCGTGGCCGCGCAGCGCAGCGGGGTTCGTGGCTGCCAAAGGCAGGAAGGTGCGGTAGCGCAGCTTGTTGGGCGGCTGGCCAGCGGCCGCGTGGGCAGGGCGCCATCCGGCTGCCCCCGCCGTCAGCGCTGCCAGCAGCACGGCCAACGCCAGCCGCAGCAACGGCGTCCCTCGGTGGGGCGTCCCCCTCCACATACGGCTTGGGTCAGGCTGGCGAGGCATGAGCGGGTGCAAGGCGAAGAAAAAAGGCGGTGAGACGACGGCAAGACGAGCTGCAGAGCGACACGGCCATTGTAACCCGAGGTGGGCAATCGGTCAAACAATCCGGCGGGCTTCCGCGCCAGCACGGCGGCCGTTCCGGCTGAAAGACGTTTCTCCCTGAGGCGAGGTTCCTCCCATGTCCGTTCCTTCGTCCAACCCCTGGCAGGAGGCGCTCTGGCGCATCTACCGCCGTCCGCAGCCGCCCATCCCCTGGCGCGACGGCGAGAACCTGCCCTGGGACGACCCCGAGTTCAGCGAGCGCATGTTGGCCGAGCACCTGGACCAGAGCCACGGCGCAGCCAGTCGCCAGCTCCACGAGGTGCGCCGCCTGGTGGAGTGGCTGTGGACCGCGCTGGACCTGGCGCCGGGCAGCCGGGTGCTGGACATCACCTGCGGCCCGGGGCTATACGCGGTGGAGCTCGCCCAGCGCGGGGCGCACGTGGTGGGCATTGACTACAGCCCCGCCAGCGTGCGCTATGCGCGGCAGCTGGCCGACCGACAAGGCGTGGCCGACCGCTGTGCGTTCATCCAAGCCGACATCCGCGAGGCGCTGCCGCAACACGCAGGGGCCGACTACGACGCGGCCATCTTCCTCTACGGCCAGATGGCCGTGTTCCCCCGGCCGGAGGCGCAGCGCCTGCTCACGGCTGCGGCCGACGCGCTGCGGCCCGGCGGCCGGCTGGCCATCGAGCTGCTGAACTTCGACCGCATAGACAAGACCGACAGCACCTGGTGGTTCACCGACGACCGGGGGCTGTGGGGCGATCGCCCCTTCCTCAGCCTGGGGGAGCGCCACTGGGACGCGGAGCAGCGCGCGTCCATTGACCGCTTCTACATCCTCGACCTGGAGAGCGGGCAGCTGCGAATCTACGGCCTGGCCGACGCCGCCTACACGGTGGACGAGATGCGCGCGCTGCTGCGCCGCTGCGGCTTCAGCCGCTCGGCTGCCTTCCCCGCCTGGGCCGGCGTGGAGCTCTACGACGCCGAGGAGTGGGTGGCCTATGTCGCCGAGCGCTAACGCGGTACGGGTCCTGGTGGTGGCCGACGACCTGCTGGCGCGGGCGGGGCTGGCCGCGCTGCTGGCCGACCAGCCGGGGCTACTGGTGGTGGAGCAGTTGGCGCCCCAGGCCGACCTGGCCACGGAGGTCGCTGCAACGCAGGCCGACGTGGTGCTGTGGGACCTGGGCTGGCGCGCCGACGCGGCCTTGCGGCGCCTGGCTGAGGTGCTCGGGACCGCCGAGCCTGGCGAGGCGCCGGTCGGTTCGACAGGCTCACCGACCGAAGCTGAGCTCGTCGAGGCGCCGGTTGTGGCGCTGGTGCCCGACGACGAGCAGAGCGCTGCGGCCGCACTGCGCGCGGGCTGCCGCGGGCTGCTCCTTCGCTCCGCCGACTTGGAGACCCTGACAGCCGCCCTGGTTGCGGCCGCTTGCGGCCTGCTGGTGGTGGACCCGGCGCTGGCGGCGCTCCTTGCGCCACAGCCGCTGGCTGCGGCGCTGCCCATCTCGCCCCCTACGGGGACGGCTGTCCTCCCCGAAGCGCTCACCGCGCGCGAGCTGGAGGTGCTTGCCCTGTTGGCGGAGGGCCTGCCCAACAAGGCCATCGCCCGCCGGCTGGGCATCAGCGAGCACACCGTCAAGTTTCACGTCAACGCCATCATGGGCAAGCTGAGCGCCCAAAGCCGCACCGACGCCGTGGTGCGCGCCACGCGGCTGGGACTGATTGCGCTGTAGGACGGCTCCCCGGACGTGCCCCCACTTTTTTCCAGGCACTCACTCGCCTTTCGAGGGATGTGCGCTGCTTGGCGTTGTGTTACAGTTGACATTGACTGAGCAGGAGGGATGGCCGCCGGGGTCTGGTGCCGCAGGGGCACGGCGAAGCGGCTCACGACCTGTCCCTCCACGGTTCGACCTGAGCACCTGTGTCTTGAGTTGGAAGGAGGAAAGGAAACCATCTTGCACAAGGAGACTACGCATATGTCAAGCGCACTCCAGTCACTGTCCGATGGCCTGGCCGCCGCAGTCGAGGCGGCTGGGCGAAGTGTCGTGCAGGTGGACGCGCGGCGTCGCCGGCCCGCGTCTGGCATCGTGTGGTCGGCCGAGGGCTTGATCGTGACCGCCAGCCACGTGGTAGAGACCGAGGACGACATTGGGATCGGCCTGCCCGACGGCCGCAAGGTGAGCGCCTCGCTGGTGGGCCGCGATCTAGCCACCGACGTGGCTCTGCTGCGCGCTGCGGCCGACGGATTGCAGCCTGCGACCTGGATCGAGGCCGATGCACTGCGCGTTGGGCAGCTCGTGCTGGCGGTGGCGCGGCCTGGGCCGGACGTGCAGGCCACCTTGGGCGTGGTGAGCGTGGTGGGCCCTGCCTGGCGCACCGGGGCCGGTGGGCTGGTAGACCGCATGCTGGTCACTGACGTCGTGATGTACCCCGGTTTCTCCGGCGGCGCGCTGGTCGACGTGGCCGGCCGTGTGGTGGGCATGAACAGCTCGGCGCTGATGCGGGGGGCCAGCCCTGCGCTGCCCGTCGCTACCCTGCGCCGCGCGGTCGAGGCGCTGCTGGCCCACGGGCGGGTGAAGCGAGGCTACCTCGGCGTAAGCACCCAGCGGGTGCGCCTGCCCGCAGCGCTGCAAAGCCAACTTGGCCAGGAGACCGGTCTGCTGGTCGTCACGGTGCTGCCTGACAGCCCTGCAGAGCGCCACGGCCTCTTCCTAGGCGACACAATCGTCGCCGTGGCCGGCGAGTCGGTGCGGCGCCACGACGACCTGCTGGCTAAGCTCAGTGGCGACCGCGTGGGCCAGGCCGTGCCCATCCGCGTGGTGCGCGGGGGGCAGGTGCTGGAAGTCAACGTGGTCGTCGGGGAGCGCGAGGAACCGTAAGCGCTGTGCGCCGGCCGTTCCCTCGCCGGTCGGCGCACCCCCCAAAGCACCCCTGGAGCAGGCGTCATGCCCGGCCTGAAACGCCATCCCGCCCTGCAGGACCTCTCGCGCGACCACCAGCTGATCCTGCTGGAGGCGCGCGGGCTGCGCTGGGCCGCCCAGGGCGACCGGCGCGGGCAGGCCGCAGCCCAGGCCGCCGCAGCGTTCCTGCGCTTCTGGCGGTCCATCGGCGAGCTGCACCTGCGCGAGGAGGAGGAGGTGCTCCTGCCGCTGTGTCGCCCCCATCTTTCCCCTGCTGACGAGGGGCTAGTGGCTCGCTGGCTAGCCGATCACGCCTGGCTGCGGGAAGCCAGCGCTGCTCTCGAACAGAGCCCGCCGGCCGACAACCGGCTAGCGGCTGCGTTGGAGGCGCTCAGCCGCCGCCTCCATGACCACGTGCGCTGGGAGGAGCGAACCCTGTTCGCGCGCGTCCAGGAGGCGCTCAGCGCGGAGGAGATGGATCGCCTGGCTGCGCAGTCGCAGGCGTTCCGCCTGCGCTGGCGGGGTCCATCGGCAGTGGGGCCGGCGGGCGGCGCCTGTGCGCTCTGAGGGGTCGGCGTCGGCCGATCGCCACGGCCGCCGCAGCCAGCGCCAACGGCGCCGGGCTGCCCGCGCAGAACCCGGCCACGAACTCCCCCGCCTGGTCCATGAACGCGTCGAAGGCCTCCCGCGCCCGCCGGCCGCTCTCTCGGCTTAGGTCGTCGGGAGGCACGTCGGCGCAGCCGGCCAGCGCCAGCAGCCCCGCCAACAGCGCCATCGCCAGGGGCAACCGAACTCGTCGCAGCATCTCGCTCTCCTCTGGCGGCCGAGGGCCGCGCTACTTCAGGCTGACGAACAGCCGGCCGAGCGGGGTCAGCCGAAACTCCTCGTCCGAGGTGTCCACCAGCTGCGCGCCGGGCCATAGCCAGTCCGCGCCGGCCGAGAACCAGCACACGCCCAGCACCCGCTCGTCCTCCAGCAGCTCCCGCGCCAGGGCCATGATGGTGGGCGCGGCCTCTAGGTGGGTGCCCACCGCCACCTCGGTGATCACCACCGGCCGGTCGGCGCCGTATTGCCGCCAAAAGGTCCACATATTGTGCAGCAGGTGGTTCCACTCCGCCACGGTCTGGGGGGTGTACAGGTGGAAGCCCCAGTAGGGAGGCGCCTCGATGCCGATCTTGCGCAGCTCCTCGGCGTAGGCGTAGACCCAGCCGATGTTCTCCAGGTTCACGTTGGAGTTGGGCGCGGCCCAGGTGAAGGGGATGTCGTAGCGCCAGAAGGCTTGGATCTGGCGGCGGGTGAAGCGCGCGGCCTGCTGCGGCGTCAGGCTGGGCACGTCCGGCGTCTCCGGCTCGTTCATGAACAGCACCAGCTTGTCGCGAAAGCGCTCCACCTCCTCGGGTCGGTCCCATACCCGATGGCCGTAGGACATGGGGATGTAGCGTGGGTCGTCGGCCGCGGGGGAGTTGTGCAGCCAGTCGTACCACCAGTCGAAGCCGTTGCCCAGGGCGGCCAGGGCCTTCTGCACCCGCTCCCGGGTGTCGAAGCGCTGGCGCTCGATGCCGACGCCCCAGCCGGCCGGCAGCCTGATGCTCATGGTTGTCCTCGCTTTCTACGCCGCTGCGAAACGGCCAAGGCGGAAAGGCCCCAGGTCCATGGTGACCCCGCGGCCACAGACGATGGCCTCGGCCGCCAGCTGGCCGGCGATGGGGGCCTGGATGATGCCGACGCCGCCCCAGCCGGCGTTCAGGTAGAGCCCGTCAACGCCCGGCGCCGGCCCCAGGATGGGCAGGCCGTCGGGGGTGAGCGGCCGCACGCCCGACCAGACGGTCAACAGGGTAGCGTCGGCCAGGGCGGGCACTCGGTGCGCGGCGACCTCGATCATGGCGTCCACCACGTGGGGCCGGGTGGCGGTGTCGTCGGGCGCCTGGGCCGGCTCCTGGCCCATGCCCATCAAGACCCCCTCCCCCTCCGGCCGGAAGTACCACTCGGCCGACAGGTCTTCCACGAAAGGATGGTCGGGCGGCACGGCCGGCAGAGGGCCGGTGACCAGGATGGTGCGCACCCGGTTGCGCAGGGGGATGTCCAGCCCTACCCAGCGGCCCACCTCTGCGGCCCACGGCCCGGCTGCGTTGACCACCGCGGCCGCGGGGATGAAGCCGTGGTCGGTGTGGACGCCCACGGCGCGGCCGCCTTGCACCTCGATGCTCGTGGCCCGCACGCCGGGGTAGAAGCGGGCGCCCAGGGCGCCGGCCCGCTTGACGTAGCCCCAGACGATGGCGTGGGGGTCGAAGGGGCCGTCGTCCGGCCCCCAGGTGGCCACCGCAAGGTCCTCCACGCGGAGCAGGGGGTAGCGACGCCGCACCTCGTCGGGGGTCAGCACCTCGGTGGCGACGCCCTGGGACTGCAGCAGCGCCGCCTGGGCCCTCAGGCGGTCGGCTGCGTCTGCGCCGGCCAGGGTGAGCCAGCCGGTGCGCTTGAAGTCAATGGGCACGCCCATCTCCTCCTCGAACTGCATGTAGCGGTCGTAGGAGTAGCGGGCCATGCGCAGGCTGAGCGCGTCGGCGCAGAACTGCAGGGAGAGCATGGAGGCGGAGCGGCTGGTGGAGCCGCCGCCGGGCTGCCCCATCTCCACCACGGCCACGGAGGCGACGCCCAGCCGGGCCAGATGGTAGGCAGTGCTGCAGCCGATGACGCCGGCGCCGATGACCACGACGTCGGCAGGGGGAAAGGAGGACATGGCAGTGCGCAAACTCAGAGCGAGTGTGGTATGATAGTGCCCGGCGCGGCGCCGGTATTCTACCACGGCCGTCGGCCGGCGGTCAATCGGCTTCTGGTGCGTTTCCCCCGGAGGTGGGCAGCATGGACGGGCGACGGTGGGCGTTGGTGGTGGCGGGTCTGTTGCTGGCCCTGGCTATATCGGCGATGGTCGTGACGGCGCTGTTGGCGTTGGGATGGGGCGGGTGAGCGGGGGACGATGAGCAATCAGCGCCTTCTCGATCGCCTGTTGGCACGAAAACAGGCTGGGTCGTAGGGGCCGCCGCCTGTCATCAGAAGCCGCCCAGCGCTCAGGTCGCTCGCCGCCTTCGCCAGCCAGCCCTGCGCCAGGTCAGTTTCGTCGCTCATAGAGGACAATCCCCTCGTTGAGAGCCTCGGTGATGAAGGCGTTGGGCACGTCGCGCCACTCGGCCACCTCCTCGGGCGTCCACACCAAGTTGTCTCTTGCCAGCGCCAGGTCGCGCAGCGCGCGGCGGTAGCGGGCCGCTCGGCGATAGCGCGGCTGATGGGGCCTTAGTGTCTCCAGGGGTTGGGTAGGTTAGACGCCCTCCGCCGCCCTAGCTCGAGTGCGCTGCACCGGTACAGGCGGAGCGCGAGGCTATTATAGTGCAGGTGGCATTTCTTATGCCAAGACGATCGTTCGGTGTGCGTACGCCCCTCCGAGGCGTTGACCATCAAGGGGCTGAAGCTGCGCCACCTGGCAGGACACATCCTCATCGCTGCGCCCGACCACCTCAAGGACCAGTGGCACCTGGAGCGCAACCCGCGCCGCTGGGGCCACCGCGTCTGCAACATACAAGTTCGCGCGGCTGGAGATCTCGCTGCGCTTGGAGCAAGGTGCCCTGTCCGAGCAGGAGCTGGAGGACAAAGTGAGGGAGGCGTTTCGCCAGATGGGGATTGACCCAAGGGAGA
>JANWYQ010000055.1 GCA_025055015.1 Caldilineales bacterium
GCCGGAGGGCGTGGAGATGGTGATGCCGGGCGACAACGTGAACCTGGTGGTGGAGTTGATCGTGCCGGTGGCGCTGGAGAAGGGGTCGCGGTTCGCCATCCGGGAGGGTGGCCGCACCGTCGGCGCCGGCGTCATCACCGATATCTTGGAGTAACTGTGGGTCTCTCCTGAGTTTCCCGGAAGCCTGTAGTTTCTGGGAAACTCAGGAGGGCGTCGGTTAGAGAGCAAAGCCATGGCAAAGAAAGCTGTTCGTGTGGTCATTACGCTGGCTTGCACCGAGTGCAAGGAGCGCAATTATACGTCAGAGAAGAACCGGCGGAACGACCAGGCGCGACTGGAGCTGCGGAAGTATTGCCCGCGCTGCCGAACGCACACCGTTCATCGCGAGACCAAGTAGGCCCTGCCCGTTTGAGAGGCGGGCGTTCCTGTAGGCGTGTAGCTCAACGGTAGAGCAACGGTCTCCAAAACCGTAGGTTGCGGGTTCGAATCCTGCCACGCCTGCCTCAACCGATCTCATCCTGTGCGAGGGAAGACACCGCTTCGGGCCAGCGCCCGAGACGGTGTCTTCCCTCGTAAGCACCCGAACTCGTAGGCGCCAAACCGGTGACCGCCGACTGCTAAGAGAGCGTGAGCGTGAGCAACAAAGCCGAAACCGTCAAGCCTGAGAACCGCATCGTCAAGTACCTGCGAGAGACCCGCGCCGAACTGCGCAAGGTCACCTGGCCCACTCCTGAGGAGGCCCGCAACCTGACCGGCATCGTGCTGGTGGTCACGGTGGCTATGGCGCTCTTGATGTGGGTGCTGGACCTGATCTTCGGTGGGGTGATCGGTCTGCTGGTCGGATAGACGGTTGACCGGGCACCTCGACGTTGACGAGCTGGCGAGTCCTCGTCAACCTCGGTGGTGCTTAGCGCCTCTGTTGACAAAGGTCGAACTGTGGCCAAGAAAGCAAGCACCCAACCCAAGCGGGCAGCGCCGGCGCCCGAGCAGCCCCCGGCCGAGCCGGCTGCTCCACAGGCCTCGGAGGCGTCCGACGCGCCTAAGCCGCAGTGGTATGTCATCCACAGCTACTCCGGATACGAGAACCGGGTCAAGAAGAACCTGGAGCATCGTATCGAGTCCATGGGCATGCAGAACAAGATCTTCCAGGTGGTCGTGCCCACGGAGGAGGAGATCGAGCTGAAGGATGGCCAGCGCCGCGTCGTGGAACGCCGCGTCTTTCCCGGCTACGTGCTGGTGCAGATGATCCTCGACGAGGAGTCCTGGTACGTGGTGCGCAACACCCCCAACGTCACCGGGTTCGTGGGCATGGGCAACAAGCCGACGCCGTTGCCCGACGAGGAGGTCAAGCGCATCCTGCACCGCATCGAGTCCGAGGAGCCAAAGATCAAGGTGGACTTCAAAGTCGGCCAGAAGGTGCGCATTACCGAGGGCGCCTTTGCCGAGTTCACCGGCACCGTCCAGGAGCTTTTCCCCGACAAGGGCCGCGCTCGGGTGATGGTCTCGTTCTTCAACCGAGACACGCCGGTGGACGTGGACTTTTTGCAGCTAGAGAAGGTATAGCTCGGCCTGACGCAGGGCCGTTTCAGAGGAACTGATCCATGGCAAAGAAGATCAAAGCAGTTGTGAGGTTGCAGATCCCCGCCGGCAAGGCTAACCCGGCGCCGCCGGTGGGCCCCGCGTTGGGCCAACACGGCGTCAACATCATGGCCTTCTGCAAGGAGTACAACGCCAAGACCGCCAGCATGGCGGGCAGCATCGTCCCGGTGGACATCACTATCTACCAGGACAACTCCTTCACTCTAGAGCTCAGGACCCCGCCGGCCACCGATCTGCTCAAGAAGGCGGCGCGCATCTCCAAGGGCTCCGACCAGCCCAACCGGAAGAAGGTTGCCACCATCACCCGAGCCGAGGTGCGCAACATCGCCGAGATGAAGATGAAGGACCTGAACGCCGTTGACCTCGAGGGCGCCATCAAGATGATCGAGGGCACGGCCCGCAGCATGGGCATCACCATCGTGGACTGAGCCCTGTTTTCAACCGTGGGAGGAGACGCCGCAGGCGCCTCCGCCAGCACCACAAGGAGCGACGAAAATGCCGAAGCACGGCAAGAAGTACCTGGAAGCAGCCAAGAAAGTAGACCGCACCAAGCTTTACTCCCCGGCCGAGGCCATCAAGCTGGTGAAGGAGACCGCCTACGCCAAGTTCGATGGCACCGTGGAAGCGCACATGCGCATGGGCGTTGACCCGCGACACGCCGATCAACAGATCCGCAGCGTGGTTCTGTTGCCCAGCGGCACCGGCAAGCAGGTGCGCATCCTGGTCTTCGCCGAGGGCGACACGGCCAAGCTGGCCCAGGAGGCCGGCGCCGACTACGTCGGCAGCGACGACCTGATCGAGAAGATCCAGAACGGCTGGCTGGAGTTCGACATGGCCATCGCCACCCCGGCCATGATGCGCAAGGTGGGACGCCTGGGCCGCATCCTAGGCCCGCGCGGCCTGATGCCCAGCCCCAAGGCGGGCACCGTCGTGCAGGACGACGACATTCCGCGCGTCATCGCCGAGGCGCGGCAGGGCCGTGTCGAGTTCAAGATCGACAAGACCGCCAACCTGCACATCCCGCTGGGCAAGGTGAGCTTCACCGAGGACCAGCTGATGGCCAACCTGGCCGCCGTGATGGAGGCCGTCATCAAGGCCAAGCCCAGCGGCGCCAAAGGCACCTACATCAAGCGCCTGACCCTCACCTCAACCATGGGGCCGGGCATTCGAGTGGACCCCAACCAGGCCAGCACCCTGCGCCTGGCCTGACGCCGGAGGTTTGCTGTAAGCTGTAAGCTGTCAACCGAATAGCCCACCGGTCTCAGTTCGCTGTAGACAGCAGGCGCCCTGAAGGGCTTAATCGGTCGCACCGACCTGCCGAGGCAACTGGTTCCAGAGAAGGCCTGCGTTCCGACCATCGGTCGGAGCTACTCCCTCTGTCGGGCTACGCCCGGCAGGTCTGCCCTGTCTGTGAGCCTTTGCGTCGGCCGGCGCAAAGGCTTTTTTGTTGGCTAACTCCCAAACAAGGAGGTGACGCACTTGGCAATCACCCGCGAGAAGAAGGAAGAGCTGGTCCAGTCCTACCTGGAGAACCTGCGCAACTCCCACGCGGTCCTGCTGGCCGACTATCGCGGCATCACCGTGCAACAGCTCCAGAAGCTGCGCCGCCAGATGCGGCAGCACAACACCACCGTTCAGGTGGCGAAGAACACGCTGCTGAAGCGCGCGCTGCGCGAGCTGAACATGCCGGTGCCCGATGACCTGCTGGCCGGTCCTACGGCGGTTGTCTATCTCCCTGAGGACGTGGCCACGGCGTCGAAGAACTTCTTCGACGCGCTCAAGGACCTGGACAAGTTCGTCGTCAAGGGAGCGATTCTGGAAACCCAGGTGCTGGACGCCGAGGGCGCCAAGGGGCTGCGCGATCTGCCCTCCCGCGCCACGGTGTTGGCCCAGCTTCTGGGCGCCATCCAGGCCCCCTTCGGCGAGCTCCTGCGCGTGCTACAAGCTCCGGCCGGAGAGCTGTATCGCACCATTCAGGCGCCCTTGCAGGACCTGGCGATGACCCTGCAGGCGTACGCCGACAAGCACCAGGCCGAGCCCGCTGCGTGAACGGGCCGGCCCATCCAGCCCACTACCTTGCACCGTAAACTCAAACCAACAGGAGGTTTTTCCACCCATGTCTGAGAAGATCGCCCAGGTGAAGGCTTTGCTGAACTCGCTGACCCTGCTGGAGGCCGCCCAGCTCGCCAAGGAGCTGCAGGAGGAGTGGGGCGTCTCCGCTGCTGCGCCGATGATGGCCATGGCTGCGATGCCCGCCGCTGCCAGCGCTGCCGCCGCCCCTGCCGCTGCGCCTGAGCCGGTAGAGGAGCAGACCGAGTTCACCGTCGTCCTGAAGAGCTTCGGCGAGAAGAAGATTGACGTCATCAAGGAGATCCGCAAGATCACGAACCTCGGCCTGAAGGAGGCCAAGGACCTGGTGGAGAGCGCACCGGTCACCGTGGTCACCGGCGTGAGCAAGCAGGCGGCCGCCCAGATGAAGGCCGACCTGGAGGCGGTGGGCGCTACTGTCGAGATCAAGTAAGCGTCTGCTCCTGGATCGTCTCTTCCAAACAAACAGCCCCGGCCGAAATAGCCGGGGCTGTTTGCGTTGGCCGGTCGGCGCTACTTGCTGCGCGGCACGATGTCGCTTCGCTCCACCACCAGCCCCAGCTCGGGCGAGAGCGTGACCCACTCCCCCTCAGGCAGCTCGTCCAGGTTGGACACGCCTAGCACGGCCGAGAGGCCCAGCTCGTTGGCCAGGAGGTAGGAGTGACAATCGGGGCCGCTTTCGCCGCTGATCAGTCCGGCTGCGTTGCGCAGGGGCTTCACAAAGGTGCGATCGGTTTGAGGGGTCACCACGATCTCGTCGTAGCGCACCACCACCTCGTCGCTTAGGGGACCCACCAGCTTGCGCAGCCGGCCGACCACCGTTCGGGTGCCCACGCCCTCGCCACAGGCCAGGCGCCGGGGCAGCCGGATCACCTTGACCAGGTCGGTGGTGCCTGGCTGGGCGCCGGCCGATCCACCGGTGATCACTACGATGTCGCCCGCCTTGACCAGCTCGCGGTCCAACGCCACCTTGATCGCGTCTTGGAACATCTCGTCCGTGTTCTCGGCTCGCCGGCTGATGAGGGGGGTGACACCCCAATGCAGGGCAAGCTGATGCTGCACGGCCACGCTGGGCGTGATGGCGATGACAGGGGAGATGGGACGCAGGTGAGAGAGCTGGCGGGCTGTGGCCCCGCTGGCCGTGGGCGCCAGGATGGCCGATGCGTTGAGGAGGTTAGCGATGTCCACCGCGGCGTGGCTCACGGCGCTGCTGAGGGACACGCGCCCCGGCTTCGGCGGGGTCACGGAGGCGTTGGCCAGCAGCACTTGCTCGGCCTGCATGGCAATGTTGCGCATGGTGCGCACCGCCTGCTCCGGGTACTTGCCGACCGCGGTCTCGCCGGAGAGCATGATGGCGTCGGTGCCGTCCAGAATGGCGTTGGCCACGTCGCTGGCCTCCGCGCGCGTGGGCCGAGGGTTGCGGATCATGGAGTCCAGCATCTGCGTGGCGGTGATCACCGGCACGCCGGCCTGGTTGCACTTCTTGATGATCATCTTCTGGATCATCGGCACCGACTCCGGCGCCATCTCGATGCCCAGGTCCCCGCGTGCCACCATGATGCCGTCGGCCGCCGCGATGATCTCGTCAATGTTGTCCAGGGCCTCCGGCTTTTCGATCTTGGCGATCACCGGCGTCAAACGGCCGAAGGGAGAGAGATCCTGGATCAGCTGCTTCAGGTCCAGCACCTCCTGCGCGCGCCGCACGAAGGACAGGGCGATCCAGTCCGCCTGATGCTCCAGGGCAAAGCGCAGGTCCTCCTTGTCCTTCTCGGTGATGGCGGGGATGGACAGGGCCGCACGCGGCAGGTTGATCCCCTTGTTGGAGGTGAGCACGCCGCCTACCAGCACGCGACAGCGCACGTCGGGGGCTTGCACCGCCTCCACCGTCAGCTCCAGCAGGCCGTCGTCCAGCAGGATGCGATAGCCCGGCTCCACCGCCTCCGCCAGGCGTTGGAACTGGACCGGTATGACCTTAGCGCCGCTGTCCTGTTCCACCTCCCCCGCGACAGCGTCCGCGCGCGGGCTGAGGAGGACGAGCTCCTTCTCCTCCAGGGTGAGGCCCTCGCTCGGCAGAGCCCCTACCCGCAGCTTGGGCCCCTGCAGGTCCACGAGGATGGCCACCGCCTTGCCGGCCTCCGCCGAGGCTTGGCGAAGGTTGTGGATGTTCTCGGCGTGAAAGGCGTGGTCGCCGTGGGAGAAGTTCAGGCGCGCCACGTCCATGCCGGCCGCAATCAGGCGCGCCAACACCTGCGGATCGCGGCTGGCCGGTCCGATGGTACAGACGATTTTTGTGCGCAGCATGTCGACTCCCTCACTCGCTGAACGCGGAAAACGACAAAGCCGAGCAGGCTGGGTTGAGTGCGCTCCAGGCGCACCCACGCCACAGCGAAGACAGAAGAGGGCGGTCCTGGCTGCTGCCCGTTGCCCTACTTCTCGGACAGGTTCTTGGCCGCAGCCGCTGTCAGGTCGTCGGTCTTCGGGCTGGTCAGGGCGCGCTTGACCGTTTGGACCACTCGCGCCGGGCCTTCCTTTTCAGCGGCCTTCTCCTCGGCCAGCGTCGAGACGGCCACCACCGGCGGCGGAACCTCGCCCGTCTCTGCGGCGATTTCTTCCCGGTGCCGACACACCCACAGGTAGAGGTCGGCGGCCGTGCGGTTGGGGAACTGCTCCATGATGTCGGAGGCCCAGATGGCGGCGGCCACCGGCAGGTAGACCTTGTCGTACCAGCTCGTCACCGCCTCCTCCCAGGGGATCTCGCGCTGTTGCTCCAGCCCCAGGTAGTGGCGGTGCACCATGATGTGTTGGATCAGCTCGTCGTAGCTGCCCGGCTCGGTGACCTCCAGGTCCACGTCCGGCCGGAGCTGGTCGAGCTTGGTCTGGCGCAGGAAGTTGGCGTAGGCGGCCTTGAGCACCAGGTCCTCAGGCCGGGTGTCCTTGGTGAGAGGGACAGGCGTCTCGATGCGGGTGACGTAGGCCTCGATCTCCTTTAGCCCGTTGGCGCGCGCCACCGACACCCGATGGTGGCCGTCGCGCACGAAGTAGACGTCGCCCACCTGGTACACCTCGATGGGGGGCAGGCCAGCTTGGGCGTGCAACATGGCGTCAATGGCCTTCCAGCGCTGCGGGTTCACGCTCTCGCGCGGCAAGAACTCGCGCGTGAAGTCGCGATAGCGGCCGACGCTGCCCACGATTTTGTCCAGAGGGATGGTCTCCGGCGTGCGCGACTCGATCTGCTGGCGGGCGCTGAGCGCTGCTTGCACTGCCTCGAAGGAGAGCAGGTCAGGCGAGCGCCCGCGGATCAGGCCGATCAGGTCGTCGAGGATCGCCTTGCGCCGCGCGCGCTCGAAGCGCGCCGCCGACTCGATGCCTTGTGGCTCGGTCATAGGAGGGGGTTCTGCGCTCGGCTCCTGGGGGTAGCTGCGGGCCAGGCCGCGCGCGGGGTCGCTGGAAAGCCGGCCGCCACGGGGCGACGCTCGTCCCCCGCGCGCAGGGCCGTGGGAGGCACCGGCAGGGCGCCGGTGGCCTTGTCCTTCTTGGGCGGCTTCTTGGCCACAAAGATGCGCAGCGGCTGGCTGCGGGTCTCGTTGCCGGCGCGGTCGAAGGCCCTCACCTCGATCAGGTGGGTTTCGGTGTAGTTGCCGCTGGCGTCCACGGTGAACCCAAAGCCGTTCTCGAACATGGTGTACGTGCGGCCGGTGGGCCGGCCGTTGCGGTCCACCTCCGGCTGAAGGAAGGAGGCCGCGGGCACGGTCTCGGTGATCACCGTGCCGTCCTCGAGACGGGTCTCGCGCACCAGGGTCTGCGGCGTGTTGCGGCCGATCAGCTTGAGGTCCCAGCGCCGGCTGTAGGGGGAGACGGTGCTGGTGCCGATCTTGGCCCCGTTCAGGTAGAAGTCCACCCGCTCCATGGCCCAGTCGTCGGTGGCCTCGGCGGTGATGCTGACCCACTCGTCGTCTTCGGTGACGAACCGCTGCCCTTCCGCCGGCGCCAGCACCTGCACCGTGGGGGGCGTGTTGTCCACCGTCACCTGGACCACGCCTTCCTTCGTGCTGCCGTCGTTGCGGGTCACCACCACCCGCAGACTGTACAGCCCGCTGAAGCCGCTGGTGTCCCACACCTCTAGCACGTCCTCGCCCACCTGGTTGTAGTGCTCCGGGCCGATCTGGGTCCAGGCGCCGGGGTTAACCCCTTCGCCCACCTCCACGCGGTAGCTGCGGAAGTCACCTAGCCGAGCGTTGCCGCGGATCTGCACCACGCCTTTGACGTAGGAGTAGGGCGCCGGCGAGATGATGGCCGCCTCGAAGTCCACCGCCTGGGGACCGACGGTGGTGTCGTACTCGGTGGGCGGCTGGGGGATGCCCTGCTCGCGCACCCAGTCGGCGGCCTCCGGCGGGTAGATTTGGTAGACGCGACGCTCTCGCAGCTCCGGGGGGGTGTAGATGGTGGCCAGCTTGCCGTTCTCGCGGTTGATCTCGAAGGCCCGCCACACGGTGTCGTACTGCGTCGGCTCGGTGCCGGCTACAAAGATCTCCCGCACCACCCGGCCGCAGTCGGGGGTGGGCAGCAAGCCCGACTCCCAGCACACCGTGCGCTCCACAATGCCCGGCGGTCGCTTGAACGTCAGCACCGGCTCCCCGCGCTTGGTCAGGGCCCACTCGGCGATGGCGCGGAAGATGGGCGCGGCCCCGCGGCTGCCCGGGGTCTCGTACATCGGCGTGTTGTCGGCGTTGCCCGTCCACACGCCGAGCGCCAGCTGCGGCGTGAAGCCCAGGGTCCATCCGTCGCGCCAGTTGTTGGTGGTGCCGGTCTTGACCGCAATCTTGCGGTCCGGCAGCTCCAGGAACCGGGACCAGTCGCCGAAGGCTGCCTTGCGCGCGTTGTAGTCGGACAGGATGTCCTGGATCAGGTAGACGTAGCGCTCGTCCACGATGCGCTCGGTGCTGGGCTGGTCGTATTGGTAGATGATCTGGCCGGTCTTGTCCCGCACCTGGAGGATGCTCACCGGGTCCAGCTTGCGGTAGCCGGGGCGTTGGCGGTCCGGCGGCACCGGCTGGCCGGCCATGACGCCGCCGTTGGCCAGCACCGCGTTGGCGAAGGTCATGTCCAGCAGGGTCACCTCGCCGCCGCCCAAGGTCAGGCTCAGGCCGTAGTGCTCCTTGTCCAGGGTGTTGATGCCCATGCGGTGGGCCAGGTCAATCACCGTCTTCACGCCCACCTTGTCCATCATCCACACGGCCGGGATGTTGTAGGACCGGGCCAGGGCGTAGCGGGCCAGCTGCGGGCCGTGGTATTTGCGGTCGAAGTTCTCGGGCACGTAGGGCGGCTCCGGCGGGTTGGGGAAGACGGTGCGCACGTCCATGATGCGGGTGGCCGGGGTGTAGCCCTGCAGGAAGGCGGCCAGATAGGTGAAAGGCTTGAAGCTGGAGCCGGGCTGGCGAGGGGCGAGGGCCATGTTGACCTCGCCGTCAATCTCCTCGTTGTTGTAGTCAATGCTGCCCACCATGGCCAGGATCTCGCCCGTGGGCGGGCGGATGGCCACCACTGCGGCGTTGTGCGCGTTGTGGTCCACGTTGGGCAGGTTGGGCTGCATGTCCATGCTCTTGAACTCGTCGCACGCGTCGGGAGGCGTGCCCGCAGGCGGCACGTAGTCCTTGGGCTTGATGCCCTCCAGGGCCGCGATGCGGATGCGCGCGGCGCACTCGGCCGCCTTCTGCAGGTCGTAGTCCAGGGTGGTGTAGACCTGAAGGCCGTTGCGCCAGATGAAGTAAGGATCGTTGACGGTGTTGAAGCGGCGCTGCAGCTCGTCCAGCACGTAGAGGGCGAAGTGCGGCGCAGCGGTGTTCTCGAAGCGCTCGGTGGCCCGCTTGCGCAGGTACATCCACCGGGTGCCGCCGTAGGTCTTGGCCTCGTCGGCCTGGGCCTGGTCTAGCCAGCCGTACTCCACCAGCGCGTCCAGCACCCGGTCGCTGGCGGCGCGGTCCGTGCTGGCGTTCTCGGCGTCGTACTCGCTGATCAGGTTGGCCTGCAGCAGGCTGCGCAGCACGTTGTCGTCGAAATACTTCTTGGCTGCGTTGGCCTCCTCCTGGGCGACCAGGCCCGCGTCCACCAGCGCGTCCAGGGCCTTGCGCTGGCGGCGATAGGCGTCCTGGGGCGCATTGATGGGGTTCAGGGCCGGGTACTGAGGGATGGTGGCCAGCATGGCGGCCTCGGCCAGGTCTAACTCGCCGGCGCTCTTGCCGAAGTAGACGCGGGAGGCGGCCTCGATGCCGTAGGCGAAGTTGCCGTAGAAGTTGTAGTTCAGGTACCACTCCAGGATTTGCGCCTTGGGGTAGCGCCGCGTGATCTCCAAGGCCATGATGATCTCTTTGATCTTGCGGGTGTAGCTCCGCTCGTAGCGCTCCTCGGGGTCAATAATGACGTTCTTGATGAGCTGCTGGGTGATGGAGCTGCCGCCCTGGATGCTGCCCCCGCGCAGGTTGGAGATGAAGGCGCGGCCCAAGCCGGTGAAGTTCACGCCGGGGTTCTGCCAGAAGTTGCGGTCCTCCAGGCCCACGGTGGCGGTGATCACCCACGGCGACATCTGGTCTAGGGGCAAGTAGGTGCGGTCCCCGCGGAAGGGGCGGGGGTCGAAGCTCTCGTACAGGAGGTGTTGGCCGGTGCGGTCGTAGATGCGCACCGTCTCGAACTCCTCCTGTTGGGTCTCGATGGCGCTGGCGTCGGGCAGCTGCCGGGCGAAGTAGGCGTAGACGCCGGCCACGCTGCCCACGGCCGAGCCGACCAGCAGGAGATTGAGGCCCACGAAGGCGATGAGCACCGCGGCCAGCACCTGGGCCAGGCGCAGGAAGGGCCGCGGGCGGTGTTGATAGCGCCGCTCCCGGCGGCGCCGCTTGACTAGGACGTGTTTCGGATCGTAGCTCATAGGAGAAGGTACGGCGGCTATGTCGCCGGCCGGACAGCCTAACACACAGTTCGACCGAGCGCCGCGGCTCGGTCGTCGTTGACTAGAGTTGGCTTAGCCGGTCCGTGGGCTGAGCCTGCGTGGGCTGACCTTGTCGAAGCCCACGCCTCGACAGGCTCAGGCGGCGACGGCTGCCCGCGCCATTGTACCATCATCGCCGCTCCACCACCAACAAATGGGAGAGGCCGAACCAGCGCAACGGCGTGCCTTCCAAGCCGTAGGTGACACGCCGCAGCAGCCGGCCGAGTTCAGGCCGCCGGCGGACGATGTTGTCGTAGCCGGGGTAGATGGCCGTGTGGTGCACCACCCGCGCCGGCAGGCCTTCGAACAGCCGCCGCAGGCCCCGTCGGGTGTAGGCGCGCACGTGCGGCGCCAGGCGGTTGCGCAGCGGGTCGGGCAGCCAGTTGATCAGTGGGGTGTTGCCGAAGTGGTAGCGCCCGCGCCAGTAGTGGCCGTGGGTCTCGAAGGGGTAGAGGCGGTTCGGGCAAAACACCACCGCCCGACCACCCGGCCGCAGCACCCGCACCATCTCCGCCGCGTAGGCCCGGTCGTCCTGCACGTGCTCGATCACCTCGTGGCTCAGCACCAGGTCGAAGGTCCGGTCGGGGAAGGGAAGGTGCTCGCCCGCAGCCTGGCACAGGTGGGCGCCTGCCGCGTTGACCGCCGCCTCGGCCACGTGCTCGTACTCGATGTCCACGCCCCACACCGAGGCGCCGGCCGCCTGGAGCGCCGCCACGTACATCCCCACGCCGCAGCCGTCCACCAGCGCGCGAGCGCCGTCCACCGGCGCCCAGGCGCGGATCAGGCCCAGCCGTCGCTCCTGGCCGGCGCGCCAAACGAGGGAGGGCACCCCGCGAAGGGCCGCCTGTTCTCCGTGTTGGGCGGCAGCGATGGTCATAGCCTCCAGCCCTCCGATCAGTTCAGCCGCGCCAGCCGGTCCTGGATCTCGGCGTAGGTTTGCACGATGCGCTCGCGGCCTTCCTCGTTCTCGTCGCTCAGCCACAGGTAGCGACTTAGGTCGAACTCCGCCTGGCGCAGGTGGCCAAGCTGGTAGTGCATTAGGCCGCGGTCGCGCCATTGGTGCGCGTCGTCCGGCAGCAGCGTGAGCAGATAGTCCATCACCGTGAGCGCGTGGCTGAAGTCGAAGCGGCGCAGGTAGGCGCCCTTCAGGTTGGCCAACATGCGCACGATGATCTGCTTGGTGGTCTGCGGCTGGAAGGCGCTCTCGTCGAGCTGCACCTCCTCGCCCATGATGCGGCTGACCAGGCGGCGGCACGCCTCCCGGTTGGGCAGGATCTGACGATGGTAGGGGTCCACGTACACCCGGTTGCGGGGGTCAGTGGCCTCGTGGCGCACCACAAAGTGGGCCGGCAGGCCGATGCCGCTGATGCGCAGGCCCGCGCGGCCGCCGATCACGATCATCAGGACCGACAGGGCGATGGGCAGGCCGGTGCGTCGCGTCAGCACGTCGTTCAGGAAGCTGTTGCGCGGGTCATAGTAGTCGGTCAGCTCTCCTCGGAAGCCCATCTCCTCGAACATGAAGTGGTTGAAGCGCAGCAGCCGAGTGTGCTCGTTGGGCGAGCCCTCCAGCCGGAGGACGGCCAGGTCGCCCAGGTGCTCCACTTGTTCTACCGTCTCTGATAGGTTGAGGTCGGGGTAGCCGATGCGCGCCAAGTGCACGGCGGCGGTTAGGAGGTCGGGCTCATGGCCCGTCCACAGCGCAGCAAACTCGTCAACAGCGGTGTTGGTCATAGGCGCAGGGGCGAGGGAGAGAGGGAGCAGACGGCTGGGTGAAGGATACCACAGGCCAGCGTCCCCGTCCAGTTGCACGCGAGCGACTTTTGGTGCTTCACCGTCTCGGTGTTATACTGGCCGGCGTGTGTCCGGGCCCTGGTGTCCGGCCGACTTTTTTATGGAGCAAGCCCGTGCAACTGATGGTCTGGCTTCACGCTCTGGTAGCGCTTTGGCTCGCCCTGTACGGCGCCAACGCCCTGTTCACCACCTTGGTTTACCTGCGACGCCGCCGACAGGCGCCTCCGCCACCCCCTGCACCGGCCGCCTGGCCGCGGGTCACCGTGCAGCTCCCCGTCTTCAACGAGCTCCACGTGGTGGAACGGCTCATTGATGCGGTGGCCAGCCTGGACTACCCCCGAAACAGCTTACAGATCCAGGTCCTAGACGACTCCACCGACGAGACCACGGCCCTGGCCCTGGCCCGGGTCGAGCATTACCGCCGCCAGGGGGTGGACATTGGCCTGTTGCACCGCACCGAGCGAACAGGCTACAAGGCGGGCGCGCTGGCCGAGGCCCTGGCGAGGGCCAACGGAGAGCTGATCGCCATCTTCGATGCCGACTTCGTGCCGCCGCCTGACTTCCTGCGCCGCACCGTGCCCTACCTGGCGGCCGACCCCGGCCTGGGGTTCGTGCAGACGCGCTGGGGGCATCTGAACGCCGACTACTCCCCCCTGACCCGGGCCCAGACCCTGGCGCTGGACGGGCACTTCGTGGTGGAGCAGACCGCGCGGCAGCGCAGCGGTTGGTTCTTCGGCTTCAACGGCACGGCCGGCCTGTGGCGCCGTGCCTGCATCGAGGCCGCCGGCGGCTGGCAGGCCGACACCCTGTGCGAGGACCTGGACCTGAGCTACCGGGCCCAGCTAGGCGGCTGGCGCGGCCTCTACCTGCCCGACGTGGTGGCGCCGGCCGAGGTGCCGCCCCAGCTGGCGGCCTATCGCCGTCAGCAGGCGCGCTGGGCGACCGGCTCCGTCCAGACCCTGCGCAAGCTGGGCAGCCGGGTGCTGGCCGCGCCGCGCCCCCTGCTGACGCGCGTCCAGGGGCTGCTGCACCTGAGCGCCTACCTCTGCCACCCCCTGATGGTGGCCCTGCTGCTGCTCACCCTCCCCCTGCTGGTGGCGGCCGGCGACCAGCGTGGCCCCCTGCACTGGCTGATGGCCTACCTGGGCTTTGCCACCGCCGGTCCGCCGCTCCTGTTTGCCGTCGCCCAGCGGGAGCTGCGGCCGCAGCCGTGGGGCCGCCAGGGGTGGCTGGCGCGCATGGCGTCCCTGCCCGTGCTGATGCTCCTGGGCACGGGCGTGGCCCTGAGCAACACCGTGGCGGTGCTGCGCGGCCTAAGCGGCCGGCCCTCCACTTTCCGCCGCACCCCCAAGTTCCGCGTCGAGCGCCGTGAGGACGCATGGCAGGACAAGCGCTATGCCCTGCCGGCCGATCCCATCGTCCTGGGGGAGCTGGCCCTGGCCGCCTATGCCTTGCTGACGGTGATCGTGGCTGTGGACCGCGGGCACCTGTACGCAGCGCCCTTCATGCTGCTCTACGCGGCCGGCTTCGGCATGGTGGGCGGCGTCACCCTATGGCAGGGCCGACGCCGTCGGCCGACGTCCCGCCGCCACCTGCGCCATCGTCCCGTGCCGCAAGGTCGCGCCTAGGCGCAGCGGCCGGGCCGGGCTCGCCGCCGGCGCCACACCGGGAGAGGGACCGGCCTACCCCACCCACTCGACGATGGCCGTCTCCCCCTGCCCCACGCCCACGCACAACGTCACCAGCCCGTAGCGCACCGGCCGGCCTGCGGCCGCGCGCAGCCGCATCTCGTGCACCAAGGTGGTCATCAGCCGGGCGCCGGAGCAGCCCAGCGGATGGCCCAGGGCGATGGCCCCGCCGTTGACGTTGGTGATGCGGTGGTCCATGCCCAGCTCGCGCATGCACGCGATGGCCTGCACGGCGAAGGCCTCGTTGATCTCCACCAGGCCGATGTCGTCCACCGTCAGGCCGGCCCGCTGCAGCGCCTTGCGGGTGGCGGGGATCGGCCCCAGGCCCATGGTGCGGGGGTCCACGCCGGCCGCGGCCGAGGTCACCACCCGCGCCAGCGGCCGTAGCCCCAGGGCCGCCGCGCGACGGTCCGACATGATCAAGAGGGCTGCGGCGCCGTCGTTGATGCCGCTGCTGTTGCCTGCCGTCACCGTGCCCCCCTTGCGGAAGGCGGGGGACAGCTTCGCCAGCTGCTCCAGGCTGGTGTCGAGGACGACCTCGCCGTCGGCGGTGCGGCGGTAGCGAGGGTGTTCGTCGGTGTCCACCACCAGGGGCGGCCCCTTGCGCTGGGGGATCTCGACGGGGACGATCTCCTGACCCAGGCGGCCGCTGCGGATCGCCTCCACCGCGCGGCGCTGGCTCTCCAGGGCGAAGGCGTCCTGCTCCTCGCGGGTGATTGGGCCGCCGGCTACGCCGCCCCGCAGGCTCAGCTCATAGATGTTCTCGGCCGTCTCGCCCAGCCCTTCCAGGGGAAACATGGCCTCCATGCGCGGGTTCGGGAAGCGCCAGCCCAGGGTGGTGTCGTACAGGGTGGTGTGGCCGGTGGGGTAGCCGCGCTCCGGCTTGGGTATGGCATAGGGCGAGCGGCTCATGGACTCCACGCCGCCGGCGATGAACACCTCCCCCTCGCCTAGCTTGATGGCGCGCGCAGCCTGGACGATGGCGTTGAGGCCCGAGGCGCACAGGCGGTTGAAGGTGACGCCGGCCACGCTGTGGGGGAAGCCGGCCAGCAGCAGGGCCATGCGGGCCACGTCGCGGTTGTCCTCGCCGGCCTGGTTGGCGCAGCCCAGGTAGACCTCTTCCACCAGGCCGGGGTCCAGGCCGTTGCGCTGCACCAGGGCGGCCAGAGGGATCGCTGCCAGGTCGTCGGGGCGAACGGCGGCCAGCGCGCCGCCGTGGCGGCCGATGGGGGTGCGGACCGCGTCCACGATCACTGCTTCGGGCATGGGAAAAAACCTCTTCTCCGGGCGGTTGATTTGCCTCGCCGCGCATTCTACCATACAATCAAGGCGTGAGCCCAGCGTGGATCGAGCGTTTGATCCAGCTTTTCCGAGGACAACCGGCCACCACCCCGAGGAGTGCTGCCATGCGACGCGAGCCCAATCCCCCGGCGCGCATCCACATGTACGCCACCCCCTGGTGCGGCGACACGCGGCTGGCCCGCCGCGTGCTGGACGAGCTGCGGATTGACTACGTGTTCATAGACTTTCGCAACGACCAGGCCGCTGCCCGCTACGTGGAACAGGTGAACAACGGCTTCCGCAGCTCTCCCACCATCGTCTTCCCCGACGGCGACATCCTGGTGGAGCCGTCGGAAGAGCAGCTGCGGGCCAAGGTGCAGGAGCTGCAGGCCGCCGGCTTCAACCTCAACGGCGGCGGAGGCGAGCCGTGAGCCGCGTGGGCCGTCCCTTGATCCTCACCGTGGCCGTGCTGGTGGCCTTCTGGCTCATCTGGAGCCGGCTGCGCATCGTGGTCTGGGTCAACGCCGAATTCTGGCAGATCCTGGTGCTGTTTGTGGTGCTAGCTGTGGTCCTCTTCCTGGGCCTGGACCATTTGTTGAACCGCTCCCGATGAGGATCTCGACGGCTGGGAGGCTGCCCGGCGTGGAGCCGGGCGGTCGAGCGGCGTTGGATGGCGTGATGGAGCAACGTGTGAAGTGCGATGGCTGAGCTGCGTTTGACCGCCGAAGAGCAGGCTATGCTGGAGGGCGCAGAGGGCCCCGGCGTGCAGCGCGCCATGGAGATCGTGGCCACCCTGGCGCGCATCTACGGCGCGGCCGACTTGGTGCCGGTGTCCCACGTGCAGATCAGCGGCGTCAGCTACAAGAACCTGGGGGACGCCGGCGTGCAGTTCCTGCGCGAGTGGGCGGCCCAGGGCGCGGTCGTGCGGGTGCCGACCACCCTGAACCCGGCCGGCATGGAGATGGACCGCTGGCAAGAGATGGGCATCAGCCCCGCCTTCGCCGAGCCGCAGATCAAGGCGGTGGAGGCGTTTGTGCAGATGGGCGTGACGCCCACCATGAGCTGCACGCCCTACCTCTTTCCCGACTACGTTCCCCGCCGCGGGGACCACCTGGCCTGGGCCGAGAGCTCGGCGGTGATCTTTGCCAACTCCATCCTCGCCGCGCGCACCAACCGGGAGGGAGGGCCGTCGGCGCTGGCCGCGGCCATCGTCGGCCGCACCCCGCGCTTCGGCTACCACCTGGACGAGGAGCGCCGGGCCGACGTAGTGGTGGAGGTGCGCTGTCCCGTGCGCGACGTGGCTGACTTCGGCGCGCTGAGCTACGTGGTGGGCAAGCAGGTGGGGACGAGCTGCCTGTGGTTCGCCGACCTGGCCGACTGGCTGCCGCCGCTGCCGGAGGACCTGACCGTGGGCGGGCCGGCGGGCGACCGCCTGAAGACGTTGGGGGCCGGCCTAGCAGCCTACGGCGCAGTGGCCCTGTTCCACGTGGCCGGCTACACGCCGGAGGCGCGCGACCTGGGCGAGGCGCTGATCAAGCCCCACGCGCGACGCCTGGTGATCGAGAGCCTCGACCCCGCCTACAAGATCATGGACGCAGACCGCGACCTGCGCCAAGTGGACCTGGTGACCATCGGCTGCCCGCACGCCAGCCTGAGCGAGATCCAGCAGATTGCCGAGATGGTACAGGGCCGGCGGCTGGCCACCCGGCTGTGGGTCACCACGGCCCGCATCACGCGCGAGCGGGCGCGCGAGGCGGGCTGGGTGCAGGCCATCGAGGCCGCCGGCGGCGAGGTGGTGGCCGACACCTGCGCCGTGGTGGCGCCGGTGCGCGCTATCGGCATCGCCAGTATGGCCACCAACGCCGGCAAGATGGCCTGCTACGCGCCGGCCCACAGCAAGGTCAAGATGCGCTACGGCAGCCTGGAGCAGTGCATCGAGGCGGCGCTGACCGGCCTCTGGAACGGGGAGGCCCCCTAGGAGGCGCCCTATGGACCCCTTGACCAAGCTCTACGTCGAGGCGACGACCACTTGCAACCTCGACTGTCCGATGTGCGTGCGCCAAGCCTGGCGCGAGCGGCTGGGGCTGATGCCGCTCTCTCTCTTCGCCGAGCTGGTGGAGCAGCTCAAGGCCCTGCCCGCCATGCCCATCGTGCACTTCAGCGGCTACGGCGAGCCCACCCACCACCCCGACTTCCTGGAGATGGTGCGAGTGGCCAAGGCCGCAGGCGCGGTGGTGGAGGCTACGACTAACGGCACCCTGCTCGACCGCCCCATGGCCCAGGCGCTGGTGGACCTGCAGCTCGACCGCCTGGTGGTGTCGGTGGACGGGGTGTCGCCTGCGGTGTACGGCGACCTCCGGCCGCCGGCCGATCTGGACCAGGTGGTGGAGAACCTGCGCTGGCTGCAGCGCTACCGCGTGCGCCGCTCCGGCCGCCACGGCAAGCCGCGGCTGGCGCTGGCCTTCGTGGCCATGCGGCGCAACCTGGCCGACCTGGCGCGGCTGCCGACCCTGGCCAGCCAGGTGGGCGCCTGGGAGGTGCTGGTGTCCAACGTGGTGCCCCACACGCCGGAGATGGAGGCGGAGGTGCTGTACGAAGGTGCGCTGCGCGCCTGTGCTTTCCGAGCATCGCGCTGGGTGCCAGACATGAGCCTGCCCAAGATGGACCTGGCCGGGCCGGTGATGGACGCGCTGGAGCAGGTCTTTGCCTCGCGGGTGAGCATTAGCCTGTTGGACGCCAGCCTGAGCGCGCGCAACGACTACTGCCGCTTCGCCCAGCAGGGCTACGCAGCCGTGCGCTGGGACGGCGAGGTGAGCCCCTGCTTGTCGCTGCTCCACGACCACCCGGAGTACGTTCGGGGCCGGCGCAAGCAGGTAACCCACCTGAGCATGGGCAACATCCAGCGGGAGCCGCTGCCGGCTATCTGGGCGTCGGAGGCCTTCAGCGCGTTCCGAGCCCGCCTGCGCCAGTTCCCCTTCTCCCCCTGCACCACCTGCGGCGGCTGCGAGCGCTTCCCGCGCAACTTCGAGGACTGCTCCGGCAACACCTTCCCGGCCTGCGGCGGCTGCCTATGGGCCCAGGGTTTCGTGCAGTGCGCCTGAGCAGGGGGCCTATCCAGTGCTGAACCTTCCTGCCGTGAAGAGCGGGTTCGGCTAAGGCCTGCTCTCGGCGCATTTCTCCCTTCCCGGCGAGCCTCGATGCCATCCAAGAGAGCCCATCCCCTGCCTCCCCGCGAGGAGCGCCTGCGCCACCAGGGCAAGATGCTGGACGAGATCATGCGCCACAAGCGCCGGGAGCTGCCCGAGCGCATGCGCGCCATGCCCCTCTCCACGCTGCGCGCCCTGGCGGCCACCGTGCCGGATCCCCTGGACTTCGCGGCAGCCCTGCGCCGGCCGGGCGTCAGCCTGATCGCCGAGGTCAAGCGGGCCAGCCCCAGCCGCGGGCTTCTCTGTCGCGACTTCGACCCGGCGCAGCTGGCTCGCACCTACGTCCAGGGGGGCGCGGCCGCCATCTCCGTGCTCACCGACGCCCGCTTCTTCCAGGGTGCGCTGGAGCATCTGACCACGGTCAAGGAAACGGTGACGGGCGGAGAGGAAGCGAGGGAAAGGAGGGAAGCGGGGGAAAGGAAAAGAGGGGAGGCAGGCGCCGCTCAGCCGACCAATCTACCCATTTCCCATTTCCCCATTTCCCAATCCCCCGCTGTCCCTGTGCTCCGCAAGGACTTCCTCTTCGATCCCTACCAGATTGTGGAGGCGCGGGTGGCGGGGGCGGACGCCGTGCTGCTGATTGTGGCGGTGCTGGGCGACCACGACTTGCGCCATCTGTTGGAGGAGACGTGGAGCCTGGGCATGGAGGCCCTGGTGGAGGTGCACGACGAGGAGGAGGTGGAGCGGGCGCTGCGGGCCGGCGCGCGGGTGATCGGCGTCAACAACCGCGACCTGCGCACCTTCACCGTGGACCTGGAGACCACGGCGCGGCTGCACCCCTTGATCCCGCGCGAGTGCGTGATGGTGAGCGAGAGCGGCATCCACGGCCCCAACGACGTCCGCCGCCTGCGCGAGATGGGCGTGGACGCCATGCTGGTGGGCGAGAGCCTGGTGACGGCCAAGCCGGAGGAGCGGCTGACCAAGGTGCGTGAGCTGGTGCGGGCGGGAAGAGGTTAATGGGCAATGGCCAATGGCCAATGGGCAATGGTCAATGGGCAATGGGCGATGGCTAATGGCTAATGGCCAATGGTCAATGTTCAATGGTCAATGGCCAATGGTCAATGGTCAATGGCCAATGGGCGATGGATAGGCGCAGGCCGGAGTTCCTCTGAGTTCCCCTGAGTTTCCATGACTTCCTCCGATACTCCCTCCTACCACATGACCCCCGACCAGTTCCGCCGCTACGGTCGCGCGGTGGTGGACTGGATCGCCGACTACATGGAGCGGGTGGAGAGCTACCCGGTGCTCTCCCAGGTGCAGCCGGGGCAGATCCGCGCCGGCCTGCCCGCGCAGCCGCCGGCGCAAGGCGAGCCGTTCGAGGCCATCCTAGCCGACCTCGAGCCGCTGATCATGCCCGGCATCACTCACTGGCAGTCGCCTAACTTCTTCGCCTTCTTTCCGGCCAACGCCTCCGGCCCGGCCATCCTGGGCGACCTGCTCTCCTCCGGCCTGGGCGTCCAGGGCATGCTGTGGGCCACCAGCCCTGCCTGCACCGAGCTGGAGACCCACGTGCTGGACTGGCTGGTGGACATGCTGGGCCTGCCGGAGAAGTTCAAGTCCACGACCGCGGGCGGCGGTGTGATCCAGGACACGGCCAGCAGCGCCACCCTGACCGCCCTGCTGGCCGGCCGGGAGCGGGCCACCGGCTGGCAGAGCAACGAGCGGGGCGCGGACGGCCGCCTGGTGGCCTACACCTCCACCCAGGCCCACTCTAGCGTAGAGAAGGCGGCCAAGATCGCCGGCCTGGGGCGGCAGAACCTGCGCCTGATCGAGGTGGACGAGCGCTTCGCCATGCGGCCGGAGGCGCTGGCGCAGCAGATCGAGGCCGACCGCCGCGCCGGGCTGGTGCCTTGCTTTGTGTGCGCCACCGTGGGCACCACCTCGTCCAACGCCATGGACCCCTTGCGGCCGATCGGCGAGGTCTGCCAGACCGAGGGGGTCTGGCTGCACGTGGACGCGGCCATGAGCGGCACTGCAGCCCTCTGCCCGGAGTTTCGCTGGATCCACGACGGGGTCGAGCTGGCCGACAGCTACGCCTTCAACCCCCACAAGTGGATGTTCACCAACTTCGACTGCGATTGCTTCTGGGTGGCCGACCGGGCGGCGCTGATTCGCACCCTGAGCATCCTGCCGGAGTACCTGCGCAACCAGGCCACCGAGTCGGGCGCCGTCTTCGACTACCGCGACTGGCACATCCCCCTGGGCCGTCGCTTTCGGGCCCTCAAGCTGTGGTTTGTCATCCGCCACTACGGCGTGGAGGGGCTGCGCTACCACGTGCGGCGGCACGTGGAGCTGGCGCAGCAGTTCGCCGCCTGGGTGCAGGCCGATCCCCGCTTCGAGCTGGCTGCGCCCGCGCCGCTCAACCTGGTGTGTTTCCGCCTGCGGGCAGGCGACGAGGCGAACCGCCGCTTGATGGACCGTCTCAACCGCAGCGGTCACCTCTACCTGACCCACACCGTGCTGGACGGCAAGGTGACCTTGCGCCTCTGCGTCGGCCAGACCCACACCGAGGCCCGGCACGTGGAGGCCGCGTGGCGGAGAATCTGCGAGGCGGCAGAGGCGGTGGTCGGTGAACAGTGATCGGTAAACGGCGAACAGTGCGTTGATGCAACCGCTCCCCGCCCAGTGACCGTGCAATCACCCCCTCCCGTGCGCGTGAAGATCTGCGGCCTCACCAACCTGGAGGACGCCCTGGCCGCGGCCGAGGCAGGCGCGGACCTGCTGGGCTTCATCTTCTACGAGCGCTCCCCGCGCTACGTCCCCCCCGCCCAGGTGGCTGCCATCGTCGCCGCGCTGCGCGCCCGGCTCGACCGCCCCTCGGTCTCCGCTTCGCTCTTCCCGCTCCCCGACGACCGTTCACCGTTCACTGTGCACCGTTTACCGACCTTCGTCGGCGTCTTCGTCAACCCCACCCTGGAACAAGTGCTGAACACCCTGGACGCCTGCGGCCTCGACCTGGCGCAGCTGCACGGCGAGGAGCCCCCGGAGCTGCTGGCCGCGCTGGCCGGCCGCGCCTACAAGGCCCTGCGGCCGGCCACGCCGGACGAGGGCGAGGTGACGGCGCCGCGCTACGCCGCCCTGGGGCCGGCCGAAGGCCCCGACCTGTTGGTAGACGCCTATCACCCCACCCTGCGCGGGGGCACCGGCCAGGTGGGAGACTGGGCGCTGGCGTCGGGCCTGGCTCGGCGCCATCGGCTGCTGCTGGCCGGCGGGCTGACCCCGGAGAACGTGGCTGCGGCCATCGCTCAGGTGCGGCCCTGGGGTGTGGACGTGGCCGGCGGCGTGGAGGCGGCAGCCGGCCGCAAGGACCACGATCGCCTGCGCGCCTTTGTCGCCGCGGCGCGCGGCGCTGGCGCGGCATAGCTCTGGCGCAAATCGCTCGCCTGCCACGAAACAACTGAGAGCCCAAGGTCGTCCAATGGGTGGAAGGCGTGACCTGGCCACGGCCTTTCCACCGTTCACCGTTCACCGATTACCGTTCACCGACCACCGACCACCGTTCACCGAACCAAACCCATGCGCATCGGACTGATCAGCGACTCCCACATGCCCACGGTGGCGCTGCGCTTGCCGTCGGGCGTGGCCAAGGTGTTCCGCAACGTAGACCTGATCCTCCACGCCGGCGACCTGACCGGCCCCGAGGTCATCGAGGAGCTGGAGCAGTACGCGCCGGTGATCGCCGTGCGCGGGGACCAGGATCAGGGGCTGGACTACCTGCCTAGGCGGCGGGTGGTGGAGGCCGGAGGCAAGCGCATCGGCCTGATCCACGGCGACCGCCCGCGCTGGCAGGAGTTCCCGGGCACCACGTGGAACATGCTGTTCGGCCAGCGCCTGTTCCTTGCGCCTCGCTTCTACATCCACGTGGTGCGTCAGTTCCAGGCCGACCATGTGGACTGCATCGTGTGCGGCCACCTGCACCGCCCCTACATCGGCCACGTGCAAGGGGTTCTGATCGTCAACCCCGGCAGCACCTACCTCAACATCCTGGACCGTCGCACCCAGCCCGGCCAGTACATCTCCGTGGGCATGTTGGAGATCCAGGACGACATGCTGCGGGCCAGCATCATCCCCCTCCCGGAGCCGTGGCTGGACAAGGGGTTCGAGTACTTCGCCAAGGGCAGCGCCGAAGAGGGGCTGGTGAGCGCCTGGGAGCAGGAGGGCCGGCCGTAGGAGCGGCTGCTTTTTCGGGCCAGAACTCCCCACCCCCGGTCTAAGAAGCGCTTCGCTGGCTGTGGCATCCCGAGGATAGTCGGCCTTTAGCTCGCTCAAGGGGAAATAGCCGCTGAGCGCGCCTGGCGCAGCGCGCGGCGCAGCACCTTGCCGTTGGCCGTGCGCGGCAGGTCGGCCACGAAGTGCACGGCGCGCGGGCACTTGTAGCTGGCCAAGTGCTGAGCGGCGTAGCGCATGATGTCGTCCGCGTCGGGCTGTTTCCCGGCCGCCGGGATCACGTAGGCCGCCACGATCACCTTGTCCGGCCCGACCTCCTCCCCGATCACGGCGCAGTCGGCTACCGCCGGGTGGTCCTTGAGCACCCGCTCTACCTCGAAGGGGGACACCCGATAACCGAAGCTCTTGATGATGTCGTCGCGGCGGCCCAGAAACCAGTAGTAGCCGTCCTCGTCCCGCCGCGCGTAGTCGCCGGTCAGGAACCATCCTCCGCGGCGCAGCCGCGCCGTCTCGTCCGGTTGGTTCCAGTAGCACAGGAAGAGGCCGGGGTCGGCCTCGCCGATGGCGATCTGCCCCTCGACGCCCGGCGGCACCTCCTGCAGGTCGTCGCCCAACAGGGCGACGATGTGTCCCGGCTGCGGCTTGCCCACCGACCCTGGCCGGATGGGCATTCCCTTCTGCTGCGAGAGGTAGTAGGAGCACTCGGACATGCCGATGGCCTCGTAGATGTCCAGGCCGAAGCGCGCCCGCCAGCCGGCCAGCACCTCGTCCGACAGGTGCTCGCCCGCGCACATGCAGTGGCGCAGCGTCGGCGCATCGGCCGCCGTGGAGCTCGTCTTTTGCAGGATCTGCCGGTAGACCGTAGGCACGCCGATGAAGATGGTGGCGCGGTGGCGGGCCGCCAGAGGGATCCACCGCGTGGCATCCGCCTTCCCCTCGAAGACGATGGCGGTCTGCCCCATGTACAGCGGGTCGGTCATGGCAGTGCCCAGGACGTAGGTCCAGTTGAGCTTGCCGGAGTGCAGCACCCGGTCGTCCCCCTGGAAGTCGAACCAGTAGCGCATGGCGGGCCGACGGCCCAGCAGCGCCCGGTGGGCGTGGAGCACCCCTTTGGGATAGCCGCTGGTGCCGGAGGTGTACACCAAGTAGGCGGGGTCCTCCGCCCGCGTCGGATAAGGCGGGTCCCAGCGGGTGACCTCGGTCAGCAGCGCCGATAGGCGATGGACCTGGACGCAGGGGTGACGGGGTGGAGCCGCCGCCAGCAGCTCCGGCTCGGCCGGACGCAGAGGGTGGCCACGGCCGGCTAGGATCACATGGCGCAGGGCGGGCGTGGCGCAGAGCTGAGGGGCCAGGGCCTGCCACGAGGCGGGATCGGTGATCAGCGCAGCCGCGCCGCTGTCGTTGAGCAGGTAGCCCACCTCGTCGGCCGTGAGGAGGATGGAGCTGGGCACCGGCAGCACGGCGGCCTTCATGGCGCCCAAGAAGGCCACGGGGTAGGCCAGGGCGTTGGGCAGGCGGATCAGCAGCCGCTCGCCCACGCCGATCCCCAGCTCGCGCAGGGCCTGAGCAAAGCGGCTGGTGAGCTCGGCCAGCTCGGCGTAGGTGACTTGGGCCACGCCGCACTGCTCGTCCTCGACGACCATGGCCACGCGGTCGGCCGTGGCAGTCGCCAGGTGGGCGTCGGTGCAGGCTACACCGATGTTGAACTGTTCAGGGATGGGAGCGTCTAGCATGGCAGGCGGGAGGATTGTGGAATTGGCAGTCCAGCGTCGGGCAGGAGGCTCCAGGCAGGGGTCATGCACCAGACCCGCCTGAAGGCTCGAATCCGTTCAACGAGAGGTGGGGTCGTGCGCCAAACCCGCGTGAAGGCTCGACTCCGGGGCGGGGCGGTGTGGTCACCGTTGGGAAGGGAGGCGTCAGCCGGGGGGCGTTGTCCAGACCCGCCTGAAGGCTCGAGTCCGTTCAGCGAGAGGTGGGGTCGTGCGCCAGACCCGCCTGAAGGCTCGAATCCGTTCAACGAGAGGTGGGGTCTTGCGCCAAACCCGCGTGAAGGCTCGAGTTCGTGGCGGGCGGTGTGGTCACCGTTGGGAAGGGAGGCGTCAGCTGGAGGGCATTGTCCAGACCCGCCTGAAGGCTCGAAGCCGTTCCGCGAGAGGTGGGGTCGTGCGCCAGACCCGCGTGAAGGCTCGAGTTCGTCGTTCGGTCGAGAATGGTTCTTGCGTCCTTGAGTTCCTCCGAGTTCCTCCAGCTTATCCTCGTTCGGCCGGCAGCGATCATGTGCAATAACCGCAGCCCAGATTATAGCACAAAGCGGCCAGACTGCCGGCAGGGCGCAGAGGGCCGGGCGCGGTTGCCCGGACGGGGCGCCCCTGTGGTATAATGGCCACACAAAGAATCGGTACGCCTTCTTGCCCAAAACCTCGCAACACGCGCCAGGAGACCGACGATGTTCGACCCCAAGGAAGTGGCGAAGATCCAACAGGAGACCCAGCGCTGGGAACAGACGACCCTGCAGAAAACCCTGGCCCGCTTTCCGGAGCGCCGAGAGGAGTTCATCACCGCCTCCTCGGCGCCGGTGAAGCGGCTCTACACCCCCGCCGATGTCGCCGACCTGGACTACCTGCGCGACCTAGGCTTCCCCGGCGAGTATCCCTTCACGCGCGGGGTTCACGCCACCATGCACCGGGGCAAGCTGTGGACCATGCGCATGTTCGCCGGCTTCGGCACCGCCGAGGAGACCAACGAGCGCTTTCGCTACCTGCTGAGCCAGGGGCAGACGGGGCTCAGCGTGGCCTTTGACATGCCCACCCTCTACGGCTACGACACCGACGCGCCCGAGGCCTTGGGGGAGTTCGGCAAGTGTGGGGTAGCGGTCTCCTCCCTGGCCGACATGGAGATCCTCTTCAACGGCATCCCCATGGGCGAGGTCACCACCTCCATGACCATCAACTCCCCGGCCGCCATCATTTGGGCCATGTACATCGCCGCGGCCGAGAAGCAGGGCTACCACCGCCGCCAGCTCCGAGGCACCATCCAGAACGACATCCTCAAGGAGTACATCGCGCAGAAGGAGTTCCTCTTCCCGCCGAAGCCATCCATGCGCCTGGTGGTGGACACCATCGAGTTCGGCGTCCAGGAGATGCCGGAGTGGAACACCATCAGCATCAGCGGCTACCACATCCGTGAGGCAGGCAGCACCGCCGCGCAGGAGCTAGCCTTCACCCTGGCCGACGGCTTCGCCTACGTCGAGGCAGCCCTGGCGCGTGGGCTGGACATTGACGACTTCGCTCCGCGGCTGAGCTTCTTCTTCAACGCGCACAACGACTTCTTCGAGGAGATCGCCAAGTACCGCGCCGCCCGACGCATCTGGGCGCGAGCCCTGCGCGAGAAGTACGGCGCTAAGAATCCCCGCAGCTGGCTGATGCGCTTCCACACCCAAACCGCGGGCGTGACTCTCACCGCCCAACAGCCGGAGAACAACATCGTGCGCGTAGCCATCCAGGCCCTGGCCGCCGTGTTGGGCGGCACCCAGTCGCTGCACACCAACTCCATGGACGAGGCGCTGGCCTTGCCCTCGGAGAAAGCGGTCACCATCGCCCTGCGCACCCAGCAGATCATTGCCGAGGAGAGCGGCGTGGCCAACACCATTGACCCCCTGGCCGGCTCCTTCTACGTGGAGGCCCTCACCAACCGGATGGAGGAGGAGGCCAACGCCTACTTCAGGGCCATCGAGCGGCTGGGCGGCGTGATCCCCGCCATCGAGGTCGGCTTCTTCCAGCGGGAGATCGCCGAGGCGGCCTACCGCTACCAGAAGGAGATTGACGAGGGACAGCGCATCATCGTGGGCGTGAACGGCTACGCGGCCGACGAGCCCATCACCATCCCCATCCTGGAGATGGACCCCCACGGCTACGAGCGGCAGGTGGCGCGGCTGCAGCGGGTGCGGGCCGAGCGGGACAACCACGTGGTGCAGAAGACGCTACATCGCCTGGCCGACGCAGCGCGGGACGAGACGGTGAACCTGATGCCCCCCATCCTGGAATGCGTCAAGGCCTACGCCACCCTGGGCGAGATCAGCGACGTGTTCCGCGAGGTCTTCGGCATCTACCACGAGCCCGTGTTCTTCTGAGCGCGGCAGGGTTGCCGACTGTCCGGGGGTTGGCAACCCTGCTCTCATTTCCCGCCCAGGGCGATTTCCAGCGCCTGGCGCAGGGTGCGCGCGCCTAGCACCTCCATCCCCTCCGGAGGGACGATGGTCTGCCGTCGGCTCTGAGGCACCAGACAGCGGCGAAAGCCCAGCTTGGCCGCCTCGTTGAGCCGCCGCGGCAGCTGGCTCACGCTGCGCAGCTCGCCGCTCAAGCCTACCTCCCCCACCACCGCCAGGTCGGCCGGCACGGGCTCGTTCTTAATGCTGCTGGCGATGGCCACGGCTACCGCCAGGTCGGCTGCGGGCTCGCTGATGCGCAGGCCACCCACCACGTTGACGAACACGTCCTGGTCGCTGAGCCGGAAGCCCACCCGCTTGCTGAGCACGGCGGTCAGCAGCAGCAGGCGGTTGAAGTCTACGCCGTTGGCCGTGCGCCGCGGCTGGGGAAAGCTGGTGGTTGAGGTGAGGGCCTGCACCTCCACCAGCAGCGGCCGGGTGCCCTCCAAGGTCACGGCGATCGCCGAGCCGGCGGCGTTGGGCAGCCGCTCGGCCAGGAACGCCTCCGAGGGGTTGGCCACCTCCCGCAGCCCCGCCTCGGCCATCTCGAACACGCCCACCTCGTCGGTGCTGCCGAAGCGGTTCTTGACGCTGCGCAGCAGGCGGTAAGCCTGGAACCGCTCCCCCTCTAGGTAGAGCACCGTGTCCACCATGTGCTCCAGCACGCGCGGGCCGGCGATGGCGCCCTCCTTGGTGACGTGGCCCACCAGGAACAGGGGGATATTGTCACTCTTGGCCAAGCGCAGAAGCTGCGCCGCGCAGTCCCGCACCTGGGTGACGCTGCCCGCGGCGGAGGGGCTGGCGTCGGAGTAGATGGCCTGGATGGAGTCCACCACGATCAGCCGGGGCTGAAGCTGGGCGATGTGCTCCAGGATGCGCTCCAAGTGGATCTCCGCCAGCACGTAGAGCTCCGGCTCGTGGATGTTCAGTCGGTTGGCCCGCAGCTTGATTTGCCGCGCGCTCTCCTCGGCGCTGACGTAGAGCACCCGGCCGTGGGTGCGGGCGATGGTGGCCGCCAGCTCCAGCAGCAGCGTGGACTTGCCGATACCGGGGTCGCCGCTGACCAGCACGCCGGAGCCGGGCACGATGCCGCCGCCCAGTACCCGGCTCAGCTCGCTGCCGCCCACGGGGATGCGGTCGAAGCCGTCGGCGGAGATGGCGGTGACCGGCTGCGCTGCGGCGCCCGCCTCCACCGGCATGGCGCTGCGGGCCTGGCGCTGGGCAGGGGTCTCCACCACCACCTGCTTCTCCACCAGGGTGTTCCACTCGCCGCAGTCCGGGCAGCGGCCCATCCACTTGGGCTGCGCGCTGCCGCAGTTTTCGCACACGTACTGGAGCTTGAGCTTGGGCATGGGGAGGAGTGACGAGCAACGAGCAATGCGTAACGAGTTCAGGAGGGGGAACTTGTGGCACGTAACTCGTGACCCGTAACTCGCAGCCCGCAACGCGTGAACACAAACCGTTGCGTGCTGCGAGGTGCGCTTTAGGCGTTACTCGTTACGGCTGTTGTTCGCCTCCATCTCGGCGATCTGCTGCGCCACCTGTTCGATGGCTATGCGCTGTTTGCGATAGAGGTCCGACTCGCTCATGGCCAGGCGCTCGGCGATCTCGCGCACCCGGCGGCCCTGGATGAACTTGAGCTCCAGGATGTTGTACAGCATCCACTCGGAGGCGGTCATGCGGCGCTGGCCGTCGGGCTTGAGGCCCTCGATGGCGCGAGCCAGCACTGCGCGCATGCCCTTGGCCGTGTTGCCCCCCTCCTGCTCGATGGCCTGGCTGACCACCTTGAGCTGCAGCAGGGGGCTCTCGGTGAGCTTGGGGCCGCCCCAGTAGTGGGAGAGGGCGTCGCGCACCCACTGGGTGAACTCCGGCCGATAGATGATGCTCTCGCTGTCTTGGGGCGCTTGCAGCGGGGGCATGCCCACGTAGGGCACCACGCTGCGCCAGCGCTGCAGCTGTTCGATCTCGGGCATGATTTCCTGCAGGGCCAGGAAGACCCCCTGCTGCAACAGCCGGTCCTCCAGCGCCCGCTCGGCGCGGCGCACCAGCTCCTGGACGACCGGCTTCTCCGCCTCGGTGACAGAGGCCGGGCTGCTGCGCGCCACCACGCCCAACAGGCCCAGCGCGCCCTCGCGGCCCCGGGTGCGCAGCGGCCATAGCCAGTAGCCGTTGTACGGCACCATCGGCCCGGGATCGTTGCCGTTGGCTTGGCCGGCAGCGGCCATGGCCTGGCGCAGGGCCTGCGACCAGCCGGCGTGGCCCTTGAACTCCGCCGCCAGCTGCTCCGGCCCGCAGGTAGCCTCCACCAGCAGCTCATCGCCGGCTAAAACCGCCACGAAGCCGCCCTCCACCCGCAGGTACTCGCACAGAGACACCAACACGTTCTCCAAAAGCTGGCGCAGGTCGCTGGTGGCCAGCAGCCGGCGGTCCAGCTCGCGGATCGCCATCAGCTCCTCCTGGTCCTCGCTGTACACCAGGCGATCCACCATCGGCTTCAGAAGCTCGATCAGGATCTGCACGGAGACGATGACGCCCACCACCGCCAGCAGCAGCACCGTGTCTCGAGGCAGGCCCAGGATGCGCTCCACCCGCGGCACCGAGAGCATGGCGCCGATCACCAGGATGCTCAACAGCGGCCCGCGGATGAGGAACACGATCAGGCTGCGCTTCACGACCCGGTCTGGGCTGAGCACGCCGTAGTAGGCGATGCTGTAGGTCATCACCACCAGCATCAGGGCCACCGCCACGTTGCCCACCAGGGTGAGGGTCAGGATGAGGGTGCGCGGGGGAGCGGGCTCGATGGGCGCCAGCACCAGGTAGGGGAAGACGCCCAGAGCCGGCGCCAAGAAGGCCACCACTAGGTACATCATGCGACGCCGGGAGGCGGGCGTTAGGCAACGCCGCTGCGCGCGGTAGGCGTTGTACAGGCCGTAGCAGGCAGTGGCGACGTAGTAGACGGTGAAGAGCCCAAAGAGCGGCCCCGGCGACAGGTAGGTCAGCTCGCCGCTGTAGGGCCCCTCCCGCACCACCAGGTCGGTGAACACGGCCAACAGGGTGAAGGCGCCGCTTACGGGATACGAGAGGCGGGCCAGCAGTGTGCGCCGCCGGGACCCCGCGTTGGTGGTCTGCAGCAGCGCGTCGGACAGGTCGAAATAGGCCGCAGGCACGAAGGGGATGCCCACCCACTGTAGGCGCAGCCAGATCTCCGCTTGTTCCAGGCTGGACAGCGCCAGCAGCACGTCGCCGGTGTAGACGATGAGGACACACCCCAGCAGCGCAGCGAAGGCGCGACCGACGCGGGAGCGCACGTTGTAGGCGACGATGTAGACGAACAACGAGAAGGCCACGACCGCCACGGCCGAGGCCAGCATCAGGTTCGCGAAGTCAAGAAGCTCCGACCAAGTCGGAAGAGCGGACCAGTCCATACGTTACCGCAAATCGCGGCCGAAGAAGAGCGCCACGGAGCCGTTCTGGAAGTACCGGTCGTTGAAGCCGCAGAAGCTGAAGCCATGGCGCTGACAGAAGCGGATGCCTGGGTCGTTTTGCGTCTGCAACGGCGCAAGGAGGCGGCCTAGGCCGTTGTCGTGGCACCAGCGGGCGGCCGCCACCAGGAGCGCGCTGCCGATCTTTTGCCGGCGATGGCTGCGCTCCACCACCAGGTGCCAGATCCAACCCACCTGGGTATCCGGCTCTGGGCCGATGTCAGCGTAGCCCACCACCCGGCCCACGCTCTCGTCCTCGGCCACCAGGATGTGATAGCCCCGCTGCCAGTGCATGAGAAGGGCGGTGTCCGGCGAGGGGTACTCCACCCGCACCTGCCGCGGCAGGTCCACTGCGCGCAGGTGCGCAGCGATCTGGGTGCGCGCGTTGCGCAGGTCGAGCTGCCAGACGCGCGCCGTGTCGAAAGACGCGTCCAGCTGCAAGCACGCCGTCAGGTCGTGAGGCACCGCGGGGCGAATGCGCATAGCAAGGGGATTCTAGCACCGGGCTGGGCGATTGACAAAAGAACCCGACCGACGGTCAACGCGAGACTGGTCCAGTCTTCAAGACTGGACCAGTCTCTAGTCTCGGTTGGTCCGCTACTCCGCCGCCAGCATCGGCAGCTGGGCGAAGTCGTCGGGGCTGAGCTGGTCGAAGCGACCCGCGTCCACGGCCTGGGGCGTGAAGTTGCTCAGCGCCTCCTCCTGGGTGGGCGTGAAGCCGGCCGGATAGGCCACGTCCAGGATGCGGGTGTGGGTGGTGCTGTTGGCCGGCGCGCCGCCCACCCGCCACTGCTGCGCGCTCACCAACACGTCGCGCACCCGCCACACGCCGCTGGAGGGGAAGCCCTCCTGGCTCAGCACCACACCCAGGTAGCGCCACGTCTTGGGTTGCAGCGCCTCCGGCGTCATGCCCAGCCGCTCCGCCAGCACCCGCTTGGGCACCCGGATGGTGATCTGCCGCTGGCCGGGGTCGCTGATGATGGTCAGGGTGCCGGCGTCGCCGATCTGCTGCGGCGTGGTCTCGCCCGCGGCGGGCGGGCCGTAGAGGCCGGGCGTCCAGCCCTCGGCCCAAACCGCGAACTCCCAGCCCTGGTCGGCCGGCACGGCGGCGTTGCGGCCGGGCAACAGCTTGCGCTCGCCGCCCGGCGCGGCGTCTATGTACACATCGAGGGTGTGGATGCCCATGCCGTTGGGCGCGCCCCAGGCGTTGTTGAGCGGGCCGTAGAAGGCGAAGCGGAAGATGAGGTTGGCCTCGTCCTCGGCCACGGCGAAGGTCTTCAGATCGTAGGCCTTGGTGACGAAGACGCTGTCGGTCGGGTAGGTGTAGGTGCCGGGGCCGTGGTCGTCGCCCTGCGGGTCGTCCACGGTGAGGATGGCCGTGGTCAGGCCCAGGTCGGGCACGATCAGCTCGGCCGGGCCGGCGCCGGGCACGGTCTGGATGTCCCGCTGCTCGCCCTCGCTGATGACGGCCCGCAGCTTGAACACGTCGCCGGCGTTGGGCTTGCCCAGCACCTCGTAGGGTACGGCCACCTCCAGGGTGCTCCCGGCCGCGGCGGCCGGCAGCGCGGCCGGCGTGGCGGCGTACTGCCCATCGGCGTCCACGGTGTAGAAGGTCGCCGTGGCCTGGCCGCCGACGATGGCCACCTCCACCAGGGCGTTGGCGCCAAAGCCCAACAGGGTATCGTCCCGCTCGTTGAGCACGGCCGTGCGGCTGAAAGGTTGCTCGCGGCCGCCGCCGGGCCGCCGCAAGTAGAAGCCCACGCGCGTGTCGGACGCCACGTCGGCCCAGGCGCGGCGCGCATCCAGCCGCAGGTAGAGGTTGGCCTTGTCGAAGCCATACCAGAGCTGCGCGGCCACCTGGTTGGGCGTGGCCTGCACGCCGCCCTCCTCCAGGAAGTAGCCGGCGCCGTCCCACTCGCCCGCGGCGGCGACGCCGTCAACGGTGGGCGTGATCAGCCCGCTGGCGCCCACGGCCGGCGGCTGCGCCCGCTCCGGGATCACCGGCACCTTGAGGAAGGTGGGCACCGACTGGCCCGCCACCTCGTACACGCGGGCCAGGGTGGCGCGGAACTGGGCGTCGAAGCTGCCGTCGTCGCCGCTGTTCTGGTCTGCGCCGTACCACCAGAACCAGTCGCTGCCCTCGGCCGTGTAGATGGCCTCCATCATCTGGGCGAACACCTCCGGACTGACCTGGTTCTGCTGGAACCGGGCGAAGTCGCGCACCCGGCCCAGGTACTCCCAGGCCCGGTTCTCCTCGTCCTCGCCGATCCAGGTCAGGTAGTCGGGGCTGACCCAGCTGCCGGCCCACAGCCGTTCCAGGCCGCGCTGCTCGGGGAAGCGGGCGATGAAGGCGCCGGGCGTGATGGTGCGGATGGTGCCCTTGCCCTGTTCCTCCTCCAGCAGGCGGTACATCTCGTGCAGGAACTCCTTGCCGTCGTTGGGGTAGTGCTCCCAAGCGTTCTCGCCGTCCAGGATGACGCTGACCAGGTGCGGCCCAGCTGCGCCCTGGGCGGCGAGCTGCGCGCGGATGGCCAGGATGCGGTCCACGAAATCGCGGGCGGCAACCTTGCCGGGCGTGCCGCTGTAGGTGAAGCCCACTTTGTCGCTGATCACCTTGTCGCGGAAGACCACGTACACCTGCTGGTTGGGCGTGCGGGCGATGTAGGGCCGATAGAGCGCGTCGGCGTCCTGCACCGTCTCCTGGGCGTTGCGGGCGAAGTTCGTGCGGCCCAGGCTGCGGGCCAGCACCTCCTCGTCGGTGGCCATCCAGCGGATGCCGGCGCTGCCCACCATGTTGACGATCTCCTGGGCCACGGCGCCCTCGGCCGGCCACATGCCCACCGGCGGCCGGCCGAAGGTCTCGGTGTAGAACTGCACGCCCCGCTTCACCTGCTCCACGGCATCCAGCGGATAGCTGAAGCGCGGGGGCAGCTCGAGATCGGGCGCGGCCACCTTGGCCAGGTCGGTGTCGAAAATCAGGGGCAGGATGGGGTGGTAGAAGGGCGTGGTGGTGATCTCGATGCGGCCTTCGTCCTGCAGGCGCTTGTGCAAGGGGATCACCTGGGCCACCAGCCGGGCATGTTCGGCCAGCACGACGGCCTTGTCCGTCTCGGCGAAATCGCGGCCCTTGGCCACCAGGCCGGCCAGCGGCTCCTGGGCCAGCCAGTCGGGATCGGTCCAGCCCAGGTTGAAGAGCACCTGCAGGTCACGCCAGTCCTGCTCGGTCCAGGCGTCGCTCTGGCCGCGCGTGTCGGCCAGCTGTTGGTAGCGCGGGAAGCGGGCGATGATCTTGGGGTTGATGTCGAAGAAGCGGCTGAGGATGAACTGCTTCTGCTCGGCGGTCAGCTCGGCCGCGGGGATCTCGGTGTGCACCTGGTAGAGGTCCTTGGCGCCGGCCTTCAGGTCGAGCAGCTGGCGCAGCAGCGAGGGGGTCAGGTTGAAGGTGACGACGATGTCGGGGTAACCCTCCAGGATGGCCGCCATGTCCACGTAGTCCTTGGCCGCGTGGACCCGCACCCAGGGCTTCTGATAGACCCCCGTCTCCGGGTCTTTGAAGTAGACCGGCTGGTGCTGATGCCAGAGGATGTTGAGATAGAGCGGCTCGACTGCGGGCGCGGTCGGCGTCGGCAACGGGGTCGGCGTGGGCGGGACCGGGGTGGGTGTGGGCGGAAGGGGCGTTGGCGTCGGCGCAGGCGGCGTTGGGGTGGGGGTGGGCGCAGGCTGGCCGCAGGCGGCTAGCAGCCAGACAGCGATCAAGGCCAAGAGCAAAGCGCGGCGCAGGTCAGACATAACGGCTCCAGATGTTCGTGGCTTGAGTAGGAACAGGTTGCGAGGGCCTGCAAAGGCTGGCGACAGATGGGCCGGCTGGAGATGGGTGCACCAACCGGCGATGGGACATGTGACGGCTGGATTATACCACAGCAGGAGAGAAGGGCCGAGAACGGGGGTGCAGGTTACGGTGCCACCAGCCTCAAAAGGGATAGGGCTTACGCACAGAGGTTACAGCGTTGCATATGATTTAGCGCAACGAAGACCATCCGTAGGGCAGGCGTTTGACAAACGTCGAAGATGCGATATAATGCAGCCGTTGTCTAGCCTCAACCGTTGGCCTCGCGTCTACGTAGACAGTCTGTTTGGCTCCGTAGTCGGAGGTTCCCCTCGGAACTGCCGGTTCCTAATGCCTCTATGCAGCGGGGCGGCTGTCGGTTCGCACAGGGGTCCGCTTGACACCTGTGCTGATCATTGTCGTGAGTTATCCGTCTCACCTCACCCCTAGCTTGACGTGAAAAGGAGGATCCTGTCGTATGTTCCGTCGAACCTGGATGGTTCTCTCCCTGCTCTTGGTGGCTGCTGTGGTGCTGGCGGGCTGTCCCGGTGGCGCCCAGCCGACTCCCACGCCGGCTCCGGCGGCGCCGGCGGCTACCCCCACGCCTGTTCCGCCGACTCCTACGCCTGTTCCGCCGACCCCCACGCCTGTTCCGCCGACTCCCACGCCTGCGCCCGCAGCGCCCGCTGTCACCCTGAAGATCTGGGCGGACAACACGCGCGCGCCGGCTCTGGCCAAGGTGGCGCCTGACTTCGAGGCCAAGTACGGCGTCAAGTTGGAGATCAGCGAGATCGGCTTCGGTGACATCCGCGACAACGTGAAGCGCGCGGCGCCGGCCGGCGAAGGCCCCGACCTGTTCATCGGCGCACACGACTGGGTGGGCGAGCTCTACACCAACGGCCTCCTGGCGGAGATTGACTTGGGCGACAAGGCGAAGGAGTTCTTCCCTGCCGCCTTGGACATGTTCCGCTACGAGGGCAAGCTGGTGGGCATGCCCTACGCCACCGAGAACATCGCTTTCTTCTACAACCCTGACCTGGTGAGCGCCGTGCCCGCCACCTGGGAGGATGTGAAGACCCTGGCCAAGGAGCTGCAGGACGCCGGCAAGGCCAAGTACGGCTTCTGCCGCCAGCAGGGCGATCCCTATCACTTCTACCCGATCCAGACCGCCTACGGCGGCTACATCTTCGGCCTGAACCCCGACGGCACCTGGAACCCCAAGGACGTGGGCTTCGGCAACGCTGGCTCCATCGCTGCGGGCAAGTGGCTGGCCGACATGGTGGCCCAGGGCAGCATCGTGAAGGACATGGACTGGGACACCTACCACAAGGCCTTTGAGACCGGTGAGTGCGCCATGATGATCACCGGCCCGTGGGCGCTGTCCCGCATGCGCGACGCAGGCGCGAAGTACGAGATCGGCGAGTTCCCCAAGGGTCCGGCCGGCCCCAGCAGCCCCTTCCTGGGCGGCCAGGCGTTCTTCATAAACGCCTTCAGCCCCAACGTGCTGCTGGCCCAGGCGTTCCTGACCGAGTTCATGGCCACCGAGGAGGCCATGCGCACGCTGTTCGAGGCGGACCCGCGGCCGTCGGCCTTCCTGGCGGTGCGCAACAACCCCGGCGATCCTGACATGGACAAGTTCGGCAAGGCCGGCGCCTTCGCCGTGCCCATGCCCAACATCCCGGCCATGTCCGCGGTGTGGGGCCCGGCGGGCGACGCGCTGACCCTGATCCAGCAGGGGACGGCCACGCCTGAGGAGGCCATGACCAACGCCGCGAAGCAGATCAATGCGGCGCTCGGCAATCCGTAACAGGTAAGGTACCAGGGAGAGGGAGTGCACACTCCCTCTCCCTTTTTTCCCCATCGGGCCTGCCCGACGGGCAGCCTGACGCCCTCGGCCGATTGTAAGACTAACCGAACAGAGGCCCGCTTCACGCCTCTCTCTTTTGCATACGAGACTGCGCCGCTGGGTGGAACGGCGCGCCACGTGTTACAGTCTCGTCCCCCAACCTCTCCACACGACCTCGTCCCCAGGAGCAATGCCATGGCTACTGCGTCTCAGGCAGTCAAGAAGTCAAGCGCCGGCCTGCAGTGGGGAGGCACAACCTCGAGCATTGTGCTGCGGTTGGTGTTCGTTGCGCTGTTCGATGCCTTCGCCATCTTTACGGGGTGGCAGCTCATCCAGGGCGGCGTGGCGCCGCTGGCTGCGGTGATTTGGTTGATTGCGCTGGGTATCACCATCGTTTTTCTGCGCAACGACGCGATGCCCTTGCGCTGGATCATGCCCGGCCTGGCCTTCATGGTGCTGATGCACATCTATCCCGTGCTCTTCACCGTGTACACAGCCTTCACCAACTACAGCGACGGCCACCTGATCCCCAAGCCCGTGGCTATCCAGCAGATCGAGAAGCAGACCTACCTCCCTGCTGACGCCAAGACCTTCGCCTGGAAGGTTTACAGCGGCCCCAACGACACCTTCGCCCTTTGGCTGACCGGCCAGGACGGAGAGCAGGTTTTCAAGACCAGCACAGGCGAGAAATATACAGCGGAGGATCTGAAAGAACAGGACGTGCAGTTTGCTGAGGATGGCAGCCCGGTGGCGGTGGGCGAGTTTACCCCGGTACCCGCCAACCAACGCTTTGCCATCCTGCCCAAGCTCCAGCCCCTCTCCTTCGGACCCGAGGAGGAAGCGGTCCGCATCACCTCACCCACCGCGGCGGCCCAGGTTCGCCAGAAGTTCGTCTACGACCCCGTCCAGGATGCCATGATCAACCAAGAGACGGGCGTGGTCTACGCCAACCAGCGGGGCACCTTCACGTCGCCGGAGGGAGAGGCGCTGATCCCGGGCTTTCCGGTGGTGGTCGGGCTGGAGAACTTCACGCGGCTGCTCACCAGCCCCGCGCTGCGCGGCCCCCTGTTCACCATCTTCGCCTGGACGGTGATCTTCGCGTTCATGAGCGTGTTGATCACCTTTGTCCTGGGCCTGCTGCTGGCTCTGGTGTTGAACGAGCCCGACCTGCCCCTGCGTCGCTTCACGCGGGTGCTCATGATCGTGCCCTACGCCATCCCCGCCTTCATCAGCGTGCTGATCTGGAAGGGCATGTTCAACCCGGTGATCGGCATCATCGGCTCCCAGTGGGACCCCGGCTGGTTCTCCAGCCCCTTCTGGGCCAAGGTGGGCATCCTGATCGTCCAGCTCTGGCTGGGCTACCCCTACATGTTCCTGATCACCACCGGCGCGCTGCAGAGCATCCCCGGCGATCTGTACGAGGCGGCCAAGGTGGACGGCGCCAGCGGCTGGCAGCAGTTCCGCAGCATCACCCTGCCCCTGCTGCTGGTGGCTGTGGGGCCGCTGCTGATCGGCTCCTTCGCCTTCAACTTCAACAACTTCACTATCATCCAGCTCTACAACAACGGCGGCCCGCCCATCCCCGGCACGCCCACGCCCGCGGGCTACACCGACATCCTGATCAGCTACACCTTCAAGCTGGCCTTCGGCGGCGGCCGCGGAGCTGACTTGGGCCTGGCCGCTGCGATCTCCATCGTGATCTTCGTCATCGTGGGCGCCATCACCATCTTCAACTTCCGCTACACCGGCATGCTGGAGGAGGTGTCCGAAAATGTCTAGCGCACAGGCTACTCGCAAGATGGGATCGCTGAAGGCCCAGAAGCGCTTCGGCATGGCCTGGCGCCTGGCGGTGGCTTTCTTAGCGATCGTGTTCTCCCTCTTCCCGGTGGTGCTGATCTTCTCCACCTCCATCAACCCCGTGAGCGAGGTAACGGTCACCAAGCTCATCCCGGACAACGCCACGCTGAACAACTACCGCCGCATGTTGGGCGACCCGCAGTTTCCCTTCCCGCTCTGGGTTTGGAACTCCATCAAGGTGTCGGGCATCACGTCGCTGCTGGTGGTAGCGCTGACCTCGCTGGCCGCGTTCTCCTTCTCCCGCTTCCGCTTCCGCCTGCGCCAGCCGCTCCTGCGCACGGTCCTGCTGGTGCAGGTCTTCCCCAACATCCTAGCCGTGACCGCGCTCTTCCTGATCCTGTTGAACCTGGGCCGCATCTATCCGCAGCTGGGCCTGAACACCCACGCCGGGCTGATCCTGGTCTATCTGGGCGGCGCGATGGGCTTCAACACCTGGCTGATGAAGGGCTTCTTCGACACCATCCCGCGGGAGCTGGACGAGGCTGCCTACATTGACGGCGCGTCCAGTTGGTACACTTTCACGCGGGTCATCTTCCCCTTGGTGCGGCCCATCTTGGCGGTGATCTTCATCCTGACCTTCATCGGCACCTACGGCGACTACCTGTTGGCCCGGGTGCTGCTGACGGACAAGAGCCAGTACACGGTGGCCGTGGGGCTGAGCCTGTTCATCGGCGAGCAGTACTCGCAGCGCTGGAACCTGTTCGCGGCCGGCGCCTTGATGGCGGCCCTGCCCACGCTGATCCTGTTCTACCTGATCCAGAACCAGCTCCAGAGCGGTCTGACCGTGGGCGCGGTAAAGGGTTGATTTCGGTCAACCGTGAACGGTAAACGGTGAGACGATAGCCAAGAGCGCAGTTCGTCCGCTCATAGGCGACCGCTGGAAGCGTATCAGGAGGCGGAGTTCGCACGCCCACGTGCGAACGGCCGGAACGGATCAAGAAAGTGGAGTTCGCACGCCCACGTGCGAACGACAATAGCAGGTCAAGAGAGCGGAGTTCGCACGCCCACGTGCGAACCACAGAAGCAAACCGGCAAGAGCCAGGCTGCGCGGCCTGGCTCTTGCCCAATCTTGCCCGATGAAAGACCACCTCATGGTCGAGGTTCCCATCTCCGACGGCAGCGGGGTGCTGCACCGCTATGCCGACCTGCGGCCTATCGGCGGTGAGCAGCGGAACGTGGACGTGTGGCTGCCCCCTGGCTACGCCGACAGCAGCCAACGTTACCCCGTGCTCTACCTGCACGACGGCCAGAACCTCTTCGATCCCGCCGTGGCCAACACGGGCGTGGACTGGGGGATTGACGAGGCGATCGTGCGCCTGATGCGGGACACAGGTCACCCCGGCGCCATCGTGGTGGGGGTTTGGCACGGCAGCCAGCGCTGGCGGGACTACATGCCCCAGGCGGCGTGGGCCGCGCTGCAGGCCGCAGGGGTCTCTACGCCCTATCTCACCCGCGCCGACGGCCCGCCGTGGTCGGACGACTACCTGAGATTTCTTGTAGCCGATGTCAAGCCGTTGGTGGACGCCACCTATCGCACCTTGCCCGACCAGCCCCACACCTTGGTGATGGGGTCGAGCATGGGCGGGCTGATCTCGTTGTACGCGCTGGAGGAGTACCCGGAGGTCTTCGGCGGGGCTGGTTGTTTGTCCACCCATTGGCCGGCGGGGGGCGACCCGCTGGTGGACTTCCTAGCCGCGCGGCTGCCGGCGCCAGGGCGCCACCGGCTCTATTTCGACTACGGCACGGCCACCCTGGATGCCGAGTACGAGCCCTATCAGCGGCGGATGGACGAGCACCTACGCCGGGCCGGATACAGGGAGGGGCAGGACTGGATCACCCTGCGCTTCGATGGCGCCGAGCACAACGAGGCCGCCTGGCGGGCGCGACTGGACGTGCCGGTGCGGTTTTTGCTCAGGGGGTTAGGCGCATATCCATATCGGGCGTTACCCCGCGTCGGCTGCGGCAGATGTCGCTGATCTTGGACTAGGCCATGTGCAGTCGCTGAGCGACCAGCGTCTGGGTCAGGCCGTTCTGTTCGATGATTTCCTGTAGGATCTCGCCGGGATGAACAGCAATAGGGCGACGTGGTTCAAGCATGGTTTTCTCACAGGCTCCCTCAAAGGTAATCTGTGATCTCGACGTTTAGGGCGTCTATTCCGTCCCACTCGAAGCAGATGCGATACTGGTCGTTGATGCGAACGCTGTACTGGCCTGCTCGATCGCCCTTGAGTTGTTCAAGGCGCCAACCCGGGAACGGCGACAAGTCGTTCAAAGAAGTCATGGCGTCTAGCGCAGCGAGCCGTCTTCGTGCCGCCTGGTGCAGGTTCAGAGGCAGCGTGCGCCGCGCCGCCTTGGAGTTGATGTTCTCCGCAATGTCGCGGGTGCCATCGTCTCGGTACGATCGGATCGGCATAGCTCGATCATACTACTATCCGGTATAATGGGAAAAACTAGCATCGGTCGCTACGTTCGCTCGCACTTGATGCGTGCGGATTATTCGAGTACAATCGGGCCAGTTGGAGCGACATTTGCCATGGGGCAGTGATTGCGGCGAATCGGCAGCGAGGCCACGCTAGCCGTTGTCTCCTGGAGGGAGAATACATGGCTTCGCTAGAGGAGTGGGAACGTTGCCTGCGTCCCAAGATAGACGAAGTTAACTTAATTGGCGAGCTAAACTTGGAGCCCAGTCAGGCGAAAGCTATCGGCCGTTTGCTCGCGGAGTATATTCGTCGCCACGGGGCTCGCCCTTCAGTCATCGAGCAGGCGGCGCGAGACTATCCGGCCACCTTTGCTGCTTTCTTGGTCTTTCAGGGCGCGCAGACATATCACACCGCATCCAGGGGAGATTTTTGGCCAGGACTTTGTGATGAGCTCGGCCTGCCATATGATCCGAACATAACATTAAGACTTGGACAGGCCTTTGAAAGTGTTTGCAAGAGCTTTCGATTGCCCCACAATTTCTCCGGCCACCGTTACGTCGGCGCAATCCTCGGCCACGGCGGCATCCCGGCCCGCTCCCTCCCCGACTTCTTCGAGCACATGCTCCAGCCATCGGTGAACAAGCCGGAGTTGGCTGCGCTTTCAACCCCGGAGCTGATCCTTGAATGGCTGACGAGCTCTGCGCAGTACCACGTGGACAAACCTATCCTGCGCTTCCTGGAGTACGGTGGTAAGGTAGCTGAGGACTTCGTGGAGCGCTGTCGGCAGATGGCATGGGCGTGGATGGAAGAAAAGGACGTCCCGGCTGCGGATGAACTTGGCCTGCCGGCAGCTTTGGTGGATGCCTATTATGAATGGGTGACACAACTCGGTCTTGACCAGCCGGTGCCACTCAGCGGCCCACGCCTGAAGAAGCCAGCCATCGTGCTCGATCCTTGGGGCCTGGGCGTGTGTGTGGTGCTACCTGAACAACAGCTTCCGGCCGTGCAAAGCCTTGCCGAGTCCTGGTGGGAGATCGAGACGGACGGCACAATAGATAGGATCCCGGTGGACGCCCGCCGAGTGGACATGGACCTGAAGACCCGCCTCGCTTGTGGATTGCTGCGCAAGCCGGCGCCCGAGTACAAGGTCCGGTTTTATCGTCGGGTCGGGCAAGCCGCCAGTGAATTGGTACGGGAGTGGGCGTACCGGGGCGTGGGTGCTACGCAGTCCTTCCTGGCCTTCGATCCCCAGACCGGCGGCCTAATTCCACAGCCCAGGCACCTACCAGCGCGTTTGCTGTGGATCCTGTGTCCGCCGGATGGCATGGTGCAGTCCGATCCGCCTGTTCCATCGTTGATCCGAGAAAAACTGCCGTCATTGCCTTGGGACTGGCATGCATGGCGCGGTTACGCACTCGACTTGCGAGGCGTGAGTACTCTCACGATACGGTCCAGCCTTGGCCAGACCTTAATCTCCGTGGTCGAAGCCCAGGCCGAGCCGACCGTTGAGCTGGTAAATGCTAAACAACTCGACTTGCTAGAAGACCCGGTACCGGTTTTTGTGGGTACCCCGCCGAAGCTGCGGATTCGCGCCGCTGAAGGGGGTGCTTCGGAAGTCCGTCTGGCGCGCTGGCGCCTGGAACTCAGTCATGAATGGGAGGCCGACCCAAAGCGTGATATCAGGACGCGCCTTAGCGAGCTGAGCGGTCTGGTCATGCAGCAAGATGGTTACATCGAGCTGCCGCTCTCGCATCCGCAGTTGCTAGGCGCCGAGCCCGTGGGCCAGTACCGCCTTCGACTGCGGGGACCATTCGGCAGCTGCGCTGAACTTCGTTTTCGGATTGTGCCCCATTTGCATGTAATAGGCCACGAAGACGTGTATCTGCCTGCACCGGACAATAGCTCGCCGATGGCACAGTTGCTCTTGGAGACGGACGCCCATAGCCGGGTCGAGTTCATGGAGAACCACCCCGAAGCTCAGTTGCAGGAATTGGCATGTGACAGCCGGTCGCGCTGTTACGAGGTTCGGGTTCCCCCAGACTGCGCTGACGCACCCTTGCGCCTCGTGCACCAAGTGCGGGATGGCCACTCAGCCTACATACCCCTACGCATCCCGATCCGCCGGTTGCGTTGGTCGGTGATTCTACAGGCGGACTCCATTGCACAACCTGTCTGGAGGAGCAGTCCATCCACTATCTATCTGGCCGAGCTGGACCAGAGCCTGTCCCCCTATCTTTTTCTTGAGTTACCGGTTGTCGCAGGCAGCGACTTATCGGTGGAGCTACGTTTTCTCGGGGTGGACGACGAAGTTATTACGGAACTGAGTTCGCCGCGGCCATCTCGCCCCGCCCGTTTGCGACGATTCGATCTGCGATCGGTGCGCGATGCGTTACGCATGTCCTCATCCCCTGCGATTCGTGTCGATCTACACATCAACGGCCTGCCCGTGCGCGATCCATTGACGTTGACGATCTTGACCATCCGGCGGAGTATCGCCGTGGAGTGGGCTGACGTTGTATTGCTTAAAAGCGATGGCAAACAGTCTGTTGAAGTTGCCTGGGAGCCGGAGATCTCGCTGCGTTGGCGCCAGGTTCGACTGTGGAGCCTGACCCGTCCCTGGACAGAGCCGATCACCGTGCCGATCCCCGATTCAGCGCGGGGCAAGCACACCTTCCCGCTCGAGGCCGATGCCCTGCCGCCCGGCCGCTATCTGATCGAGTTCTCGGTGAGCGATCCCTGGCTACCCGAGACTGCTCCAACCCGCCCACAGAGTGATGCGCCTAATGTGAAGTCTGTCGTGATCGGTTCTTTGGAGGAGCGTCTGGCAGAATTGGAGGCGGCGCGTCGGCAAGGGAAAGAGGTGTTTTCGTGTGCCTGTGAAAGCGCATTTTTATGGAAAGAATTGGGACGCGTTGATCGAGCGGAAGAGAGTTTGGAACACTGTTGGCAGAGCCGACGCTTGGCATCGTTGTCACAGCTTCTGACGCTAGCACAACAGTTCCGAGACCTACCCACCGGTCGGGCCTTTGGGCTTAGGCTTTATACTGGTGAACAGCTCCGAGAAGTGATAACGACTGCTCGGCACAAGGGCTTGTCACACTCAGTGCTTGGCGCTTACTTGAACGGTTTGCCTCCGCTGAGAAGACTGACGCCGGACGCACTGGAGGCATTGTTAGATGCTCCCGATGAGCGCTTGCGAACAGCAGCTGCAAGCCATTTGATTGAGGAAGGCTATGCCAGGGCTGTTCAGGCAGTACTGGAATGGGAGGCGTCCGGCAGGCTTTCCCGGCGCGACCTAGACGATCTGTTGAGCCGGAATTTGTCGCTTGCTGTCAACTATCTCGCGAACAATCTACCTCCCGAAGAGCTCTTGCGCCTTCTAGACACGTCGGACAGAGCCGACGTCCGTCTAGCTCTAGCAGCAGAAATGACAAAGCGAGGACGTGTTGAGGGTGTTTTGGCGATAGCTCATCTTTACGCTAACAGAGCTATTTCAGCGGATCAAGCACTGGCAGCGATTCAACCTAGTGTACACTTTGCGGTGCGTTGTCTACATGAACACAAACCAGGTAGGGGTACCAGACGTCTACTCGATGCAATTCTGGACGCCTATCCGAAGGCCCTTCCAGTGGTGGAACCTGGCGTATGGATGAAGTGCAACCTTGGTTGGGCTCGAATTGACTCCATTCAGAGCGCTCATGGCGAGATCATACCGTGGTTCTCCACCCATGAGGTGCCGAAAGGTGCTAGATTCTCCGTGACCTTTCATCCAGATACTGAGGCGATCTGCGCAGCCATAGACACACAACACAGACAGGTGTTCTTTCAAGGGCTCAGCACGGTCTACCTATGCAGAAAATGCAATCAGTACATTGCGTCGCGCTATGAGAGGATTACGGGCGAGCACGATAGAAGAGCGCACGGGGGCGTGCAGCCACGGTTTGCAACTCTGTGTGTTCCGGTGCCATTGGTTGGAGGCTTAGAGTTCCGACACAAACCCCCGGCCTAGCCTGCGCGCTCGGAGGACATCATGGCTCGACCTATCCACCCTCTCGATGCAACCCGCAAACTGAGCGAAGACTACGCGCGCTATCTGCGGACGATCTACTTCTTTCGTGATACCGAGCTACGCGCACAGTTCGAAAAGGCATTGGATGCGCCCGACTTCCTAGTGCGCGGGCCGATCCTGGAAGCCGCCCCGCCCTTCCGCTTGGGACGCTCGATTCGTCAACTGATCGAGGCCGGCGTGCTGCACCGCGACTTCCGACAGCTCTGTTCCGATGCATTGCCCTATGAGCGACCGCTTTACTTGCACCAGGAGGAGGCCATTGTCAAAGTGGTGGCGCACGGTCGCAACGTGGTCGTTGCCACCGGCACGGGCAGCGGCAAGACAGAGACCTTCCTGATCCCGATCTTCGATCATCTGCTGCGTCAGCGAGAGGCGGGCCTCTTGAAACAGCTCGGGGTGCGTGCGTTGCTGCTCTACCCTATGAACGCGCTGGCCAACGACCAGCTCAAGCGCCTGCGCCGACTGCTGGCCGCTTTCCCCGATATCACCTTCGGCCGTTATACGGGCGAGACACCCGAAGGCCAGCGTCAGGCCGAAGATCTGTTCCGCCGCCAGTTCCCAGCCGAGCGTCTCTTACCCAACGAGCGGATCAGCCGCGCGACGATGCGGGAAAGCCCGCCACACATCCTGATCACCAACTACGCGATGCTGGAATACCTGCTGCTCAGGCCCAGGGACAGCGAGTTCTTCGACGGCGAGACGGGGCGTTTCTGGCGCTTTATTGCACTGGACGAGGCGCACATCTACGACGGCGCCACCGGTATCGAGATCGCCATGCTGTTGCGTCGAGTAAAGGAGCGGGTCGTGCGCAGCGAGCCAGGACGTCTACGCTGCATCGCCACCAGTGCGACGCTGGGCCGCGGTCGCCAGGACTTCCCCGCGGTCGCAACCTTTGCGCGCGAGCTGTTCGGGGAGCGCTTCGAGTGGGTGGATGATGACCCGGTGCGCCAGGATGTGGTCGAGGGTCAACGGGAAGAGATGGCGCAGCTCACGGCGCCGTGGGGCGAAGGTTCGGGTGAGCTATATGCTGCGCTTGCGCAAGCAGTTGTGGCCGAGCAATCGCCGGCCGACCTAGCCTCTGCCGCTTTGCAAGCCGGTTTGCCCGGCGAGGTTGTTCAGGAGGCGGCCCATGCCGCAGCCCAGGCCAAGTCTCACGCTGCGTCTCCTGCTGAGCAATGGACGGCGGGGATCAATGCTTTCCTGTATGCGGCGTTACGCGGGGACGGCCGGTTACATCGGCTGCGCGCGGCGCTGCGAGAACCTCAGGACCTCCGCAAGTTGGCCGGCAAGTTAGGCGCCGACGGGACGGATGCCGAGCCGCTGATCAACCTGGTGCAGCTGGCAGTGCGTGCCCGATCTGCGCCCGACGCGATGTCGCTCCTACCAGCCCGTTACCATGTATTCGTCCGAGCGCTGGAGGGCGCGTTCGTGTGCCTGAACCGCCACCATTCCGCTCATGCGGAGGAAGGCAAGCCGCGCTTCTTTCTGACGCGTTTCGACAACTGCCCGCATTGTCAGCAGCGCGTCTTCGAGCTGGCCACCTGCCCGCGCTGCGGCGCTGCCTACATCGTCGGCCGCGAAGAGACAGCGCGTCTGGCCGGCGGGGGCACAGTGCGCCTCTTGCTCCACCCTCATCCGGCCAGCGCAGAGACGGACGGCGGACATGCCTACTTCGTCTTGAATGGCGATGCGCTGCAACCGGACGAAGATGAGGCCGTCGTGACCCAGGCGGCGGTAGAGCTGCTGGGGACTGAACGGCTGGAGCCCTACACGCTCTGTCTGGGCTGCGGAGCCGTCTCGCCGGCCGAAGGCGGCGGGCCCCGGTGCATCTGCCGGCCGACGACGCCAAGGATCTCCTTGCGCAAGGTGGCGGTTGAGGAGCCGACCACGGCCGACGGCGCCACAGCCGCGCGCCGCTCCCGCCGTGAGGCCGGCATCCTGAGCTACTGCATCGGCTGTGGCGCGCGCAACCCCAATGGCGTCGTTTACCGGTTTCTCACCGGCCAGGATGCGCCGGTGAGTGTACTGGCGACGTCGCTCTATCAGGTGTTGCCGCCCGACCGGGGCGCGGACGCTGCGAAGCTGCCGGGACATGGCCGTAAGCTGTTGGTGTTCGCCGACAGCAGGCAGGACGCAGCCTTCTTTGCGCCCTACCTGGAACGCACCTATCAGCAGATCTTGCGTCGGCGCCTGATCCTGAAGATCCTTGCGGAGGACCCGGAGGGTCGGAAAGGCCGGCTGCGGCTGGACGACCTGGCAGGCCGTCTGTTGCGCCAGGCCGAGGATGCAGCCCTGTTCACCGTCGAGCAGAGCTACGATGAGCGCCTGACCCTGGCGCGGCAGTGGCTGGCGCAGGAGTTTGTGGCCCTGGACTACCGTATTGGCCTGGAGGGCTTAGGCTTGCTGAGCTATCGGCTGGTACCGCCCGAGCTTTGGGAGCCGCCGCCGGTCCTGCTAGCGTCGCCATGGAACCTAGGCCGGGAAGAGGCCTGGAACCTGCTAGTGCTACTGCTCAACACACTGCGTCAGCAGGGTGCAGTCACCTTCCCGCCCAACGTGGACGTGCGCGATCGAGAAGCGTTCGGGCCGCGCAACGTGGAGCTGTTTGTAGGCGAGGTGGCCGATGAGAGGCACGGTGTGTTGGGCTGGGCCCCCCGTCGAGGCAGCAACCGTCGCCTTGATTTTCTGACGCGCTTGTTACAGCGTCGTAACGGCCTGTCGGCGAAAGAGGCCCAGGCGATCGCTCAAAGGGCGCTTCAGGGGCTTTGGACCTACCTGACCAGCCCCAACTCGTGCTGGCGCAATCACCTGGTCGCCGAGTCCCGACCCCAGGTTGGCGTCGCCTGGCGCCTGAACTACCGCTTCTGGGAATGGGTCCCTGTGGAGGGAGCGGGTGTCCCCGTACACCGTTGCGACCACTGCGCCAACGTTTCTTATATCAACCTGGACGACCTATGTCCGCTCTACGGTTGCAATGGCCGCCTGGTACCCATGGCTGCTGGGGACACAGCGTGGGATGACAACCATTACCGACACCTGTACCGTACCTTGGAGCCGATCTCGGTTGTAGCAGAGGAACACACGGCCCAGTGGAAGCCAGACGAGGCAGGTCGCGTGCAGGATCGCTTCATCCGCGGGCAGATCAACGTGCTCAGCTGCTCGACCACCTTCGAGCTGGGCGTGGACGTGGGCGACCTGCAGGCGGTGCTGATGCGCAACGTACCCCCGACTACCGCCAACTACATCCAGCGGGCTGGCCGCGCAGGGCGACGAACGGACTCGGTCGCCTTCGTGCTCACCTACGCGCAGCGTCGCTCCCACGACCTCACCCATTTCAACAAACCGGAGAAGATGGTGGCCGGCCGTATCCTGCCGCCGGCAGTGGCCGTCAGCAACGAGAAGATCGTGCGCCGCCATGTCCACTCGGTCTTCCTAGCGGCTTTCTTCCGTTGGGCGAAGGATCAGCACCGAAGGGAATTTGGCTCGGCAGGCGCTTTCTTTGCACCGGAAGACGAAGGGCCTTCGGGCCTCGACTTGCTCGCCGAGTATATCCGCCTACGGCCCGCTTCGCTGCCGGAAGCGCTGCTACGGATCGTGCCCCAAGATTTGCACGATGTCCTCGATATCGGCCGCTGGGGGTGGTTACCGAGCCTTACCAACGACACGGGAACGGGCATCCTCGATCGGGCCGCTCAGGAAGTGAACAACGATCTAGCTCTGTACGCCCAACTCGAGCAAGAGGCCGTGCGTCAGCGGCGCTACAACCAAGCCGAACACTTCCAGCGCGTGGCAAAGACCGTGCGCGACCGGGAGTTGCTCGGCTTTCTGGGCAGCCGCAACGTCCTGCCCGCCTACGGCTTCCCCAGCGATGTCGTCGAACTGCGCACGGGCCACATCCCCTCGATCCCGGAAGCGCGCAGGATCGAGCTCCAGCGCGACCTGAAGATCGCCATCGCCGAATACGCGCCCGGCGGCGAGGTGGTGGCGGCCAAGCGCATCTGGACCAGCGGTGGCCTCTACCGGATGCCAGGCCGCGATTGGCAACCCATCCACTATGCCGTCTGCCCCGATTGTGGCCGCTTTCATCGCGGCGCGCAGGAGATCGAGGGGCCGTGCGTGATATGCGGCGCAAGCCTGCGCAGTTGGCGTAGTCCGCACGGTCAGTTCATCAGCCCCGAGTTCGGCTTCGTTGCGGCTCGCGAGCCGCGCAAAACCGGCGAGAACCGGCCGCAGCGGCTTTATGCCTCGCGCGTCTACTTTACCGAATACGCGCCCGAAGGGGACGAGCCGAGTGCGCTGGAACCTGTGCCGGAGCTGTCTGGCCCGGCGATCCGCACAGCCCGGCGCTACTCCCGCTACGGCAAGCTGGCGGTGGTCAACAGCGGTTTTCTCAACGCCGGTTTTCGCGTCTGCTCGATCTGTGGGTGGGCTGAACCGATGACGCCAAGCCGGCGGCCGCGCTGCAAGCCGGCCCATCAGAACCCGCGCACCGGCCATGACTGCTCCGGCTCCATTGACACCTACCACCTGGGCCACGAGTTCATCACCGACGTGTTGGAGCTCCGCTTCAACGGCGCGTTGGCGCCGGCTGGGGACATGAGACTGTGGCTTTCGACCCTCTACGCATTGCTGGAAGGGGCCAGCGAGACGCTGGGCATCCCGCGCGACGATCTGGACGGCACGCTTTACCCTTACGAGGGTGGCTTGCCGCCCGCGTTGGTGCTCTTCGACAACGTGCCCGGCGGCGCCGCGCATGTACGGCGGGTGGCGCAAGCCCTGCCGGCGGTGGTGCAGGCCGCATGGGAACGCGTGGCCGGCTGCGAGTGCGGCGAGGAGACCAGCTGTTATGAGTGCCTGCGCAACTTCTACAACCAGTGGTGCCATGACCAGTTAAAGCGAGGTCTGGCACGGGACTTTCTCCGAATGGTTTTGGAAAACGCGACGCGTTGATCGCCGGCTGAGGGGGCCGAGACGCCCCAGGCGGAATGACCAGCGCACGGGTTCGAGCCTGTACAGCTTGCGGTTGTCGTACGAGCCTGATCCGCCACCCCACGCACCGGTAATACCACGATACCGCCATGCCGACTACCTCTCCACCCCAACACGAACTCACTACTCCCTCTCCTCTCCTCGATCCCACCGGCCGGCTCGTGCAGGTGGGTTGGGCCAGGGCGCCGTTGCTGGACTGCAACTTGGAACAGGTCCGCTTCTACCCGCGGTTGTTTCGCTTCTTACAGCGTTTTCGTATCAAGCGCTGGGACTACTACGGCGTCACCACTCCGGAGCGCTTCTTCTCCGCAACCCTGGCCGACTTGGGCTACGCCGGACAGGCGTTCGTCTACACTGTGGACTTCACCACCGGCGCCTACCACGAGGAGACCATCACCCTTCCCCTGGGACGGGGGATTGTCCTGCCGCGCAACAGCACGGCCGGCGACAGTTACTTCTCCGACGGCAAAACGGCGCTCCGCTTCGAGGTGCGAGAGGATGAGCGTCGCCTGAGCGTGACCTGGCCCCGCTTCGGCGGCCAACCGCTTAGCGCCGAGATCGTCCTGGCCACGCCGCCTGCCCACCAGTCCACCGTGGTGGTCATCCCCATCGGACGCCGTCGCTTCTACTACAACCGCAAGATGAACTGCCTCCCGGCGCGCGGCTGGCTGCAGATCGGCTCGGAGCGCAGCGAGCTCAGTCCGGACACTTGCTTGGGCAACCTGGACTGGGGCCGAGGCGTCTGGGAGTACCGCTCTTTCTGGGTGTGGGCTAGCGCCTCCGGCTTTCTGCCCGACGGCCGCACCGTAGGGTTGAACCTGGGCTTCGGCTTTGGCGACACGTCGGCGGCCACCGAGAACACCCTGATCCTCAACGGCCGCATCCACAAGCTGGGGCAGGTGGACTTCTCCTACGACCCGGCCGATTTCCGCCGTGCGTGGCGCATGACGGCCCCGGACGGGCGGCTGGACGTGGAGTTCGTTCCCTTCGTCGAACGCGTAGCCCGCACTAACCTGCTGGTGATCACCAGCGAGGTACACCAGCTGTTCGGTCGCTACCGCGGCCGGGTCGTCGCCGACGACGGAGAGGTCATCCCCCTCATGGGCCTCATCGGCTTCGCCGAGGAGCATCGCGCGCGCTGGTGACGAGGGGTGCTGGGCATGTGCGCGCTCGAGGAACCACGTGGCGGCTACCGTATGCGTGAACGATGGCCACGCATCCCTGAGCAGCATCTGAAGAAGGTCGGGTCGGGGTTCGAACCGGACGCTAGAGCCAGGCGGGACGCCCTCTTGATCCGGGGGATGAGGGCACCTTCTCCGGCCGCTTCAGAATCTTGACAAATCGGATGTCCAGAATAGAATGCAGGCCACGTTGCAGTGTAGACGTTTGCCTATGACCTGCGCTTCCATCTTCGCCAAGTCCAAGTCCAAGCAGCCGTCCCAGGCCTGGGATGGCTTGTTGAGCTTGGGCTGAGCGCGGTCCACCCACCCAAGTTTGCAAGTCCTGCCAGGCCTGGCGCCTCGGCAGGACTTTTTGTTTGCCTATACGGCGGCAATGCGGCCCCTCCTCGCCCGCCCGGCGAGCCAGGGCCGCTTTTTTATCCCCCACCCAGGAGTGCATCATGACCTACCAAACCAACTGTCCCGAGTGCGACGCCGTCCTTACCCTCACCGACCCCCTCCAGGGCGAAATCGTGCCCTGCCCCGACTGCGGTGTGGAGCTGGAGGTGGTGTCCGTAAGCCCGCTGACCCTGGACCTGGCGCCCGAGGAAGAGGAGGACTGGGGCGAATGACGCGCGTGGCCGTCCTCGTTTCCCGCATACGCGTCGAGGAGAAGCTGCTGCTGGCCAGCCTGGAGGCGGCCGGCGCGCAGGTGCAGGTGGTCAACGACGGGGAGCTGGTCTTCCGCCTGGGTGACGGCGTCACCCGGCTGGAGGCTGACGTGGCGCTGGAGCGCTCGGTGAGCACGGCGCGTGGGCTCTACGCTCTGCGCCTGCTGGAGGCCGCGGGCATGCCCACGGTCAACACCTACACGGTGGCCTCCACCTGCGCGGACAAGCTGCTGACCACCGCTGCGCTGACCGAGGCCGGCATACCCCAGCCGCAGGCGCGCGTCGCCTTCACGCCGGAGGCCGCTCTCCAAGCCATCGAGGAGCTGGGCTATCCGGTGGTGCTCAAGCCGGTGGTGGGCTCGTGGGGCCGGCTGCTCGCCCGGGTCAACGACCGAGACGCGGCCGAGGCGATCCTGGAGCATAAGGAGGTGCTGGGCTCCTACCTGCACAGCATCGTCTACGTGCAGGAGTACATCGCCAAGCCGGGCCGCGACGTCCGCGCCTTCGTGGTGGGCGACGAGACTGTGGCGGCCATCTACCGTCGCTCCGACCACTGGATCACCAACACCGCTCGCGGGGGCCAGGCCGGCAACTGCCCGGTGACGCCGGAGATCAACGACCTGTGCCGCCGCGCCGCGCGTGCGGTGGGCGCAGGCGAAGCCGGCGCAGTGCTGGCCGTTGACCTGCTGGAGGACCCCGACCGCGGGCTGCTGGTCAACGAGGTTAACCACACCATGGAGTTCCGCAACAGCATCGAGCCCACCGGCGTGGACATTCCGGGGCTGGTGGCGAGGTATGTGCTGGCGCGGGCGGGTGGCCGCTGATCGGTAACCGATGACCGGTGACCGGTAGCTCGTAAGCCGCAACCCTCTGCGCGAAGAGACGACCGCTCACTGATCACCGATTACCGCTCACTGATCACCGTTCACCGTTCACCGAGACAACCATGACCGTACGAGCATCCATCGTCGGCGCGTCGGGCTACGGCGGCGGCGAGCTGCTGCGGCTGCTGCTGGCCCACCCCCACGTGGAGGTCGCCCAGGTGACCTCGGAGTCCAACGCCGGCAACTACGTGCACAGCGTGCACCCCAACCTGCGGCCCGGCCTGGCCATGCGGCGGTATGCGGGCTACGCCAGCGGCCAGGGGCTGCGCTTCACCAGCATCGCCGAGCTGCAGCCGTGCGACGTGCTCTTCCTGGCCCTGCCCCACGGCGAGGCGCAGCGTCGCATCGAGCACTTCGCCGGCCTAGCCGAGCGCATCGTGGACCTGTCGGCCGACTTCCGGCTGCGGGACCCGGCCGCCTACCGCCAGCGCTACGGCGAGCCCCACCTTGCGCCGGCTTGGCTGGAGCGCTTCGTCTACGGCCTGCCGGAGCTGAACCGGGAGGCCATCCGCCAAACCCGCTACTGCAGCGGCGTGGGCTGCAACGCCACGGCCTCCATCCTGGCCCTGCTGCCGCTGCAGCGGGCCGGCCTCCTGCGCGCGGACCGGCCCATCGTGGTGGACGTCAAGGCCGGCTCCTCCGAGGGCGGCGCATCGCCCAGCCTGGCCTCGCACCACCCGGAGCGCAGCGGCGCAGTGCGCTCCTTTGCGCCCACCGGCCACCGCCACGAGGCCGAGGTGATCCAGGCCCTGGGCCGGGAGGACATCTACCTCTCGGTGACGTCCATCGAGCTGGTGCGCGGGGTGTTAGCCACGGCCCATTGCTGGGTGGAGCCTGGGCTGACCGACAAGGACCTGTGGCGCGCCTACCGCGCCGCCTACGGCCAGGAACCCTTCGTGCGCATCGTGCACGAGCGGACCGGCGTCTATCGCCATCCGGAGCCCAAGCTGCTGGCCGGCACCAACCTGGCCGACGTCGGCTGGGACCTGGACCCGGCCACCGGCCGGCTGGTGGCCCTGGCCGCGATTGACAACCTGGGCAAGGGCGCAGCCGGCAGCGCCGTGCAGTGCATGAACCTGATGCTCGGCCTCGACGAGACGGCTGGGCTGGAGTTTGTCGGGTTACATCCGGTGTGATCAGTAACCGGTGAACGGTAACCGGTAAGCAGTGACCGGACTGCCAACCACCGTTTGCCGTTTACCGATCACCGTTTATCGGCATGGAGTAGACATGAACCCACTCGTCATCAAGGCCGGCGGCGGCGCGGGCGTGGACGTGGACGCGATCTGCCGGGACGTGGCAGCGCTGGCAGCGGCCGGGCAGCCGCTGGTGCTGGTGCACGGCACGTCGGCCGCCGCGGACGCGCTGGCGCAGCGAGCCGGCGTGCCTGTGCGCACCCTGACCTCCCCCTCCGGCCACGTCAGCCGGTACACCGACCCGGAAACGCTGGAGATCTACGTGGCCGCAGCGGCCGGCCAGGTGAACAAGCGCATCGTGGCCACCCTGCAGGGGCTGGGCTGCAACGCGGTGGGCCTGTCGGGCGTGGACGGCCGCCTGCTGCTGGCCGAGCGCAAGGACGCCGTGCGCGCGGTGGAGGCCGGCCGGCAGCGCATCGTGCGGGACGACTACACCGGCCGGCTGGTGTCGGTCAACGCGGACCTGCTGCGGCTGCTGCTGGCCGCGGGCTACACGCCGGTGGTCGCGCCCCTGGCTTTGGGCACGCAGGCTGAGCGGCTCAACGTGGACGGCGACCGTGCGGCGGCGCTGGTGGCCGTGGGCCTGGCGGCCGCCAAGCTGGTCATTCTCACCAACGTGCCAGGCCTGCTGGCCAGCTTTCCCGACGAGGCCAGCCTGGTGCGCCATGTGCCGGCCGACCGTCTGGACTGGGCCGAGGGCCTGGCCCAAGGGCGCATGAAGAAGAAGGTGCTGGCCGCGCGCGAGGCCCTGGCCGGCGGCGTCCCCACCGTCATCCTGGCCGACTCGCGCGTGCCTCAGCCGGTGCAGGCGGCGCTGGCGGGCAGCGGGACGTGGATCGGTGAACGGTAAATGGACCCCACAGCCATCATATCCATCGAGTCCGCCCACACCTCCGGCGTTTACCCGAAGCGGCCGGTGGCCATCGTGCGCGGGCAGGGCGCGCGGGTGTGGGACGCCGAGGGCAACGAGTACGTTGACTGCGTGGGCGGCCAGGGCGCAGCCAACCTGGGCCACGCCCACCCGGCCATCGTGGCCGCCGTCACCCAGCAGGCCGCGCAGCTCATCTCCTGCCCGGAGATCTTCCACAACGACCGCCGGGCGGAGCTGTTGGCAGCCCTGGCCCAGGCCGCGCCGGCCGGCCTGCAGCGAGCCTTCCTGTGCAACTCCGGCGCCGAGGCGGTGGAGGCGGCCATCAAGTTCGCCTGGCTGAGCACCGGCCGTCGGCAGATCGTAGCCTGTCAACGGGGCTTCCACGGCCGCACCCTGGGCGCACTGTCTGCCACCTGGGAGCCCAAGTACCGCGAGCCTTTCGAGCCGCTGGTGCCCGGCTTTCGCCACGTGCCCTACAACGACGTGGACGCGCTGGAGCAGGCCGTGGACGACCAGACCGCTGCGGTGCTGCTGGAGGTGGTGCAGGGCGAGGGCGGGGTGCGGCCCGGCGATCCGGCCTTCCTGCTGGCCGCGCAGCGCCTCTGCCGCGAGCGGGGCGCGCTGCTGATCGTGGACGAGGTGCAGACCGGCTACGGTCGCACCGGTCGTCTCTTCGCCTGTCAGCACTACGGCCTGGAGCCCGACCTGATGCCCATCGCCAAGTCCATGGCCGGCGGCCTGCCCATGGGCGCGTGTCTGATCGGACCTCGGGTGGGCGAGCTGGCCAAGCTGACCCACGGCAGCACCTTCGGCGGCAACCCATTGGCCTGTGCAGCGGCCCTGGCTACGCTGCACGTCATGGCTGCCGAGGACCTGCCCGGCCGGGCAGCCCGCCTGGGCGCCTGGCTGCTGGAGCGCCTGCGGGCCATCCGCTCGCCGCTGATCCGCGAGGTGCGCGGCCTGGGCCTGCTGGTGGGCATCGAGCTCAAGGTCAAGGTCACGCCGATTTTGCAGCGGCTGCAGGCGCGCGGCGTCCTGGCTCTGCCCGCCGGCGCCGCCGTTCTCCGCCTCCTGCCGCCCTTGGTCATCGAGCAGGAGGACCTGGAGCGCGTGGCGCAGGCGATTGAGGCGGAGCTGGGACGAGGCACGAGCAACGAGTAACGCTTGCATCTGCGCTGCGCTCTGTCGCCAGTGCAGATGTACATAACCCGGATCCGTCCCACCACTTCCGGTGACGCATCACCTACGACGCACCACACGGTCCCGAACACTGGGCAACCCGGAGACGGCCACCACCACTCCGGCTGCGCGGGACGCCTCACTCGTTACGCATCAGTTCCCGGAGCCCCCTATGTCCCTGGAAAACTACAACATCATCGAGTCGACCCTCCGCGAGGGTGAACAGTTCGTCGGCGCGCAGTTCACGCGCGAGCAGAAGATCCGCATTGCCCAGGCGCTGGACGGCCTCGGCGTGGAGTACCTGGAGCTCACGTCGCCGTTGGCCTCGCCCGGCAGCCTGGAGGACATCAAGGCCATCGTTGGCCTGGGCCTTCATGCCCGCATCCTCACCCACATCCGCTGCCACAAGGAAGACGCCAAGGTGGCGCTGGACACCGGCGTGGACGGCATTGACGTGGTGATCGGCACCTCGTCGCAGCTGCGCCAGTTCAGCCACGGCAAGAGCATTGACGAGATCATTGACCTGGCGGCTGAGGTGTTGACCTTCATCCGCAGCCAGGCGCCGGGCATTGAGCTGCGCTTCAGCACCGAGGACTCCTTTCGCAGCGAGGAGAAGGACCTGCTGCGAGTCTACCTGGCCGTGGACCGGCTGGGGGTGGTCAACCGCCTGGGCATCGCCGACACTGTGGGCATTGCCACGCCCAGCCAGGTGCTGCGCCTGGTGAGCACCCTGCGCCGGCTCACCACCGCCGACATCGAGTTCCACGGCCACAACGACTCCGGCTGCGCGGTGGCCAACGCCTTCGCCGCGCTGGAGGGCGGCGCGACGCATGTGGACACCAGCGTGCTGGGCATCGGCGAGCGCAACGGCATCACCCCCCTGGGCGCGTTCATCGCCCGCATGTACACCTACGACCGCGAGACGGTGAAGCGCAAATATCGTCTGGATCGCCTGCGCCGGGTGGAGCTGATGGTGGCCGAGATGGTGGGCGTGGACATCCCCTTCAACAACCCCATCACCGGCTTCTGCGCCTTTACCCACAAGGCCGGCATCCACGCCAAGGCCATCCTCAACAAGCCGGAGACCTACGAGGCCCTGGATCCCACCGACTTCGGCCTGACCCGCTACATCTCCATCGCCCATCGCCTGACCGGCTGGAACGCGGTCAAGGCTCGCGCCGAGCAGCTCGGCCTGAGCCTCACCGACGAGCAGATCAAGTCCCTCACCCAGCACATCAAGGCCCTGGCCGACGAAAAGCCGCTAGGGCTGGACGATGTGGATGAGCTGTTGCACACGTGGGGGAATGGAGTGGGTGGTAACTGAGGAGTACGCCATGCCTTACACCTTCGCCGAAAAAGCCTTGGCCCGCGCGGCCGGTTTGCGCAGCGCCGTGGTCGGGCAGATCGTAGACGTCACCCCTGACGTGGCCCTCAGCCATGACAACACGGCTGCCATCGCCCGCATCTTCCGATCGCTAGGCGCAGAGCGGGTCAAACATCCGGAGCGGCTGGCCATTACCCTGGACCACGCGGTGCCCGCGCCCACCACGCTCCACGCCACCAACCACGCGGAGGTGCGTCGCTTCGTGGCCGAGCAAGGCATCCGCCATTTCTTCGAGGCCGGCCGCGGCATCTGCCACCAGGTGCTCAGCGAGGAGGCGCTGGTGCTGCCCGGCCAGACGGTCCTGGGCGCGGACAGCCACACCACGCACTTCGGCTGGCTGGGCGCCTTCGGCGCGGGCATCGGCCGCAGCGAGATGGCAGCCATCTGGGCCACCGGCCAGCTCTGGCTGCGGGTGCCGGAGACCATCCGCGTTGACCTGGTGGGTGAGCTGCCGCCGGGCGTCACCGCCAAGGACCTGAGCCTGGTGGTGTTGCAGATGCTGGGCGAGGAGGCCGGCATCTACCGCGCCTTGGAGTTCGGCGGGCCCGGCCTGGCCACCCTAAGCCTGGAGAGCCGCATGGTGATCCCCAACATGATGGCCGAGGCTGGGGCGAAGAGCGCGTACCTGCCGCCGGACGAGGCGGTGTTTCGGTGGTTGGCGGAGCGGCTGGTGCGGAGGCGGGAGGGGAAAAGGAGGGAAAGGAGGGAAAGGAGGGAGCTGGGGGAGCTAGGGGAACCAGAGGAACTGGGGGAGGTGGTGGAGCGGCTGAGGGCGATGGCGCTGTACCCTGACCCGGACGCGACCTACGTGGCGCGCTACGAGGTGAACCTGTCGGCCCTGGAGCCGGTGGTGGCGTGTCCCCATCATCCGGCCAACGTGGCGCCGCTGTCGCAGGTGGCAGGGACGCGGGTGGACCAGGCCTTCCTGGGCACCTGCACCAACGGCCGGCTGGAGGACCTGGCCGAGGCTGCGGCGGTGCTGCGGGCCCCCGACGGCCGGGTGCGGCGGGTGGCGCCCGGCACGCGGCTGCTGGTGATCCCCGCCTCCAGCGAAGTGCTTCAGGCTGCGCTGGCCGCGGGCTACCTCGAGACCTTCCTGCAGGCCGGAGCCATGATCGGCACCCCCGGCTGCGGTCCCTGCATGGGCAACCACATGGGCATCCCCGCGCCGGGCGAGGTGACTATTAGCAGCGCCACCCGCAACTGCCGCGGGCGCATGGGCACGGCCGAGAGCGAGGTCTACCTGGCCAGCCCGGCAGTGGTGGCGGCGTCGGCGGTCTTGGGCCGTATTGCGGATCCGCGGGAGGTCATCGGAGACGGGAAGGAGGAGAGGAAGGAGCGTAGGGCGAGGAGGGACAAGGCGGAGACGCAGAGGTGGTGGAGGGTTGTGCACGAGATACCGGAGGTGGCAGCAGTCCCGCAGGCGGCGCTCGCCGGAGGTCGGCCGGCAGGCAGGCGGCAGGCAGCAGACGGTCCGGGGTTAGCGGATCCCGCTGACGGGGCCGGCGCTCCACCCCACCACCCAACCAATTTACCGATCCACCAACCTACCGACCACCTCTCCCCCTCTGCCTTCTCCGGCCGCGCCTGGAAGTACGGCGACAACGTCAATACCGACGTGATCTTCCCCGGCAAGTACACCTACACCCTGCGCGAGCCCAGCGAGTGGGCGAAGCACGCGCTGGAGGACCTAGACCCGACCTTTGCGGCCAACGTGCAGCCTGGCGATATCATCGTGGCCGGCCGCAACTGGGGCTGTGGCTCCAGCCGTGAGCAGGCCGTGGGCGCGCTCAAGGCTGCCGGCGTGCGCGCCATCGTGGCCGCCAGCTTTGCCCGCATCTACTTCCGCAACGCGGTCAACAACGGCATCCTGCCCATCGTCTGCCCCGAGGCCGTGGCCGCCATCCAGCCCGGCGAGACCGTCACCGTGGACCCGGAGCGCTGCATCGTGCGCTGCGCAGCCGGCGACTTCCCCTTCCCTCCCCTGTCCGACTCGCTGAGAGCCATCGTGGCGGCGGGGGGATTGGTGGAGATGTTGAGAGCAACACGTAATGCGTAACCCGCAGCTGGTGTGGCGCAGGTGTTAGGGATGGTAGGAGCTCCGTTGACGCGGGTTCGATCGCCGGGCTAGCGTGGTGCAGGTGAAAGTTGGCCGTTCTCGTCCGCCGCTAGGACGGTCAGCTCCAGCATTGGGAAAGGGTAGCCAGCCCGATTGCGCAGATGCCGGATCAGGATGCCCGTGTCCAACAGATATGCCGGCATGTTCACACGCCTTCTGCCCGATCCCACTCCAGCCGAGCGCGCCCCTCAGCGATCCACCGATCAATAGCGGGGCCATCGGCCAGCTCCGGATGGTCTGCATCCTGCCAGGCGCCGGCGCTGGCCTCCAAGGCAGCTTCCACCTGGATGCGCCGTAGCTCGCGCTCGACAGCCTCGGCGATAAATCGAGCCCGCTGCCGCGGCGGCACGAGATCGCGCAAGGCCCTGGCTACGTCTGCCGGCAGCAACACGTTCACACGCATGGGAGGTGATGAATTGGTCACGGCGCACTCCGTAGGCACAGAAGTTTGTGCTTTCATTCTAAACACATCGAGGAGAGTGTCAAGAGCCGATAGCTGTAACACACGTAACGCGTAGTGTGTAATCCAAAGCTTGTGCAAGGTGTCTGCTCACTTCCGCCCAAGAGTTACGTCTTACCTGTGGCGCACGACTCGTTATGCCCCCGACAAGTCCTGCCACACTGCACTTGTCCCACGAGGAACCTCCCATGCCCACTATCTGTCTCATCCCCGGCGACGGCGTCGGCCAGGAGGTGATCCCGGCCGCAGCGCGAGTGTTGACGACGGTCGCGCCTGACTTGGCCTTTGTGGAGGCCGAGGCCGGCTGGGCGTGCTTCCTGCGCTGCGGCACGGCCCTGCCCGACGAGACCCTGGCCGCCGTAGCCGCTGCGGACGCCACCCTCTTCGGCGCCACCCAGTCGCCTAGCACGCCGGTGGAGGGCTACCGCAGCCCCATCCTGGCCCTGCGCCAGCACTTCGACCTCTACGCTAACTTGCGGCCTACCTGGACGATGCTGCCCGGCCAACCGGCTCTTGACCTCCTCCTCGTCCGCGAGAACACCGAGTGTCTCTACGTCGGCCGCGAGCGCCGGGAGGGCGATGCGGCCATCGCCGAGCGCGTCATCACCCGCCGCGCCAGCCAACGCATTGCCCACGTCGCCTTCCAGCACGCGCGGCGGCGCGCGCAACAACCCTCCGCCTCATTGGCCACTGACAGTTTACCATTGACCATTGGCCAGTCCGCCGTCACCGTCGTTCACAAAGCTAACGTCCTCAAGCTCACCGACGGCCTGTTCCGAGAGGCGTGCCTGGAGGTGGCTCAAGCGTACCCCGACGTGCGGGTCAACGAGATGCTGGTGGACGCGGCCGCCATGTGGCTGGTGAAGAACCCCGGCCGCTTCGACGTGATCGTCACCACCAACCTTTTCGGCGACATCCTCTCCGACCTGGCCGCCGGGCTGGTGGGCGGGCTGGGCGTGGCGCCCTCGGCCAACGTGGGCGCGGGCCGGGTGGCCGTCTTCGAGCCGGTGCACGGCAGCGCGCCCGATATCGCCGGCCAGGGGATCGCCAACCCGGTGGGCGCCATCCTCAGCGCAGCGATGCTCCTGGACCACATCGGCCGGCCGGAGGCTGCGCGCCGGGTGCGCAGCGCTGTGGCCGAGACGCTGGCCTGTGGTACAATAACCCCCGACCTAGGCGGCGCGGCCTCCACCGACGAGGTGACGGCGGCGGTCGTCAGACACGCCAGCGCCCAGCGTTAGTGGCCCAGGTTGCGCCAGCTGAGCGGTAGGCTGTTGGCGCCAAGCCGTAGCCACTAGGCTCCGGAGGTGAGCTTTGAAGCAGGAAACGGCGAGCCGGTTCTTCGGCATTTCCCCCTCGGCCGGTGAAGGGATTGAGCCGGCGCGCGACCGGCGCTTGCTGTGGGATGTGCCTGACCGGCGGCTCGACGAGACCTCCGCTGCGGCGGTAGACGGCCTCGATCTGCTCCGCAGTCTGCTGGAGATCCCCTCCCTCTCCGGCCAGGAGGCGGCTGCAGCGGCCTTCCTGGCGGACTGGATGGGCCGGCATGGACTGCGCGCCTTCGTGGACGCCGTGGGCAACGCTGTGGGCATCGTGGACGGCGGGCCGGCCGCCGACGGCTCGCCGCCGCAGGACGTTGTACTGCTGGGTCACATTGACACCGTGGGCGGCCACGTTCCGGTGCGGGTCGAGGAGGGCAAGCTGTACGGCCGTGGGGCGGTGGACGCCAAGGGGCCGCTGGCCGCCTTCGCCGTGGCCGCAGCGCTGGTCGGGCCGCGGCCTGGCTGGCTCATCGTGGTCATCGCTGCGGTGGAGGAGGAGGCGGCTACGTCCCGGGGCGCGCGCCACGCCGCGGCGCAGTACCGCCCTGCATACTGCGTGATCGGCGAGCCCAGCGGCTGGAGCCGGGTCACCCTAGGCTACAAGGGTCGGCTGCTGGCCCATGTCGCCGTGCGCCAGCCCATGTCCCACACCGCCGGACCGGCCCCCTCGGCCTGCGAGCTGGCCGTGGACCTGTGGAACCGGGTGCGCAGCCGGGTGGCCGAGCTCAACGCCGGCCGCGACAAGCCGTGGGACCAGGTGCTGGCCTCGCTGCGCAGCTTCAGCTCCGACAGCGACGGCCTGACCGAGACGGCGCAGATGATGCTCGGCTTCCGCCTGCCCCCGGACATCGGGCCGGAGGCGCTGCAGGCGGAGCTGCAGGCGCTGGCCGGCCCGGCCGAGCTAGCCTTCGAGGGCGCCGAGGTCGCCTATCGCGCCGACAAGAACAACGCCCTGGTGCGCGCCTTCCTGGCCGCCATTCGGGCCCAAGGCGGACAGCCGGGCTTCGTGCTGAAAACCGGCACCTCCGACATGAACGTGGTGGGGCCCATCTGGCGGTGCCCCATCGTGGCCTACGGGCCGGGCGACAGCAGCCTGGACCACACCCCCCACGAACACGTGGCCATCGAGGAGTGGCAGCGGGGCGTGGCCGTGCTGGTGGACATGTTGCAGCGAGTGACGGCCGGCCAAGCTGCCGCCGATGAGGCTGTGGTGGGTCAGGCGGCGGCCGAGTAGGCCACGGCAGCTAGGCTCCCGGCGTCACTTCCTAGGAGACTGCCTATGCTGCAGGCAGCGCAAGGGATCAAGGACCTTCTGGTGCAGTGGCGACGGCAGATCCATCGCTGGCCGGAGCTTGGCTTCGAGGTGTATCGCACGGCCGACCTGGTGGCGCGCACCCTGGTCGAGCTGGGGGTTGAGGTGCGCGTCGGCGTGGGCAAGACAGGGGTGGTCGGCTACCTGGGCGACGGCGACGGCCCGGTGATCGCCCTTCGCGCGGACATGGATGCTCTGCCCATCCAGGAGGAGAACGACGTCGAGTACGCGTCCCGCGTGCCCGGCTACATGCACGCCTGCGGCCACGACGCGCACACGGCCATGCTGCTAGGCGTGGCGGCGCTGCTCAGCCGAGAGCAGATCCCCGGCCAGGTGCGCCTGCTCTTCCAGCCCTCCGAGGAAGCTAGCGACGAGGAAGGCCTCAGCGGCGCGCCGCGCATGATCGCCGACGGCGCACTGGAGGGAGTGGACGCGGTCATCGCCCTCCACGTCAACGGAACCCTAGAGACCGGCCACATCAAGGCCGACGAGGGCTGGGTAGACGCAGCCATAGACACCTTCAAGGTCTACATCACGGGCCGGGGCGGCCATTGTGCCTATCCCCACCGGGCGGTGGATCCCATCTGGCTGACGGCCCAGGTGCTTAACGCCCTCTACGCCATCCCCTCCCGGCGGCTGGACCCCCTGCAGCCGGCCATCCTCTCCGTCGGCGTGGTGCGGGGCGGCACCGCGGAGAACATCATCCCCGGCGCCGTGTACCTGGAGGGCACCCTGCGCAGCTACGACGACGACGTGCGCGAGCAGCTCGTTCGTGAGCTGGAGCAGGCGCTGCAGATCGCGCGCGCCCTCGGCGGCGACTACGAGCTCCAGGTGCTGCGCGGCTATCCGGCCAACTACAACGACCCGGTGGTGGCGTCATGGCTGCGCCAGGTGGCTGCCAACCTGTTGGGCCCCAACCGACTGGCGACAGGCCAGCGCAGCATGGGCGCAGAGGACTTCAGCTATATGTCGCGGCTGGTGCGCGGGGCCATGTTCGAGCTGGGCGCCATGCCTCCCGGCGGCCCTCCTCGCCACCTGCACACCCCTACGTTCGACATTGATGAGGACGCGTTGCCCCTTGGAACGGCTATCCTGGCCGAGACCGCCCTGCGCTTTGTGCGCCGGCAGTTGATCTAACCGAACCGAGCGAAACCGTATGCATCCCACTGCGCTTTTGTTCGACATGGACGGCCTGATGTTCGACACCGAGCGGCTCGTGCTGGCCGCGTGGCGCCAGGCCGTGGTCGAGGCCGGCTACCCGGCCCGGGACGAGGTCTTTCTGGAGTGCGTCGGCCGCAACGCCGAGGCCACCGACCAGGTAGTGCGCGCCGCCTACGGCCCCGATTTTCCCCTGGAGACGGTCAATCGGCGCACCAACCAGGTCATCTGGCAGCGGATCAACCGGGAAGGGGTGCCCCTCAAGCCCGGCTTGCTCCCGCTCCTGGACTACCTAGAGGCGCAGGGCGTTCCGAGAGCGGTGGCCAGCTCCACCGAGCGCCCCATCGTTGAGCGGCTTCTGGCGCAGACGGGCCTGCGGTCGCGCTTTGCGGCGGTGGTGGGCGGGGACGAGGTGCCGCGCAGCAAGCCGGCCCCCGACATCTTCCTGCTGGCGGCCCAGCGGCTAGGCGTGGAGCCGGCCCGTTGCCTGGTGCTGGAAGATTCGGAGCCGGGCGCGCGGGCGGGGCTGGCTGCGGGCATGGCGGTGGTCGTGGTTCCCGACCTCAAGCCGCCCTCGGCCGAGGTTGTGCGGCAAGTGGTGGCCGTGTTGCCCAGCCTCGAAGCCGTGTTGGTTTGGCTGGCTCAGGATGGGCACGATTAGTTTTTCGGAACCTTCGAAGTTGCCGGGAACCTCGCAACCTCACACCATCACCGGATCCTTGATGGTTCCCCGGTCCACCAATGGGCTGCGCCAGGGGTCCAGCGGGGGGGCCTTGGCCACCTGCACCGCGCACACCTTGTAGTCGGGGATCTTGGCCCGGCGGTCCAGCCGCTTGTCGGTGAGCACGTTGGCCGCGGCTTCGGCAAAGTGGAAGGGGATGAACACCGTGCCCTCGGGCGAGCGGCCGGTGACCAGCAGCCGGGCGGTGATGCTGCCGCGGCGGCTGCTAACCGCCACCCAGTCCCCCGTGTCCAGGCCCAGGCGGGCTGCGTCGCGCGGGTGCATCTCGACGGTGCACTCGGGCCAGATGCTGTCCAGCGCGCTGACCCGGGTCAAGGTGCCGCCGTGCCAGTGGTAGAGCACGCGGCCGGTGCTGAGCACGAAGGGGTACTCCTCGTCGGGCAACTCGCTCTCGGTGCCGTATTCCACCGGCCAGAACTTGCCGCGGCCGCGAGGAAAGTCCTCGGCGAAGAGGTAGGGGCTGCCGGGGTGATCGAGGGATGGACAGGGCCAGTGCACGCCGCCTTCCCGCTCCAGCCGCTCGTAGGTGATGCCGTAGAACTCCGGCGTTACCCGGCGCATCTCCTCCCAAACTTCCTCGGGGTGGGTGTACTGCCACTGGGCCAGCAGGGCGTCGGCCGCCGGCGGGTTGGCCAGGTGGATCAGCCGCCGCGCCAGGTCGGTGATGATCTCCCAGTCGGCGCGGGCCTGGCCGGGCGGGGGGATAGCCCGGCGCCCCCGCTGCACCCGGCGGTCGGAGTTGGTGTAGGTGCCGTCCTTCTCGGCGAAGCTAGCCGCGGGCAGGATCACGTCGGCGAAGACGTTGGTTTCGTTGAAGAAGATGTCCTGGGCCACGAAGAACTCCAGGTGCTCCACCGCGTGTTGGGCGTGGCGCAGGTTCGGCTCGCTCATCAAGGGGTTCTCGCCCATCACGTACCACCCCTTGACCTGGCCGGTCAGGATGCCGTCCACCATCTCGGTGACGGTCAGGCCGGGGCGGCTGGGCAGCGGCGCGTGCCAGGCTTCCTCGAAGCGCCGGCGCACGGCCGGGTCGGTCACCGGCTGGTAGGCGGTGTAGAAGCTGGGCAGGCCGCCGGCGTCGGAGCAGCCCTGGACGTTGTTCTGCCCGCGCAAGGGGTTCAGGCCGGTTCCGGGCCGCCCCACGTGGCCGCACAGCAGGGCCAGGTTGGTGAGGGTCAGGGTGTTGTCGGTGCCGTGCGTGCTCTGGCTGATGCCCATGCCCCAGTACATGGCTGCGGCCTTGGCCGTGGCGTAGAGCCGCGCCGCCTGGCGAATCTGCTCCGCCGGCACGCCCGTGATGGCCTCGGCCCACTCCGGCGTCTTGTCCTCCAAGCTCTCCACGTAGTCGGCGAAGCCCTCGGTGCGCTGGGCGATGAAGTCGCGGTTGTACAGCCCTTCCTTGACCACCACGTGGGCCATGGCGTTGAAGAGCGCGGTGTCGGTGCCCGGCTTCTGGCGCAGCCAGAGGGTGGCGTGGCGGGTCATCTCCGTCTGCCGCGGGTCCACGACGATCAGGGTGGCGCCGTTCTTGTGCACTGCCTGCTTCAGGAAGGTGGCGATCACCGGGTGGGTTTCGGCGGTGTTGCTGCCGATCACCATGAAGCACTCCAGATCTTTCATCTCGGCGATGGAGTTGCTCATGGCGCTGGAGCCGATGGCCAGCTGCAGGCCGGCCACGCTGCCCGCGTGGCACAGCCGGGCGCAGTGGTCAATGTTGTTGGTGCCTAGGAGCTGGCGCATCAGCTTTTGCAGCAGGTAGTTGTCCTCGTTGGTGGCCTTGGCGCAGGCGTTGGCCGTGATGCTGTCAGGGCCGTAGCGGGTGCGCAGGTCCCACAGCCGCCGAGCCGTGTAGTCCAGCGCCTCGTCCCACGATACCACGCGCCAGTCGTCCGGGCCGGCCGCGGCGCGGCGCTCCCCCGGCCGCTGCGGGTTGCGGCGGATCAGGGGCGCAGCCAGCCGGCTGGGGTGTTGGACGAAGTCCGCGCCGAAGCGGCCCTTGACGCACAGCCGGCCGTAGTTGGGCGCAGCGTCGAAGGGCGCGTCCACGCGAAAGATGCGATCGTCCTTGACGTTCAAGAGCACCTGACAGCCCACGCCGCAGTAGGGGCAGGTGGAGCGGACCACGCGGTCGGGACGCATACAGATCCTCCGAGCAGTTCAGGAGCCGGTCGTTTGTTCCAGGGTAAACTCGATCTTTCCCTTGAGCGCGCCGGTGGGGCAGACGCCGACGCAGTTGCCGCAGAAGACGCACGTGGTGTCGGGCATGTCCTCGCCGAAGAAGGTGGCCACATGGCTACCTAGCCCCCGGCCGCCCCAGGTCAGGGCGTAGGTGTACTGCACGTCGTCCGCGCACACCTGGATGCAGCGCCAGCACATGACGCACTGGGAGTAGTCCCGCACGTAGAAGGGGTTGTCGTCCAGCAGGGGAAACTGGCGGCGTCGGCCGCCGGCGAAGCGCGCCGGGTCGGCGCCATAGCGCTCGAGGTATGCCAGGATCTCCGGCGCCTCGCGCAGGTCCACGGTGGAGGCCAGCAGCTCCAAGATGACCCGCCGCGCCGTGCGCACCCGCTCGTTGTCCGTATGCACCACCATCCCCGGCCGCACCGGCACCACGCAGGCCGGCTGCAGCGTGCGCATCCCCTCCACCTCCACGGTGCACAGCCGGCAGACCGCGTTGGGGGTCAAGTTGGGATGGTAGCAGATGGTAGGGATCTCCACCCCGGCGCAGCGGGCAGCCCCGAGCAGGGTGGTCCCTGCGGGCACGGTGACGCTTTGGCCGTCGAGGGTGAGGGTGACGGACGAGAGGTTGGGGGTGACCATGGCCTGGCTCCGTTGCCGCGGACGACGGTGTTTGTGAGGGAGGTGTGTCGCGCTTGCGCAGCACAAGTATACGCCAAAAGAAAGCCATAGCCAAACCGGAGCGCTGTGGCCCATGGCGCAATGGAGATCTTCTCCCCCCCTCACTCCCGCTTTGGTTCGCTTGGGCTATCGCTGAGGCTCCAGCGCTGCCGCTAAGGCCTCGTCCCAGTACAGCTGCTGGCCGTCCTGCACCAGCAGCACCCCCGCTTGGCGAGCGGCTTCGATCGCCCCTTGTGTGATCTTCTCTCCGGCTGCCGTGGGAACAGCTACCAACCCTGCCTTGCGCAGCAGCGCCGCCCGCCGCGCCGCGCGCTCGACGTCGTTGCGGTCAACCACCACCGAGGCCTCCACAGCCAGCAAGACGGACGCGGCGTCGCCGCGCTCAGGCAGGCGTCCGCGCACGACTGCGTCCAGCAGCATAACCTCCTGCAGCTCGTCGCGGTCGAGGCGGTCTTCCAGCTCGACCTCCAGTTCCTGTAGCGAGAGCGCGCGCGTGCGACGCAGGATACGCCCGAAGTAGGCAGGTGCCTTGTCTCGGAATTGCCGCTCCAACCGCTCCCCTTGGAGAACGGCCAGGCTGATCTTCATCTCGCGCTGCTCGGCGGTCAGCTGGAGGATAGCCTCCTCGGTGCGCTTTTGGGCTTCGGCCAGCTCTTCGACGCGCTGCTCGGTGCGCTTTTGGGCTTCGGCCAGCTCTTCGACGCGCTGCTCGGTGCGCTTTTGGGCTTCGGCCAGCTCCGCTACCACCGTTTCCAGCCGCGTTAGCCGTGCCTCGCTCTGCCGTTGCGCCTCGGCCAACTCCGCTACCACCGTTTCCAGCCGTGTTAGCCGTGCCTCGCTCTGCCGTTGCGCCTCGGCCAGGTCTTCGACGCGCTGCTCGGTGCGCTTTTGGGCCTCGGCCAGGTCTTCGACGCGCTGCTCGGTGCGCTTCTGGGCTTCGGCCAGCTCTTCGACGCGCTGCTCGGTGCGCTTCTGCGCCTCGGCCAGCTCTTGGACCACTGCCCGCAGCTGGTTGAAATCCTCTCGCTGAACGGCGAACTCCGCGGCGAAGTCGCGGCGCAAGGCCTCCGCCAGCTTCAGCATGGGGACCTGGAGATCGCGCGGTAGCTCGTCAATAACTTGTAGGTACGTCATGGCGCTCTCCTAACCGCGGACATTATACCCCACGTCGGCGTAGATCAGAAAACTACGGCCGTCAATATCCCGACTCCATGTCAATTAAGCCCTTCTCCTTGGCCGTGTGCAGTGCCCAACGGTAGAAGTAGTACGAGCCGACCAGCAGGACCAAAGTGAACCCGGCCAGGATGGCCAGCAGGTGAGCGTTGGACAGGTGGGCGAAGGTCTGGAACCCGACTGCGCCGGGGCCTAGCAGCGCACGCCGCGCCGCCTCCAGCCAGTAGGTGACGGGCAGCAGGAACCCCAGGGGACGCAGCCACGAGGGGAGGACCTCCAACGGAAAGATGGCGCCGCTGAAGAGGTACATGGCGCCTGACACCGCGTCGCCCACCGACCAGAAGTGCCGCGCCATGGTCATGGTCCACGCGCCCATGATCAGGCCGAGGCCGGCCAGGGCAGCTACGCCCAGGGCTGTGCTGGCGACAAACAGAGGCCAGTCCACCGTGGCCAGCCGGATGGGCAGCTTGAAGACCACCATGCCGAAGCCGATAACGATGACCACCGAGATGGTGCCGATGAGCAGCCGCGCCACGCCTCGGCCGAACAGGTAGGCGTAGCCGTTGATGGGCGCCGTGTACAGGTGTTTGGCCACGCGATAGTGCTCGCGGTCGTCAATGATGGCCCAGCTGACGCCGGTGATCACCTGGCCCACCAAGATGTACAGTGCGTTGCCCAGGTAGATGTAGGCGAAAATCGGCTCGGCGTAGGCGCCGGCGGTGATCACCCCGTACATCACCACGATGATCAGCACGCTGGCCAGCGGCCGCGCCAGGGAGTACACGGCGAACAAGAAGGGATCCGCCCAGTTGGACTCGATCTGCCAGCCCAGCCAGGCGGCTACCAGAAAACTGCGCAGCCCATCGTTGCTGCGCACCAGGCGGGAGTCGAACACGCGTTGCACGAGAGCCATGGCCTACCGCCGCCGCTCGATCAGCCGTCCCTCACGACGGCCGATCTCCTCCAGCTTGGCCAGCGCCCACCAAGCCAGGGCAATAAACACCACCGCCAACACCACCTGGATCGCCAGCTCCACGGGCACCGACAGGAAGCCCAGGGCGGGATCGCCGGAGAACACTAGCTGGCGCATGGCATCTAGCCCCAAGGTGAGTGGAATGACCGACGCCAGGGTAGCCACGATCCCGCCCAGGGCCTTCACGGGGAAGTAGAAGCCGGAGGCCAGGTAGATGGGCTCCTGCAACAGGTTGGACAGGTGCCATGCCTCGCGTCCGGCGGCCAGGAAGACCGACGCAAACAACATGCCCATGCCGTACAGGGCGGCCATGGTGGCCGCAAAGACCGCCGCCAGCAGCAGGGGATCGGCGATCTGGTAGCTGACGCCGAACAGCACCGTGCACACCACCAGGATCACCGCCGCGCGAGTGGCGGTCATCACCAGGCCCCCCACCGCCATGCCCAGTAGGATGGCCATCAGAGGGCCGGGCGCCAGCACGTAGATCTCCAGGTTCCCCTGGTCCTTGTCCCAGTAGAGCTGGCTCGCCATGTTCCACAGCACGTTGAGCCAGAAGGCGGTCATCACCCCGCCCAGCACGGCGAACCCAGTGTACTCCGGCGGCGCCTGGATGGCGCGGTAGATGTAGACGTAGCCCGCTACCGACAACATCGGGAGCACCGTCTCGAAGATCAGCCAGCTTCGCTCGCGCAGGGTGCCCACGATGCGGGGGTAGGCGCGCGCCCAGGTCGTGGCCCAGAACAGGGCCAGGCCGGTGGCTTTCGTGACCCGAGGTTCTGCGGTGTTCGTGGTCATAGGCTTCCGTTCAACCGCTCGGAGGTGTCCACGTCCAGGCCGCGGCCCACCAGGTCAATGAACACGTCCTCCAGGGTGGGCTCCCGCTTCTCCAGCGCAATCAGCCCGGACCCGCGCCGCGTGAGGTGGTCCAGCACGCCACCCAGGGCGTCCTCGGCCTCCAGGATCAGCTTGAGCTCCGTGGCGCCGTCGGTCTCGCGCACCGTTACCTGGCGCACGCCGGGCACCGCCTCGATCATGTCCTCGCGGCGCATCGGCCGCTGGCCCAGGGGGATCACCCGCAGGGTAAACACCGTCTCCCGCCGCAGCCGGCGCTTGAGGTTGGCCGGGGTGTCCAGCGCCAACAGCCGTCCCTTGTCAATGATGGCCAGCCGATCGCACAGCTCGTCGGCCTCGGCCATGTAGTGGGTGGTGAGCAACAGCGTGCGGTCCGGGTGCTGCTCCATCCACGCGCGCACGAAGTCGCGCACCTGTCGCGCTGCGGTCACGTCCAGGCCGAGGGTTGGCTCGTCTAGGAAGACCACGTCTGGGTCGCTGATGAACCCGCGCACGAAGTTCATCTTCTGGCGCAGGCCGGTGGAGAGGTCGGAGATCTTGGTGCGGCGGCGGTCGCTTAGGCCCACCACCTCCAACAGCTCGCCGATGCGCTGCTTGGCCACCTTGGTCTCCAGGCCGTAGAAGCGGGCGAACATCCACAGGTTCTCCTCGACGGTGAGCAGGCCGTAGCCGCTGGTCTCGCCGCCGCTGACCATGCTGATGCGTCGGCGGATTTCCTGCGCGTCGCGCGTCACGTCGAGCCCTTCCACCAGCGCCGTGCCGGAGGTAGGCAGCAGCAGAGTGGTGAGGATTTTGATCAGGGTGGTCTTGCCGGCACCGTTTGGACCTAGGAGGCCGAAAAGCTCCCCGCGCTCGACCCTGAGGTTCACCCCCTGCAGCGCAACGATCTGTTTGGGGTCTCCCTTGTGCTTGGGCCCACGCAGCTTGTAGACCCGGCCCAAGTTTTGGGTAAGGATGGCTGGCACATCCGACATAGCACTGGTCCTCCGGATAGTCTCCACAGTTTCCGGGAAGCGCTTTGTTTCGCGGAAACATGGTGAGCCGGGGCGGAGTGTAGCACGTCTGTTCGCGAACGACAAACGGCAGCCGTGTTGGCGTCGGTGGTTCTGCTCTTGCCGTCTGCGAGGGTATTTGACGCCCCAGGGGGCCGGCGTATAATGGGTTTGCTCCAGCGTACGCAGCGGGGGGCTGTTGGTACCCTGGAACGAAACTCAAGCTTACTGCGTCAGCGAAACATCTGAAGCGCTGGGCTGACGGCAGTCAATTCGTGCTCTCTGGAGGTGTGACAATGCAGCGGAAACAGCTGTGGCTGGTCGTGACGACCTTGTTGCTGGCGCTCGTCGTGGCCGTTCCGGCCTTCGCCGTTGGCAGTGGTCCCGTGGCGCCCCTGCTCGGCGTCGACTCGCCCTCGGCCATCGCCGGTCGCTATATCGTCGTCCTGAAGCCCGGCACGACGCCGGCCGACGTGGAGGCGGCTATCGCCGATGCGGAGGCGGCGGCGGGCCGTGGTGTGCTGGATGCTCTCGCCGACGGCCCGCGGGGCGTCCTGGTTCACTATCGTTACTCGGCAGCCCTCAACGGCTTTGCGGCGACCCTGCCGCCTCGCGCAGTGGAGGCGCTGCGCCGCAACCCTAACGTGGACTACATCGAAGCCGACCAGGTGGTGAGCATTGACACCACGCAAAGCCCGGCCACTTGGGGCATTGACCGCATCGACCAGCGCAACCTGCCCCTCAGCAACTCCTTCACCTACAACGCCACCGGCGCCGGCGTGCGCGCCTACATCATTGACACCGGCATCCGGGTCACCCATACCGAGTTCGGCGGCCGCGCCTCCATCGGCACCGACACCGTGGGCGACGGCCAGAACGGCAACGACTGCAACGGCCATGGCACCCACGTGGCGGGCACCGTGGGCGGCACCACCTACGGCGTGGCCAAGCAGGTGCAGCTCATTGCGGTGCGTGTGCTCAACTGCAGCGGCTCTGGCAGCACCTCCGGCGTCATCGCCGGTGTGGACTGGGTGACGGCCAACGCTGTTAAGCCGGCGGTGGCTAACATGAGCCTGGGCGGCGCTGCCTCCACCTCCCTGGACAACGCCGTGACCAACTCCATCAACAGCGGCGTGACTTACGCCATCGCCGCCGGCAACAGCAACCGCGACGCCTGCAAGTTCTCCCCGGCGCGCGTGGCGGACGCCCTCACTGTGGGCGCCACCACCAACACCGACGCTCGCGCGTCCTACTCCAACTTCGGCTCCTGTCTGGACCTGTTCGCGCCCGGCTCCTCCATTACCTCAGCCTGGCACACCAACGACACCGCTACCAACACCATCAGCGGCACCTCCATGGCCGCGCCGCACGTGGCCGGCGTGGCGGCCCAGTACCTACAGACCAACCCCACGGCCTCGCCGGCTACGGTGCGCAACGCCATCGTCAACAACGCCACCACCGGCGTGGTGGGGAACCCGGGCCGGAACTCCCCCAACCGGCTGCTGTTCACCAACTACTGAGCCCATCACAGACTGCGACGGACGGGCCAAGGTCAGTGGGTGGCCGTCCGTAGGTAAGTGCAAAAGAACAGGTCCCTGGCGCCACCAGGGACCTGCTCTTTCCTAGCGAGAAGCCTCGGGACGACGCTTGGCGAGCCTACGGCGTCACCCCCAACGCGTCAGCCAGCTCGGCCAGCGCAGCCTTCTCGGCGTCGCTGACGCGCACGGCGCCGATGCCCAGAAAGCCGCCCTCCTTGGTGGCGTTGGCCACGTCCACGGCCAGCTGGTAGAACCACTGCTTGAGGCCGGTGGCCTCCTCGGCGCTGGCCTTCTCGTCCAGCAGCGCTGCTGCGCCTCGCACCGCGTCCATGAGCTCGGCCTTGATCCCCTCCGGATCCCTGGCTGTGAGCTTGAGTTGTGCTTCTTTAGCGGTCTCCTTGTTGGTCAGATCGCCAATCAGCGCGCTAAGCAGCTCGTTGTCGGTGCCGCTTTGGGCGACAGCGGCGATGCCCTTCCCCAGCGCCATCGACTCGCCGATGGAGCCCAGCAGGCTGGGGCTAGCTGCGGCAACGTACATGCCGACAGCCAACGGCGCCTGAAGCAGGCGGCTCCACTCCTCAGGGGCGAAATCGGCCTTGGTGGTCATGGTATGCTCCTTCCTAAAACCTTGCAGATGAGGTGCGGGCAGCTTTCCGGGCTGCTCACCTAGCCCAGACGAAATCACGAGGCCGCCGCCTTGTCTGTAAGGCCTCTTCCGACTTGACGTTATGCCGGCTCCATTGCTTGCGACGCAAGGCGCCGCCCAAGGTCACGCGGTTCTTCGGCGAGGGATCATGCGCATGCCGTATTTTGGCGTCAAGGTGATCAACGGATGTGGCTCTACCCGGTGGCCGGGAGCCAGGTCGAGCGCCAGCCGCTGGACCACGGTGGCCAGGATCAGTAGCCCCTCGGTCATGGCGAACTGGTCGCCGATGCACTTGCGGGGACCAGCGCTGAAGGGGATGAAGGCAAAGCGATGCCGACCCTCGCTGTGGGCTTCGTCGAAACGGTCGGGCCAGAAGCGCTCCGGCTCCTCCCAGTAGCGGGGGTTGTGGTGCAGCACGTAGATGTTGATGTGGACGATGGTGCCGCCGGGGATGGCGTAGCCACCCAACATGTCCGCCTCGATGGAGCGGCGGGCGATGCTCCAGGCCGGCGGGTAGAGGCGCAGCGCCTCCTGGAAGACGTAGCGCGCAAAGGTCAAGCGGGGCAGGTCGTCGAAGGTCGGGGGCCGGCCCGCCAGCACTTGGTCTACCTCGGCGTAGAGCCGCTCCGCCTCCTCGGGGTGCTGCGAGAGCAAATAGAAGGTCCAGGTCAGCGCGTTGGCGGTGGTCTCGTGGCCGGCCAACAGGATGGTCATCACCTCGTCCCGCAGCTGTTGGTCGGTCATGCCTTCGCCGGTCTCCTCGTCCACCGCCTCCATCAGCAAGGAGAGGAGATCGTCCGGCGCAGCCGCCGCGCCCTGCCGCCGCCGCGTCGCGATGATCTCCTGCACCACCGCGTCCATGCTGCGCACTGCCTGTTTAAACTGGCGGTTGCTGCGGGTGGGAAGCTGCGGCAGGAGCAGGGAGAGGAAGTTCTTGAACCCAAAGTGGGCGTTAGCCTGGCGGAAGGCGCGGCCGAACTCGTTGGCCTCGTCCCCCAGGTCGAAGCTGAGCAGCGCGCGGCCGACGATGGTTAAGGTCAGCCGCGCCATCTCCTGGTCCAGCGCAATGGCCTCGCCCCGCTGGATGGCCGGCTCCCACGTCTCCAGGGCGGCAAGGGTGGCCTCCACCATCATGTCGGCCAGGGCGGCGATGCGTTGGCGGTGGAACGCGGGCTGCATCAGCCGCCGCTGGCGCAGCCAGAAGTCGCCGTCGCTGGTCAGCAGGCCGTTGCCCACCAGCGGCCGCAGGAGCTGGTAGTCCATGGTCTGCTTGCTGTAGTTGCGGCTGTTGGTCTGGAGGACGTGCTGGATGTCCTGCGGGCTGTGCAGGACGATCCCCTCCTCCCCCATGACCTTCATGCGCGCCACATCGCCGAACTCCTGGGCCACCCGCAGGCCAAAGCCCAACGGATCGCGCTGCATGTCGAACAGGCTGCCGATGTAGGGCAGGCCCGGCACCGCCGGCACGCGGCGTAGGTCGGCAAGAGAAACGCTGGAGACGCCCATTGCTACTCACTCCTTTTCAAGATCACCCATCGCTGTCGCACGATGCCCTGGTGTTCACCAACTCAAGCCTCTGCGCCGGTCAAGGTTTCTCCCTCACAAGTCGCTCAAGTCATCCAGCCGCGGCGGGCGGTCGCAGGTGCTGCCGAGGACGACGTGCTGGCCGCAACGCGCCGACTCCAGGATGGCGTGCATGGCGTCCAACACGTGGTAGGCCATCTGGCCGTTAGCGCGGTGGGGCCGGCCGCCGCGAATGGCTGCCGCCATTTCGGCCACGCCGATGCCGCGGCTTTGATCTCGCCGGCCCGCCACCAGCGGCGCCTCCTCCCAGGCCTGGGTGGACGTCCGCCAGAGCTGCACGGGTCCGTCGAAGAAGTTGGGGTCTGGACAGAGCAGGGTGCCCTCGCTGCCGTAGACCTCGATGCGGGGCAGGGTGCTGGCCCAAACGTCGAAGCTGGTGATGAGGGTGGCGATGGGCCCGGCCGCGAACTCCAACAGGCCGGCCACGTGGGTGGGGGTCTGCACGACGATGCGCTGCCCGCGCTTGGGCTGGCTGCCGATGACGCGCTCCGGGAAGGAGATGCGCGCGGCGCCGGCTACCCGGCGGATTGGCCCCAGCAGGTGGATCAGCGCAGTCAGGTAGTAGGGCGCCATGTCAAACAGCGGACCGCCGCCGTGCTGGTAGAAGAACTCCGGGTCGGGGTGCCATCCCTCCGGCCCGTGGCCCATCATGAAGGCCGTGGCGCCCACCGGCTGGCCGATGGCGCCGTCGTCCAGGAGCTGGCGACAGGTTTGCAGGCCGGCGCCCAGAAAGGTGTCGGGCGCGGCGCCCACCCGCAGTCCGCGCTCGGCGGCCAGCGCCAGCAGCGCTGCGCCGTCCGCGCGCTCGATGGCCAGGGGTTTCTCGTTGTACACCGACTTGCCGGCCAGCAGGGCGGCGCGCGCCACCTCCGCGTGGGCGCTGGGCACCGTCAGGTTCAGCACGATCTCCACCGCAGGGTCGGCCAGCAGCGCGTCCACGGTCAAGGCGCGCACGCCGAACTTGCGCGCCTGAGCCTCGGCGCGCGCCATGTCAATGTCCGCGCAGGCCACCACCCGCACCCCGCGGAACTGGCCCAGCACCTCCATGTAGGTGCCGCTGATGTTGCCGCAGCCCACAACGCCAATCCCGGTCGGCTTCATGGCCTCACCTCCCCACCAGTCCGCTCAGGTAGCGGTAGCTGCGCTCGACGGCCGTCATCATGTCGGTGGCGCAGCGATCCAGCTCCACAATCAGCCACGCCGGATGCCCGTCGGCGGCCGCCAGCACGGCCGGAAAATCCATCACGCCGTCGCCCACGGCCACCATGGGGTCGTCCGGGGTGCCGGGGCCGTCCTTGATGTGCAGCAGCGCTGCGCGTGGGCCCAGGTCCCGCAGCAGCGCCGCCGGGTCAACGCCGCCGACGCGCGCCCAGTAGGTGTCCACCTCCAACATCACCGCCGGGTCCAGGCGCTCTAGCAGGTGGTAGAGGGCCGGCCGCCCGGCCACCGGCTGCAGCTCGAAGGCGTGGTTGTGGTAGAAGAGCTGGACGCCGTAGGCCGCGGCCAGCCGTGCGGCCTCGTTTAAGGCCTCCGCGGCGCGCGCGATGCCGTCCAGCGACTGGAAGAGCTCCGGCGGCTGCCAAGGGACCACGGCGCGGGCGCAGCCCAGCAGCGCCAAGGTGTCGAACACCTCGGCTTGGTTCTCGCGGGTGGGCATCGGCACGTGCGCGCTGCAGACGGTCAGGCCCAGGGCGCGAAACAGGCGCGCTGCGGCTTCGGGCGTCGAACCGGGGAAGCCGGCCGTCTCCACCCCCTGGTAGCCCATGGCGGCGATCCGACGAACGACACCAGTGAAATCGGCGGGCAGGATGTCCCGCACGGAGTACAGCTGCACAGCGATTGGTAGGGGCATAGGGCACACGTCCTCTCGTGAAAAGATACGCCCGAATTGTAAACGGGTCTTGTGCCCTTTGCAACTATTGCAGTGCGCTCCCGTTGGCGGGCAGGATATCCCGCTCACCTTTCTGAGCAGCACGGACCGGCAACGAGGCCGACGTCTTGGCGTGTTCTGGAGCGCTCCCCCATCTGGTGACCATGCTCACCGATCCTGCGTTAGACTTGCGCTAGAGTTGTCGCAGAAAGATTGACAACACCTGGACAGGTTTGCTATACTGAGGTTGGCGACACAGCGCAGAGAACGACGTGCTGGTTGATGAAGCGAAAGAGGAGGTCGGACTATGAAGGCGAATGTGCGACTCGGACGCATCTGGAACATACCGATCGGGCTCAACTACAGCTGGTTCTTGATCTTTGGCCTGGCTACCTGGTCCCTGGCGCTGGGGATTTTCCCGGCGGCTGCACCGGCGCTGAGCCCCGCAGCCTATTGGCTGATGGGCGCGCTGACCAGCGTGCTCTTCTTCGGTTCAGTGCTGGCCCACGAGCTAGGGCATGCGTTGATGGCTCTGCGCCACCGCGTGCCGGTGCGGGCCATCACCTTGTTCTTCTTCGGGGGCGTGGCCGAGATCGCGCGCGAGCCACGGTCGGCGGGCGCCGAGTTCCGCATCGCCATCGCCGGCCCGCTGGTGAGCGTGATGCTGGCTGCGCTCTTCGGCGCCCTGGCCCTGCTGGCAGGCCCCAACCCCTACATCGCTGAGCCCGCAGCCTGGCTGGCGCGCATCAACCTGGTGCTGGCAGCCTTCAACATGCTACCCGGTTTCCCCCTGGACGGCGGTCGCGTCTTCCGGGCAGTGGTGTGGCAGCTGACCGGCAGCGAGCTGCGAGCCACCCAGGTGTCCACGGCCGTGGGCCAGCTGGTGGCCGCCGGCTTCGTCGGCATCGGCGTCCTCAGCGCGCTGACGGGCAACGTGTTCAACGGCCTGTGGCTGATCTTCCTGGGCCTGTTCCTGAACGGCGCCGCCGCTGCCAGCCGTCAGCAGGCGGAGATGCGCCAGGCGCTGAACGGGCTAACGGTGGGCCAGCTCATGAACCGCACGGTGCTGCGGGTGCCCAGCTGGGTGACCGCCGGCGACCTGCTGACGCCGGCCACCATCAGCCAGGGCCACCGCAGCTTCCTGGTGGAGGACTTCGGCCAGGTGCGCGGGCTGCTGAGCCTGGCCGACGCCCACCGCTGGCCGCGGTTGGGCTGGCGTCGCATGAAGGTGGGGGAGCTCATGACGCCCCACGCCGACCTAGCGGTGGTCACCCCCGACACCGACATCTTGGCGGCGCTGCAGACGCTGGAGGAGCGCGGCCTGCCCCTGCTGTTGGTGGTGGACCCCTACACCGGCCAGGTGATCGGCACCCTCTCCAGCGAGCAGATCCTCAACTACCTGCGCTGGCAATCTTTCTTGCCCGGTCGTCCCGGTCGCGCTAGCTCGCAGCCGGTGGCGTGACCCGAAGCTGCGCCAGACGACCCGTTTCAGGCCCGGCGCTCGCTCAAGAGCGTCGGGCCTTTGTGTTGGGGGGCACACAGTTTTGCTCTGACGCCCTTTTCATGGCATCATGCGCGGGCACAGCTTACGGTCGAAAGGTCGTCCATGTCCGTTGTCCATCGCGTGGTGCGCCGCCCTGACACCACCCTGGTGACCTTCGGCGGCGCTCCCGAGCACACCTACAAGCTGAGCCAGCGCCAGGTCACCCAGGTGGAGCAGCAGGCCGGCCGCGCCTTGGAGTTCCTGTCGGAGCGGGAGCTGGCGGCCACCATGCAGTACCTGGGCATTCGCTCCCTGCCCCTGAGCTCCGCCGACCAGGCCACCTTGGCGGCCATCCGCCAGCAGGCGACGCCGGTGGCCCCTCCCCTCGTCCAGCCGTCGGCTGCGGTGCCCCCGGTTCCGCCGGCCGCCGAGCCGCCGGAGTACCCCTACGTCGAGGAGCCTGCCGGTGCGCGCTGGCCTCTGATCTTCGGCCTGCTGGCCTTGGGCATCGTGCTGCTGGGCGCCGTGCTGGCGTTCATCTTCCTGAGCCGCACCGGCGGGCTGGCGCGCGCCACGCCGACGCCCCTGCCTGGCGAGCCGCGCGCGATCGCCCAGCGCACGACCACGGCCTTCGCCGGCCCTAGCGACGTGTACCCGGCCGTAGGCGAGCTGCGCGCGGGCGAGGAGGCAGCCATCCTGGGTGTGTCGGCCGATCGCAGCTGGTGGCTGGTCCAGCTCCCGGCTGCGGCAGGTGGCCAAGGGTGGGTGTCTGCTGCGGCAGTGCGCGCGGAGAACGCAGACAACGTGCCCATCGTGCCGCCGCCGCCCCTGCCCACCGCCACGCCGACGCTCACCCCCACCGCCACGCCCACCCCGCAGCCCACCCTGGCGCCGCCGGTGGCGGCTGTTGACGGCCCCAGCCAGGCGCCCGCCGGCCAGCCGTTGCTCTTCAGCGGCCGCCGCTCGGCTGCTGCGCCGGGGGCCATCATCGTGCGCTACGACTGGGACTTCGGCGACGGCAGCGTCGCCAGCGGCCCCGAGGTCACCAAGGTCTACGATCGGCCGGGCGTGTATACCGTGCGTCTCACGGTCCTCGACGACCGCGGGCAGCAAGGACAGGCCGCCCTTCAAGTGGTGGTGCAACCGCCTACCCCTGTGCCGCCGCCCACGGCCATCATCAGCGGCCCGGCCCAGGTGACCGCCGGCGAGCGGGTCGTCTTCGACGGCGGCGCGTCTACCGGGGTCAACCCCATCGTCGGCTACTTCTGGGAGTTCGGCGACGGCCAGGTGGCCAGCGGCATGCGGGTAGAGCACGTCTTTGACCTGCCCGGCACCTACACCGTCGTGTTGACGGTGCAGGACTCGGCGGGCGCTACGGGGGTGGCCGGCCTGGTGGTGCGGGTGAGCCCGCCTCCCACCCCCACGCCCACTGCGACGCCTCTGCCTACGCCCACGCCGACCCCATCGCCGGCTGGCCTGGAGAACGTGAGCTGGGTGCTGCTCGACACCCTGCCCGGCAGCACCATCACGGCGCTCTTCCGAGGCGGCCAAGTGAGCGGCTTCGCCGGCTGCAACAACTACATCGGCAGCTACCAGGTGGACGGCGACCGGCTAAGCATCTCCGGCCTGGTGGCGGGCCAGCAAAGCTGCGCCGCCGAGCTCCTGGAGCAGGAGCAACGCTACTTGCTGCAGCTCGGCAGCGCCCAGCGCTACGAGCTCCAGAACGGCCAGCTGGTGATCTTCATCGCCGGGCCGATCCAGCCTAACACCCTGACCTACGTCCCGGCTCCCCGCTGACTGCGCCTCTGAGGTGGCCCAACATGCGCCGATGGATCCTTGCATTGCTGATGGTGGGCCTGGCTGCTGGCCTGTTACCCCAGCCGGCAGCGGCTCAGGCTGCCACCGTGCCCCACTTGGTGCAACCCAACGAGACCCTGTCGAGCATTGCCCGCCGCTACTGTACCACATGGCAGGAGGTCTACAGCCTCAACCGCCACATCATCGGTCCCAGCCCTGATTACCTGCGCTTCGGCATCGTGATCCAGGTGCCCAACCGGTGTGGCGGCAGCCCCCCTTCCGGCGGTGTGTACGACCGCGGTCCGCGGCCCCATGCCCAGGGAACGCGGGTGGGCAACGTCTATACTGTGGCGCCGGGCGACACGCTGTTCTCCATCGGCCAGCGGTTCGGCGTAGCGGTGGCGACCCTGGCCGCGGCCAACGGCATCCCCAATCCTTGGCGCATCGTAGCCGGCCAACGGCTGACTATCCCCGGCCTGTCCGGTTGACCTGTGGGAGACACCGATGATCTATACGCTGTTGCATCGCGCCCCCTTGCTGGAGACAGTGGAGGCCCTGCGCAGCGGGCGCCTCGGCCTGCACGCCTACGTTGACCAGGTGTGCGACCGCATTGACCAGGTGGAGCCGACGTTGCAGACCTTGCTGCCAGAGCCCGACCGCCGCCGCCGGCTGCACGCCGAGGCGGATCGCCTGTCCGCCGCCTACCCTAACCCGGCCCGTCGGCCGCCGCTGTTCGGGGCCCTAGTGGGGGTCAAGGACGTCATCCACGTGGATGGCTTCGTCACCCGCGCCGGCACGGCTGTGCCGCCCGAGGCCTTCGCCGGCCCCGAGGCGACGTGCATTCGCCAGCTGCGCTCAGCCGGCGCGCTGGTGCTGGGCAAGACCGTCACCACCGAGTTCGCCTACTTCGAGCCGGGGCCGACGCGCAACCCGCATAACCCGGCCCACACGCCGGGCGGCTCCAGCAGCGGCTCGGCCGCGGCGGTGGCCGCCGGCTTAGCCACCCTGGCCCTAGGCACGCAGACCATGGGCTCGGTGATCCGGCCGGCGGCCTTCTGCGGCGTGGTCGGCTTCAAGCCCAGCCTGGGGCGGATCGAGACCCAGGGGCTGGTCTACTTCTCCCGCGCCATGGACCACGTGGGGCTGTTCACCCAAGACGTGGCCGGGATGGCGCTGGCTGCTGGGGTTCTCTGTCGGGGGTGGCGCGGCCTGCCGGCCCAGAGGCGGCTACCGGCAGTCGGCGTGCCCGTGGGGCCCTACCTGGAGCAGGCCGAGCCGGCGGCGCTGGCCGCGTTCTGGGCGCAGGTTGAGCGGCTGGCCGCCGGCGGCGTGACCGTGCGCGAGGTGCCGGCGCTGGCGGACATCGCGCAGATCGCCCGGCGGCATCGCACCCTGGTGTTTGCCGAGTTCGCCCAGGAACACGGCGCTCTCTACGACCGCTACCGCTCGCTGTACCGGCCGCGCACCGCGGAGATCGTGGAGCTGGGCCGCCGCGTCACCCCTATGGAGCTGGCCGAGGCGCGAGCGAGCGCCAGCAAGCTGCGCCACGAGATAGAGCTACTGATGAGCCGCACGGGCGTTGATCTGTGGGCAACGCCGGCCGCGCGCGGGCCGGCGCCTCTTGGCTTGGAGAGCACCGGCGACCCGGCCATGAACCTGCCCTGGACCCATGCCGGCTTGCCGGCTATCACCTTGCCCGCCGGCCGCGCCGAGAACGGCCTGCCGCTGGGGCTGCAGCTGGTAGCGCGCTTCGGGGAGGACGAGGCGCTGTTGGGATGGGCCCAGGAGCTAGCGGGGCTGCTAGCCTGAGCGCGCACGAGGTGCGGCTGTCACGGGGCTTGGGTTGATCGAGGGGCCCGTAAGGCTCGGTTGCGAGCTGCGACAGGCCCAGCCGCCGGGGCCTCGATAGGCTTTGCCTGCGTCAGAGTTGACAAATGAAGGCCCCTTGCAGTAAAAAAAGCGCGTCAATCGCGCGTTCTCGTGCTTGTCGTTTTCACCCAGATAGGCAACCGGAGGAGACCCATGGCACTCAGCTCGGCAACCATCGCTGACCGCCCCGTTGCGGGCACCACCTGGCTCTACAGTCGGCAGTTTGACCTGCGCTACATCTCTCTGAGCGTCATCTTGGTGGCAGCGCCCTACACCGTCTATCTGCTGCTGCGCAGCGCCGGCCTCTTCCTCCAGCCCATCGCGGCAGGCTTAGGCACCACGGTGGATGACCTCAGCCGTAACTTCGTGAACGCCACGGTCGCCCTGTTGGTAGGCGGGCCCCACATGTACGCCACCTGGACCCGCACCGGCCTGGACCACGACTTCGCCGCCAAGCACCGCGCCTTCCTGCTCTCAAGCCTGATCATCCCCGCGATCGTGGTTACGCTGGCCCTCTCCAACCTCACCCTGCTGCTCACCATCTTCTTTTTCTGGGCCTCCATCCACGTCCTTCACCAGATCATCTACATCACCTCTCTCTACAACGAGCGGCAAAGGGCGGCGGCGGCCGTCAACCTCTCCCTCTTCTCGCGGCTGTCTGACTACGCAGTGATCCTGACGGCGCTCTACCCCCTCGCCGCGTGGAAGATCGCCAACAACCGGTTCACCATTGGCCACAACAACCTGAGCGACATGGTGGCGCAGATCCTGGGCCTCGTGGGGCTGCGGCCGGGGCCGTGGATGTGGATGCTGGCCGGCAGCGCGTTCGCCATCGCGCTCACCGTGTGGATCGCCAAGACCATCGCCGAGTACCGCGCCGGCGTGCTGCACAAGCCCAAGACCCTGTTCATTGCCGTGACGGTGGTGGCCTCGTTCTTTGTCCCCGCCTTGGGCAACCTGGACACTGCGTTCCAGGGCATGAACGTGTGGCACTCCTTCCAGTACTTGGCCCTGACGTGGATGCTGGTGCACCTGCGCGCGCAGCGGGGCGAGCTGAAGAACTCCCCCTTCCTGCAGCGCCTGGCCACGGAGACCAAGGACGCCAAGCGCTATTACCTCTTCAACGTCGGCCTGACGGTGGCCACCGTGGTCCTGGCGCTGCTGATCTTCCTGGTGCTGTGGAAGGGCGCCGGCTACGCCTTCGACGCCGCCTTCGACCGCGGCTACTACATCGCCGTGCTCAGCTTCCTGTGGATGCACTACTACCAGGACCACTACCTCTTTGCGCACCCGGAGGTGATTACCAAAGGCGGCGTGGTGTGAGATGGCTTTAGCCGCTGCGCCTGCCGAGATCTCGAAGAGCCTCGCCGCCGGGGCCCAGGCCACCAGGGCATCGTCGTCCGGTGCGCCTACTGGGGCCTCGGCGGCGTTGTTCTGCGCACCGCTCGCCGCGGCGAATACTTCCCTACAACAGCTCACGCAGCGCCACCCAGTCACCCGTCTCCCCCTCGACGCCCACCCCGCGCACGGCCACCCCACCTGCGTCCAGGGCATCGAGCGCCTCGACCGTGTCCGCCCAGCGCCAGCCGAAGAGCGCGGCCACGGCTCGCTCCGGCGACGCGCCCACCGAGCGCAGGTAGAGCTCGGCCAGCCGACGCCGCGCGTCGGCCTGGCGGATGGGCCGGGCCAGCTCCGGCAGGTCGGGGTAGAAGCGATGCACCAGGTCGTAGACGAAGGCGTAGCGCCACGCGCCGGCCTCCGCCACCCCTACCGGCAGGATCTTGAAGTCGGCCTGCAACAGCTCCAGCGCACGCGCAAAGCGGGCGTCGCTCTCCCGGCTGCCCAGGTGGGCCAGCCGGCGCAGGCTGACCGTGTCCAGCGGCCCCTCGGTCAGCAGCGTCTCGTACACGGCCTTGGCCTCGAAGGGCAGGCGGCCCTCTCGGTATTGCACCAGGTAATCCCGCTCTGGCTCGCCGTAGTTCTCCGACAGGGCGTAGAAGTAGGGGACCACGTCTAGCGCAATGAAGGTGGCCTTGCGGCGCAGCACCTTGGCGTAGTACCAGCGCCGCGCGCCCAGCAGCTCGTCCTTCCAGCCCCAGGTGATGTGGCCAGGGTCGTCGTGCTCGCTGGGCACCGGCCGGTCGCCGGCCACCGCCACCCACAGGCTGGGCAGGACCACGTCCTTGACCGGCCAGAAGTGCACGAAGCCCCGGCGGTTGACGAAAGCGATGGCCTGCTCGCGGGTCGCAACGCGGAGGTCGGGGCGCAGGCAGAAGGCCTCGGCGCGGTAGGCGGATAGGCGGGCGCGGGAGAGGGAGGGGGTGGTAGCCATGGGGAAAGCAATCGGCAACGGGTGATGGGATAGCTCGTCACCTCGATTGTAGGTTGGAGGCGCTTGGGTGGCAAACGCGCAAGGGGGACAGCGGCTGTCCAGGGGCCGGTGTTGGGCGCCTCCCCTCGGGCGACCGGTCCAGCGCGGCTCAGAGCTCAACTCCCATTGGCAACCCGTTACGCGATTTGCGGCCGTTGTGTTACAATAGCAGCAGCCGCCACGCTGAGGATCAGCAGGTCTGCGAGGTGAACGCCATGAGTGTCCGACTCAAGTCCCCCCGAGCCAGCAAGGACGCAGTAATCTACCCAGAAAGCGACGGCAAGCCCATGGCCGAGTCCGACTTGCACCGCGAGATCATGGTCTACATCATCCACCTCTTGCAGCGGTGGTTCAAGGGGCAGCAGGTGTACGTCAGCGGCAACCTGTTACTCTATTACGAGGAGGGCAACCCGCGCAAGGTGGTGGCCCCTGACTGCTTCGTGGTGTGGGGCGTGCCCCCGCACCGCCGGCCGATCTACAAGCTGTGGGAGGAGGGCAAGGCGCCGGGCGTGGTGTTCGAGGTCACCTCCAAGAGCACCCGACACGAGGACTGGGTCACCAAGATGCACCTGTACGCGCGGCTGGGCGTGCAGGAGTACTACCTTTACGACCCCACGGGCGACTACTTGCGGCCCACGCTGCAGGCGTTCGTGCTGGAGGGCAAGCACTTTGTGCCCATGCCGCCGGCCAACCGGGGGACCCAGGTGGGTGAGCTCTCCCTGGCGCCGGCTGCCGACGAGCCGCCGGAGTACGTCAGCCCGTTGCTCGGCCTGCGCCTGGCCTTGAACGAGGACGGGTGGCTGGTGTTCTACGACGAGGCCACGGGCCAACGGCTGCTCAGCGACGAGGAGGCGCGCAGGCAGGCCGAGGAGGAGCGGGCCCGCGCAGAAGCAGCTAGATCGCAGGCCGAGCAAGAGAACGCCCGCCTGCGCGCTGAGCTGGCCCGCCTGCGCGGCGAGGCATAAGATCGTCCCGGCGGCTTTCCCCCATGCACCTCGTAGCCGACCTGCACATCCACTCCCACTTCTCGCGCGCCACCAGCAAGGACCTCACCCTGGAGCACCTGGCCCGCTGGGCGCAGCTCAAGGGGGTCCACATCGTGGGCACCGGGGACATCGCCCACCCCGGCTGGCTGGCGGAGCTGCGCAGCCAGCTGGAGCCGGCCGAGGAGGGCCTCTATCGCCTGCGGGACGAGCTGGCCGCAGCGGTGCAGCGCCAGTTGCCGCCGGCGTGTCAGCGCCCTGTGCGCTTCATTTTGGCCGGGGAGATCAGCAACATCTACAAGAAGGCCGGCGCCACCCGCAAGGTGCACCACATCCTCTTCGCGCCCGACCTGGACACCTTAGAGCGGCTGCAGGCCCGGCTGGAGCGCATCGGCAACATCCGCGCCGATGGCCGCCCCATCCTCGGCCTCCCCTCGCGCGACCTGCTGGAGATCGCGCTGACGGTCAACCCCCGTTGCCACCTAATCCCCGCCCATATCTGGACCCCCTGGTTCGCGCTACTCGGCTCCAAGTCGGGCTACGACTCGGTGGAGCAGTGCTTCGAGGACCTGACCCCGCACATCTTCGCGCTGGAGACCGGCCTCTCCTCCGACCCGCCCATGAACTGGCGCGTCTCGGCTCTGGACCGCTACACGCTGGTGTCCAACTCCGACGCGCACTCCCCCTCCAAGCTGGCGCGCGAGGCCACCCTGTTCGACTGCGAGCCGGCCTACGACGCGCTGTTCGACGCGCTGCGCAGCGGCGACCCGGCGCGCTTCAAGGGCACGGTGGAGTTCTTCCCGGAGGAGGGCAAGTACCACCTAGACGGCCACCGCGCGTGTGGCGTGCGCTGGGAGCCGCAGGAGACCCTGGCCCACGGCGGCCTCTGTTCCGTGTGTGGCAAGCCGGTCACCGTGGGCGTCATGCACCGGGTGGAGCAGCTGGCCGACCGGCCCGTGGGCGGCCGCCCCCCGCGCACCCCTCCCTACTATAGCTTGGTGCCGCTGCCGGAGCTCCTGGGCGAGATGCTGGGCACGGGCCCGGCGTCCAAGCAGGTGGAGGCGGAGTACTTCCGCCTGCTGGGCCGGCTGGGGCCGGAGCTGGAGATCCTGCTCACTGTGCCGCTGGAGGAGATCCGCGCCGTGGGCGGCGAGCGGCTGGCCGAGGGCATCGGCCGCATGCGCCGGGGCGAGGTGGAGGCCGTGGGCGGCTACGACGGCGAGTACGGGGTGATCCGCGTGTTTCCTGCGGGCCGGGATTGGGTGGCCGCAGGCCAGATGGGGTTGTTTCAGGAGGAGGGACGAGGAGAGGAAGGGGTGACGGAGGCTGGGGGAACGGAGGCTGAGGGAACGGAAGGAACTGAGGGAGCTGGAGGAAGAGGAACTGGGGGAACTAGGGATGCTGGAGGAACAAAGGGGAAGAGGGCTACCGTACGGGAGGAGCGGGCAAGTTACGAGTCGGAGGCGGCGCGGATGGCGGATTACTCGCCGCTGGTTCAGGCCGGTGCGTCGCCGTTTGACCCTGTCCCCGCGCGCTTGGTGGACGCGGAGCCGCCTCGGCGTGAGGCCGGTTCGCCGCTCGCTGACCCCGACGTGGCCCATGCGCCCGTTCCAGACCCCTCACTCCGCGCCGCCGGCGCCGTCCAGCCCGCTGCCAACTCCCCCCTCCCCGCTCCCATCTCCCCCCTCCCTGCCCCCAGCTCCCCCCTCCCCGCTCCCCCCTCCCTGCTCCCCGCTCCCAGCTCCCCGCTCCCCGCTCCCAGCGCCCCCCTCCCCGCTCCCATCTCCCCCCTCCCCGACCTCCTGTCCGGCCTCAACCCAGAGCAGGCCGCGGCGGCGCAGACCGTGGACCGGCCGCTGGTGATCGTGGCCGGGCCGGGCACGGGCAAGACCCGCACGCTGACGGTGCGCATCGCCTACCTGATCCAGGCCCTGGGCGTCCCCCCGGAGCAGGTCCTGGCCATCACCTTCACCAACAAGGCCGCCGAGGAGATGGCCGAGCGTCTGATCGCACTGTTGGGCCAGGACACCGCCCGTCGGGTGACCGTCAAGACCTTCCACGCCTTGGGCGCAGCCCTGCTGCGGGAGCACGCCGGCCGGCTGGGCCTCTCGCCCCAGTTCACCATCCTGGCCGACGAGGACCGCCGCAGCCTGCTCAAGGGCCTCGCCCCTGAACTCTCCCAGGCCGACCTCGACCGGGCCCTGGCCCTGATCTCGGCCGCCAAAAACCAGCTCCTTCCCCCTGACGCAGCGGACCTCGCCGCCAAGCCGCCTGAGCTCCCCCAATTCCCCCAGCTCTTCTCCGCCTACGACACTGCCCTCCGTCGCGCCGACGCCGTGGACTTCGACGACCTGCTTGCGCTGACGGTGCGCCTGCTGGAGGAGCACCCCGACGTGCTGGCCGCCGTGCAGGCCCGCTTCCGCTGGATCTCGGTGGACGAGTACCAGGACATCAACCTGGCCCAATACCGCCTGCTGCGGCTGCTGGCCGGCGGCGGCACCAACCTGTGCGTCATCGGCGACCCCGACCAGGCCATCTACGGCTTCCGCGGGGCTGACCGGCGGTACTTTCTCTCCTTTGAGCAGGACTTCCCCGCTGCACAGCGCATTGTCCTCCACCGCAACTACCGCTCTAGCCAGGCCATCCTCGACGCAGCCATGCAGGTGATCGGCCGGGACGGCGGCCGGCGCCCCTCCCTGGAGGCCGCGGCAGCCCTGGCCGACTTCGCCGAGCAGGTCAAGCTGGCCGTGTACGCCGCCCCCACCGACAAGGCCGAGGCGGAATACGTGGTCCACCAGATCGAGCAGATGGTGGGTGGCACCAGCTATTTCTCCCTGGACTCCGGCCGCGTCCAAGGCGCCGAGCCGACCGCGGCCCGCTCCTTCGCCGACTTCGCCGTCCTCTACCGGCTGGCCGCGCAGAGCCGGCCGCTGATCGAGGCCTTCGAGCGCTCCGGCATCCCCTACCAGACCGTTGGCCAGACACCCTTGGCCGCCCACCGGGCCGTGCGCGAGGCGCTGGCCTGGCTGTGGCTGCTGCACAACCCACGGTCGGCGGTGCATCAAGGGGTGGTGTTGAGGGCGGCAGGAGCGGAGGAGGGAAAGGCGGGCAGAGGGGAGGAGCGGCCGGAACCTCGGAGGAACTGGGAGGAACAGGGGGGAACTGGGAGGAGCTGGGAGGAACTGATGGAGTCGGTGCGGGACCTGCCTGAGGCGACGGCGGCGCAGCGGCGCAGGCTAGAGGCGGTGGCAGCGTTCTGGCAAGAGCTGACGGCGGCGCAGCAGGCAGGCGAGACGGTGGCTCAGCTTCTGGGCCGGGTGCAGGCGTGGCTAGGCCGGCACCGGGCCGAGCCGCTGAGCGAGGCCGACGGCGAGCGGCTGGCTCAGCTGGCCCGGCGCAGCCTGCCCTTTGGCGTTGACCTACCGGCCTTCCTGGAGGCCATGGCCCTGCAGAGCGAGACCGACGCCTACGACCCGCGCGCCGACCGGGTGGCCCTGATGACCCTACACGCAGCCAAGGGGCTGGAGTTCCCCGTGGTCTTCATCGTCGGCTGCGAGGAGGGCTTGCTGCCCTACCGGCGCCCTGGCCGCCCAAGCGACCTGGACGAGGAGCGCCGGCTGTTCTACGTGGGCGTCACCCGCGCCCAGCGGCGGCTGTTCTTGGTGAGCGCTCGCCGGCGCTTCCTCTTCGGCCAGGCCATGGAGAACCCGCTCTCCCCCTTCGTGGGCGACATCGAGGCCGCGCTGAAGGAGGTGCGCGCGGCGCAGCGCCGTCCACCCAAGCCGAAGCCGGCGGCCGAGCAGCTCAGCCTGTTTTGAGGCAGGCTGCAGGCATGGAGAGTCAGAGCTGCAGGAGGATGGAGCCCTCCGGCGGTTGCTGCCACCACGCACCTCGCAGTCCAGCTGGACAGCCAGACTGATTCGCCAATCTCCAAGAACCGGCGCAGCTTGATAGCCCGGTTCTGCGCAACCGAGGTGGCCGCCGTTAGCGCAGGTGTCGCGTCTTTGCAGGAATGCTCGCTTGACTTGTTGGCGTGCAACGCTCGTCTGGGAGCGGGCCTCGGCGCCAACGCTGTGAAGCACTTCGATCTCGGGTGCTCGCACCTACCGGATAGGAGGTCCGATGTATCAGGATAACCGCAAGCCCCTCAGCCGCCCGGGCCGCGCAGCGCTGGTGCTCTTGGCCCTGCTCTTGCTGTGGCCGATGGTCGCAGCCTGTGGCGCTCCGGCCGCGCCTGAGGCCACCGCAGACCGAACAGGAACGGCGGCGGCTTCGGCGCTCAGCGCCACCGCCACTCCCGCCGGAAAGCCTACCGCCACTGCCACCCGCCGCGCCACCCGAACGCCGACCCCAGCGCTGCGGCCTGCTCCCACGCGCGCCAGCAGCCTGCCCACGGTCCGCTACCAGGACCTGCCGCCGGAGGCTAAACGCACCATCGCCCTCATCGAGCAGGGCGGCCCCTTCCCCTTTGAGCGCGATGGCATCGTCTTCCAGAACCGCGAGGGGCTGCTGCCCCCCAAGCCGCGCGGGTACTATCGCGAGTACACGGTGATCACCCCAGGAAGCCGCGACCGCGGGCCGCGACGCATCGTAGCCGGCGCCGGTGGCGAGCTCTACTACACGGAAGATCACTACCAGAGTTTTCGCGAAGTCGTCCGGTAGTTCGGCAGCCTGCGCCGGACCCTCCGGCTGTTTGACCGAGGTCACCACTGCGAAAGAGTCTCCCATGCCTAAGTTACATGCCCTGTTCGACGGCCAAACGCCGCCCGGCCTCTACCGCGTGCCCGCAACGACTCCACCGGAGCGCCTTCGGCGGCAGGCCGAGGCCCGCGGCTGGCGCTTCTTCTACGTGGACGGATCGTCGGTCGCCGACAAGCCCTCCTTCATCCGCACGGTCGGCGACGCCATGGCCTTCCCCGCCTACTCCGCCCTGAACTGGGACGCGTTCGAGGAGTCGCTGCGCGACCTGACCTGGGCGCCGGCCGCCGGCTACCTGGTGCTTTTCGACGAGCCCGACCAGTTTGCCGCCCGCAATCCCCAGCAATGGGCCACCGCGCGCGCCATCCTAGAGGACGCAGTGGCCTTCTGGCGCGCGCAGGGCACGCCGATGGTGGTGCTCTTCCGCCGCGCCGGCCGCGCCCTGCCCGATGTTCCCTGGCTGTAGTCCGGCGGTCTGAAGCTGTCTGGGCCGTCTTTGCGCTTATGCGGCGTGCCTTTCCCCGTGTTCACCGGCTCAAGCTTCCACGCTGAGCACGTTCCTTGCCCTGCCCAAAGCCTAAACCAAATCTCACGTCGGAGGTTCTCGTCCATGCGTCTTATCCCGCGCAAGATCTTCCTGACCCGTGGCGTTGGCATCCACAAGGAGAAGCTCTCCAGCTTCGAGCTGGCGCTGCGGGACGCCGGCATTGCCGAGTTCAACTTGGTGCGCGTCTCCTCCATCTTCCCGCCCAACTGCAAGATCGTGACCCGTGAGGAGGGCATGAAGCTGTTGCAGCCGGGCGAGATCGTCTTCGCCGTCATCGCCGAGATGGCCACCAACGAGCCGGGCCGCCGCATCGCCGCGGCCATCGGCGTGGCCCGGCCGGCTGACCGCGACAAGTACGGCTATCTGTCGGAACATCACACCTTTGGCCAAACGGAGCAAGAAGCCGCGGACTACGCCGAGGACCTGGCCGCCACCATGCTCGCCACCACCCTGGGCATCCCCTTCGACGCCGACAAGGACTACAACGAGCGCAAGGAGCAGTATCTGATGGGCGGCGAGATCGTGGACACCACCAGCATCTCCATCGGCGTCAATGCAGCCTCCGGCGGCGTCTGGACCACGGTGGTGGCTGCGGCGATCCTAATCTGACAGGCAAGGGGCGCCAACCGTTGGATGGTTGGCGCCCTTCCTCCACACGCCCATGACCCCCGACAACTTCCTGGGGCTTCCCGAGCCCTACAGCGACTTCGACCGCGCCGGGGTGCTGGTGTTGCCCATCCCCTTCGAGGCCACGGTGAGCTACGGCCGCGGCGCGGCCGGCGGGCCGGCGGCCATTGTGGCCGCCTCGCAGCAGGTGGAGCTCTACGACCGCGAGTTCGACCAGGAGCCGGCGCTGGCCTTCGGGGTCCACACCCTGCCGCCCCTGGCCCTGCCTGCGGACCCGGCGGCGGCCGTAGAGGGCATCGCCCTGGCCGTGGCCAGCCTGGCTCGCACCGGCAAGCTGGTAGTCGGCCTAGGCGGCGAGCACACGGTGAGCGTCGGCTTCGGCCGCGGGCTGTTGGCGGCGCTGGAGGGGCCCCTCACCGTGGTGCAGCTCGACGCGCACAGCGACCTGCGGGACCGGTACGACGGCACCCCCTACAGCCACGCCTGCGTCGCCCGGCGCCTGCTGGAGGAGCCGGGCATCGAGCAGATCCTGCAGCTGGGCGTGCGCTCGGTCTGCCCGGAGGAGGTGGCCCTGGCGCGCAGCCGGCCGGAGCAGGTGCGGGTGTGGTACGCGGAGGAGGTCCACGCCGGCGGCTGGCAAGCGGAGCTGATCCGGCGGGTGCGCGGCCGCCGCGTCTACCTGACCCTGGACGTGGACGGGCTGGACCCCAGCGTGATCCTGGCCACGGGCACGCCGGAGCCGGACGGCCTGAGCTGGCAAGAGGCGTTGGCCGTGCTGCGCACCGTGGCCGAACACGCCGAGATCGTCGGCCTGGACTGCGTGGAGCTGGCGCCGGCGCCCGGCCTCCACGCCTCTGACTACGCCGCGGCCAAGCTGGTGTACAAGGTCATGGCTTACGCCATGTTGCTGGGGCGCCGGGGACGCAGATGAACGCAGATGCTGCGGATCGGAAGGGATGGCTGACTCGCTAGAAAGGAATATCCATGGAACACGCTGCCAGCGTTAAGGCTTTCATCAAGCATCACTTCCGCCACTTCAACGCCGCGGCCCTAGTGGACGCAGCCGAGGGCTACGTGCAGTTCCTGCGCCGCGGGGGCCAGATGCTGATCGCCATGGCCGGCGCCATGAGCACCGCCGAGCTGGGCCTCTCCCTGGCCGAGATGATCCGCCAGGGCAAGGTGCATGCCATCAGCTGCACCGGCGCCAACCTAGAGGAGGACATCTACAACCTGGTGGCCCACAACCACTACGTGCGCATCCCGAACTGGCGCGACCTGACCCCCCAGGACGAGCAGGCGCTCTTGGCGCGGCACCTCAACCGGGTCACCGACACCTGCATCCCTGAGGAGGAGGCCATCCGCCGCATCGAGAGCGCACTGCTGGACGAGTGGACCCGGGCCGACCAGGCGGGCGAGCGCTACTTTCCTCACGAGTTCTTCTACCGCATTCTGCGCAGCGGCCGCCTGGAGCCCTTCTACCAGATTGACCCGCGCGACAGCTGGATGGTGGCGGCCTGCGAGCGAAACCTGCCCATCTTCGTGCCCGGCTGGGAGGACTCCACCTGCGGCAACATCTACGCCGCGCACTGCATCGAGGGCACCATTCGCAACGTGCACACCGTGCGCACCGGCATCGAGGCCATGATGGCCCTGGCCGGCTGGTACAGCGAGGTGTCGCGCACCAACCCCCTGGGCTTCTTCCAGATCGGCGGCGGCATCGCCGGCGACTTCCCCATCTGTGTGGTGCCCATGCTGCGCCAGGACCTGCAGATGCGGGAGATCCCCCTCTGGGCCTACTTCTGCCAGATCAGCGACTCCACCACCAGCTACGGCTCCTACTCCGGCGCGGTGCCCAACGAGAAGATCACCTGGGAGAAGCTGGACATCTCCACCCCCAAGTTCCTCATCGAGTCGGACGCCACCATCGTCGCCCCCCTGATCTTCGCCTACGTGCTGGCAAGCTGATCGCACCAAGACCGGACCAGCCTACGCGACCGGCCAGGCTGGTCCAGTCTCTCACAGTCGCCGATGGGACTGGACCAGCCCAGGGACGAGAGAGGCTGGTCCAGTCTCTCACAGCCGCCGACAGGACTGGAGCAGCCTCCGAACCCGGCTGCCGCAGGTGCCGAATCGGCACGGTTGTGTCTAGCGTGAGGTCAGCCGTGCTCCACCGGACCTTCCGATACCCCGTCGAGGGAGGGCAGCATCCACGTGGAGCGCAGCCGACGCACGAAGCGGTCAATGTCCTCTTCGGTCGCTAGCTCCGGATCGTCTGCATCGGACCAGGCGCCGCTGGACTTTTCAAGGGCCTTGAGCGGTCGTTCCCGACGAAGCGCGCGCTCGGTTGCTTCCACGATGAAGCTGTTCCGCTCCCGCGGTGGTACAAGCGACTCCATCATCTCCAGGAGAGGCTCGGGAAACGCTACGTTGATTCTTCGTCGGCTGACCGATGGTGCTGTCATCGTTGCGCCTTCGTGTTCTTCCGTCACCAGCTTCCCATCTTCGTCATTCGCTGCACCTCGATAGCAAACACCACGCGCGGGGCCTGCATCAGCGCCTCCACCATGGCGTCCACCCGTTCGGCCGGCACGTAGCGCGCCACGATGCGCTGTGTGATAGGCCGCGCCGCCTCCCCCTCGGCCACCACGTGGGCCAGGCCGCGGCCCGTCACCCCGCGGTAGGGCGGCTGGTCGCGGTCAATCGCAAACCCGACCTTGGGGTGGCCGCGCATGTTGCGTGCCTTGACCCGGTCGGCCGTGGTGCTCACCAGCAGGCGGCCCTCCTCGAACAGGTACCACACCGGCGTCACCTGGGGATAGCCGTCGCTGCCCAGGGTGCCCAGGCGCATCAGCAGGCCGGGCTCGTTCAGAAACGCCACCACGGCGTCGTCCAGGGCGATAGGGGGGTGTTCGTCGTGCATGGGAGATGTCTCCAAGGGGGCGTGAGCGGTCCCCGGGATGGCGTCGGCCCGCTCGATGGCCAGCCACTGGGCCAGGTCCGCGGGCAGGTCCACGTCCAACCCCAGCCGCGGGGAGCGGACGATGTGGCAAGCCAGGCCGCGCTCGCGCGCCTGGGCGCAGTGGCGCTGAAAGCTGCCGGGGCCGAACGCATAGCGCAGCGCGCCCGGCGGCCGCACCAACAGCGCGTTGGTGCCCTGCTCCTGGCCGTCCGGCGCAACAACCACCGCGGCCGGCGCGTAGAGCAGCTGGCTGGCCCGCCACAGCCGCTCCACGTCGGCCAGGGTGAGCAGCGGCAGGTCGGCCGGCAGGATCAACACCGCGCTGGCTCCGCGCGCCGCAGCAAAGGCCGTGGCCTGCTCCAGCGCGGCGTTGAGGGGGTGATCGGTGGACGGTGAACCGTGAACGGTGAACGGTGGACGGTGATCAGTAATCGGTGAACGGTGAACGGTGATCGGTGGACGGTGAACGGTAAACGATGAGCCCTGATCGCTCTTCTGCGGAGCTCGCCTCCCTACCTGCGACCGCCCCGACAACGCTCTCGAGGAACCTCTGTGCCTCTGGGCCTGTGCGTTGAACGTCCGCCCCTCCAGGTGCGAACCCGCCTCCGCAGGTACGGGCGACGCCGCCTCGGCCAGGGGCAGCAGACCGTAGGCCGCGGCCAGGTCCAGCGCCGCGGGGTCGGGGCTGACTACGATGCCGACCGCGCCAAGCCGGCTCTGCGCCTGGCGGACGACCTCCAGGCTGCTCTGTAGCAGGCGCAGGGCCAGCGCCTGGCGCTCCTCGGCCGACAGGACCTCAGCCAGCCGGCTCTTGGCCTCGGCCAGCCGCTTGACCGGGACGAGGATGTACAGCGTCACGCCGGCTCCCACCGGCCCGGCACGAAGTAGGCCTCGTCCTCGCCGGGCCACGGGGGCATAGTGATAGCCACGGCCGTCAGCGGCTCCGGCCCGAAGGAGCGAAACTGAAAATGCGTGCCCAGCGGGATGGTGATGCACACGCCGGCTGACACCGGCGTGATCTCCTCGCGCTCGCCCTGCCGCCGCCACATCTCCCCCCGGCCGCCCAGGAAGAACCAGATCTCCTCCACCGTGCGATGGGCCACGGCGCGGGAGGTGCGGCCCGGCGCCAGCGCGAAGTGGGCCATGCTGCCGCCGGGCAGGGCTAGCAGCACCCGCACGTCGGAGCCGTCGGGGGCTACTACGTCAGGGGCAGCCGGCAGGTGTTTAGTAGCAAAGGGAACGGACATAGGCAACGCTCTCAGCAGTCGCCGCGCCTCAGGGCCCAGGCAAAAGCCAGCACCGCCTCGGCCAGGCGCTCCTTGTCGGCGGCGCTGCGCATGATGGTGTCGGTCACCAGGGGCTTCACCCCCAGCGCGGCCACGGCGTCCGCCAGGTCTGCGTCGGCCGTGTCCAGCACGAAGCCGTCCAGCCGCAGCCGCTGGGCCAGGTGCGCTGCCACCGACGTGGCCGAGACGTCCACGCCCAGCTCGGCCATGATCTTGGCTGCCGGCCCCTTGAGCGCCTGGCCGCCCACGATGGGGGAGACGGCCACCACCGGCCCGGCGAAGGCCCGCAGCCGCTCCCCCAGGCCGGGCAGCAGCAGGATAGGGTCCAGGCTCAGGTAGGGGTTGCTGGGGCAGAGCACCACGGCGTCCGCTGCGTCCAGGGCGGCCAGCACCTGGGGCGTCGGCCGGGCGGCCTCTAGCCCCTCGTAGCGCAAGCTCAGCACGCGCGGCTCGCAGCGCCGGCGCACGAAGTAGTGCTGGAAGGGCAGCGTCCCCTCGTCGGTGTGGACCACGGTGCGCACCGGCCGGTCGGACATGGGCAGGATGGCGGCGGCGATGCCCAGGGCAGTGCGCAGGCGCTCGGTGACCTCGGTCAGCGACCGGCCTTCCCGCAGCCACCGAGTGCGCAGGAGGTTGGTGGCCAGGTCGCCGTCGCCCAGGCGGAACCACGTCTCGCCGCCGTAGCGGGCCATCATGGCCAGCGCGCGAAAGGTCTCGTCGGCCAGGCCCCAGCCCTGCTCCGGGTGGTTGAGTCCCGCCAGGTTGTACATCACCGTGTCCAGGTCGGGACAGACGGTCAAGCCCCAGTGCTCGAAGTCGTCGCCGGTGTTGACCACCACGGCCAGGCGGCCGCCCAGCCGGCGATACAGGCCGTAGGCCAGCTTGGCGCCGCCCACGCCGCCGGCCAGGGCTACGACCAACGGCTGGCCGGCCGGCGGCAGGGCATGACCCCGTTGGGCGGCGGCGGTGAGGGGGCTCGGGGGCTCGGTCACTGGCTACAGCTCCACCAGGCAGCCGACGCCCGGCACGTCGGTGGCCACCAGCCACCCCTCCTCGAAGCGGAAGCTGGGCACGCTGGGGTCGCCGATCAGGTCGAAGTGGCCGTCCAGGTCGCCGTAGCGCACGTTAGGGCTGCTGAGGGCAAAGCCCAGGCCCGCGGCGATGAGCAGGGCCGGCTCGTTCAGGCAGCCCACCATGGTGGCCATGCGCGCCGCGCGGGCGATGGCGTCCATCTGTCGCGCGTTGATCAGGCCGCCGCAGGTGGCCAGCTTGACGCTGATGCCGTGGGCCGCGCGCGTGGTGGCTACGGCCAGGGCCGACGCGGGGCCGACCACGCTCTGGCTGGCGAGGATGGGCACCGGGCTGAGCTCCGTCACCTGGCGGAGGGCATCTAGGTTGCCCGCCGGCGTGGGCTGCTCCAGGAACTCGATCGTGCCCTCCAGCGCACGGGCCACGTCCAGCGCCTCGCGCACGGTGTAGCCCTGGTCGGCGTCCAGCCGAAGGGTCAGGTTGGGCAGCGCGTCGCGGACGGCCCGCACCCGGCGCACGTCCTCCTCGGCGCTCAGGCCGCCCTTGATCTTCAGGATGCGGAAGCCCTGTCGGGCCCGCTCTTGCGCCAGCTCCACCGTCTCCCGAACCGGCGCGATGCCCACGGTGACCGAGGTCTGGATGCGGTAGCGATAGCCGCCCAGCAGCCGGTGAAGCGGCAGGCCGGCGGCCAGCCCCAGCAGGTCGTGGAAGGCGACGTCGAACGCGCACTGGGCCGAGGGCGTATCGCGGGTAAGGGTAGACAGCTCTGCCAGCGCGTACTCGGTGTTGAGGGGGTTGAGGTCCACCGCCATGGCGGCGCACTGGCGGCAGACCCGCGTCACTTGGTCCAGCGTCTCGCCGGTCAGCGAGGTGTCGAAGGCGGCGCATCCCCAGGCGCTGCGGCCATCGCTCAGGTCCATGCGCACGAACACCGCAGCAGCCTTGGCCACCTCCGGCTCCTCGTAGGCGACGCGGTAGGGGACCTTCAGCTTGAACTCTACGGGTGTGACTTCGACGTGGGTGATCTGCATAGGCGCACCTCAAGGGTTGCGATTTTGGATCAGGCGTCCGACGCGGGGTACCCGGTTGAACACTGAGGCATCGTGGGGCGCCTTGCGCAGCGAGCGGGTCAGGTCGAGGCCGGCGTAGTGCATGTTGCGGTGCATGCCGTCTCGCCACAAGGGGGAGTTGGTGACGTCGTAGACCACGCCGTCGTAGGCGATGTAGGCCGGCCGGCCCCGTTCGCCGTTGTACTGCCGCAGCTCGGCCTCGGTGAACCAGCGCTCCTCCGCCATCAGGCCGCGCTCCCACCGGTCAGCTCGGCCAGGTGCTCGTAGTCGTGCTCGATCAAGCCCTCCAGGAAGCGGGCCACGCTTACGCTGCCGCCCGCCACCGGGTGCTCCTGGAAGACCTGCTCCGGGGTGGCCCAGCCCAGGTTCCAGAGCAGCTCCTCGCGGATCAGCGCTAGGTCCCGGATCACCTCGTCCCAGGACCAGTCGCGCTTGCGCAGGTACTCCCGCCGGTTCCAGGCGTCCACCTCCTCCTCGCCGTGCAACCACTCGATGCGGTCGGCGTGGCCGTTGATCAGGTGCTGGATCAGGGTGATGTAGCGGTTCTCCCAGCTGGCGATATGGCCCACGATGTCCTTGGGGGACCAGCCGTCGTCGCGCGCCGGCCGGCTGCGCTGCGCTTCGGGCAGGTCGCGGGCGACGGCCAGCAGCGCGTTGCGGGCCTCGATCAGACGCTGGACCAGGGCGTTCTTGTCGGAAGGGTTCACGTCCATCGCTCGGTTCACGCTCTCGAAACTGGTCAACCGCCGGCGCACCGATGCTACGCCCGCAGACGTTCCGCCCGGCCCTGAAGGCCGTCCGGCAACTCCACAGCGTCCCCTCCCCGGCTGCTCGGCCCTCTGTCGTTGTCCAACAGCGGGCGCGCCGTGGCGCTCTCACGGCTGCGCCTTGTGGCCGTCCTCGTGGCTGAGATAGCTGGCGGCGATGGCGGCCAGGATGGCCGCGCCCAGGGGCAGGGCGGCCTCGTCGATGTTGAAGCGGGGGCTGTGGTGGGGCTCGCCCCGCTCCAGGCCGGCCGGCTGCGCGCCCAGCACGAAGTAGCAGCCGGGCACTCGCTTCAAGAACTCGGCCATGTCCTCGGCCGCCAGGATCAGCGTGCCTTCCCCGACGGCGTCCTCGCCCAGGATCGCCGCGGCCACGCGGCGCAGCCGCTCGGTGGGCTCGGGATGGTTTGCCAGCGGCGGCACGTGCTCGCTGAAGCGCAGGGTGTAGCCGGCGCCGTGGGCTGCGGTCACCCCCTGCAACACCGTGTGCATGTGGCGGATGACCTCTGCGCGCACGGCCTCGTCGAACGCGCGCAGGGTGCCGCTCATCTGCACCCGCTCGGCCACCACGTTGAACGCGCCGCCGGTGTGCAGGGTGCCGATGGTCACCACGGCCGGCTGCAGGGGGTCCAGGCTGCGGCTGATCACCGACTGGAGCTGCACAATGGCGTAGGCGGCCACCACTACGGCGTCCACGCCGGTGTGGGGCAGGGCGCCGTGGGTGCCGCGGCCCACGATCTCGATGTCGAAGCGGTCGGCCGAGGCCCATTGAGGGCCGCTTCTAACCACGGCCTTGCCCACGGGAAGCTGGCTCCACAGGTGCAGGCCGAAGGCTACGTCGGGCCGCGGGTCGGCCAGCGCGCCGTCGGCGATCATCGCCTGTGCGCCGGCGCCTACCTCCTCGGCCGGCTGGAAGACGAACTTGACGCGGCCGGCCAGCTCCTGCTGGCGCTCGGCCAGCAGCGTCGCCACCCCTAGGCCGATGGCGGTGTGGCCGTCGTGGCCGCACGCGTGCATCCGGCCGGGCGCCTTCGACGCGAAGGGCAGCCCCGTCTCCTCGTGCACCGGCAGCGCGTCCATGTCGAAGCGCAGCATCACCGTTGGGCCGTCCGCAACGCCCTCCAACACGCCCACCACGCCGGTGCGGCCGACGCCGGTGCGCACCTCCAGGCCCAGGCCGGCCAGGTGGGCCGCCACGATGCCCGCGGTGCGGCGCTCTTCGAAGGCCAGCTCCGGGTGCTGATGCAGGTCGCGACGCCAGGCCGTCAGCTGGGCCTGCAGCGCACGAGCGCGGCTGAGAAAGGCGGGAAAGTCGCTCATGTCAGGCCTCCTGGGGCACGGATCGGCGATCCAACAGGGCCAAGTTGCGCCGGGCGTGGTGGTAACCGCGCATGACGAACTCCGGCCAGCGGCCGCGATCCACCCACAGCTCGTAGAAGCGGATCCCCTGGCTCTCGTGGAAGTCCACGGGGTGGAGAAGGAGGCTGCGATTCTGGACAAGCCGCCACTGCATGCGCGCCGCCTCGAGGCGCTGGCTGCGGCGAGCCTGCCGGCTCAGGGCCAAGGGGTTGAGGCGTCCCCAGCCCGTCAGCTCCTGACCCCGCAGGTCGGGCGGGAGGAGCACGTTGATACCGATGACGAAGTCCACCTCCGGGTGGTAGCGCACCAGCGGCTCAACCGGCAAGGGGTTGGCCACTGCGCCGTCGCAGCAGAGCGAGCCCTGGATCTCCACCGGCTGGGTGATGCCCGGCAGGGTGACTGCCAAGCGGGCCAGCCGGCTCAGCCGCACCTCTGGCGTGGGCCGGCTGCCGAGGTAGAGCACCCGGTTGTTCTCCACGTCCCAGGCGTGGGTGTAGAAGGGGGTTGCCAGGTCCCCCAACACGACGCCGTCCAGCCGCCGGTGGTAGAGGTACTCCACCACCTCCGCGTTCAACAGGCCGGGGAAGTGGCGGCCGAGGGTCAAGGGCAGCTTGGCCAGCGCCGACCAGTCGGGCTCGATGTAGTCCTGCTGTCGCCAGCTGAAGATGAACTCCAGAGCCTCCTGGACGCTCAGGCCGGCGGCGACGGGCGCCAGGAACAGGGCCGAGCCCGAACAGGCGGAGATGGCTGCGATCTCCAGGCCCGCCTCTTGGCAAGCGCGCATCACGCCCAGCGCGCTGATCGCCGCGCCGCTGCCGCCCGTGGCCACGATGCCCACCCGTTTGCCCTGGAGACAGCGAACGGTGAAGGGGCGCCACGGCGCAAACAGGTCGGTCTCCAGGGTGGGCTCGCGGTCCACCAGGGGGAGGGGGAGCAGCCCGCGGCGCAGGGTTCGCAGCGACGACACGCCGGCCCGGAGCCCCTCGGCCGCTGCCTCCACCTGGTGCGATGTGCGGCCGGCCCACCGCCGAACCTCCTTGCTCAGCTGCGAGTCGAGAGCTCGCGCCACCATAGGTCCTCCATCGCTTAGCCGCCGTACGACCAGGGCGTGCTGGCCAGGTTGAGGGAGCGCGCGTCGGGGCGGCGCACGCCGCCGCCCACCACCTCCGCCACGAAGAGCGCATGGTCGCCGCCGGCGTTGGCTTCCTCCACCACCTGACATTCCAACCAAGCCACGGTGTCCAACAGCAGCGGCGCGCCGGTGCGCAGGCCCGGCTCCCATGGGTAGCCCGCCAGGTCGCTGCCGACGGCGGTGGTCACCCGGCGGAAGAACGCGCTGGCCAGCTCCTCCTGCCCCGCGCCGACGATGTTCAGGGCGAACCGGCCGACTTCCCGCAGCACCTGGACCATCTGGCCGTCCTTGCGCACGGCGATGGCCACCCGCTTGGGCTGCAGGCTGACCTGGGTCACCCAGCTGATGATGCCGCCATGCACCTCGTCGCCCTGGCGGCAGGTGAGGACGTGCAGACCGTACTGGAACAGGCGAAGGGCCGCCCGTGGATTGGCTATGGCTTCGGTAGAGGGCATGAACTTCTCGGAACGACGGTGTGGGTGATCTTCAGCCTTGGCAGAGGCTCCCGTTGAGGCCCTTTCGGCCGGTGGAGCCGAAGGCGACGGCTCACCACAGGCCGGGGACCTCTGAGCTGGTGAGCGCTGCCAGGATCTCCTCGCGCCACTGGGGCAGCAGGTCGGCGGCCGCACGCACCATGCCCCAGCAGCCGGCCATCATCTGGTCGCCGTAGGGCACGGCGAAGTAGATGGGCAACCGGCTGCGGGCCAGCATGGCTCGCCGCGGGCCCGTGACCGCCACGAAGGACATTGGCACGGCCGTCCCGTCCAACACCAGCGCGCCGTGGCCGTGCTCGGCGAACACGGCCTGGTGGGTGATGGAGCCGTCGGCCAGACGGCCCAGCCACGCCTCCAACTGGTCGGGGCTCAGGAGGCCGGTGTGGTGCTCGAAGAGGCGCACAATCTCGCCGCCCCGGTACTGGAAGGCCAGGCAGTGGAAGTTGCCCACGTTCACCACCAGCGCGTCGGGCTGGCCGGCTACCTGGGGGTCCTGCAGCGCGCCCAGCACCGCCGCCGGCGCCGTGTCCATGACCAACACGTGCTCGGCGGCCTCCCGGGCCGTGGACACCGCCGCCTGCAGGCGAGTCATGATGGGGGGCACGGCGTCGGCCGGGAAGGCGAAGGCGGTCAGCCGACGGTCCTCGGCCAGCCGACGGGCCAGATAGTCCAGGCGAAACTGGCGGTCGCTGACGTCCGGCGGCGCGTTGCCGTGGTCGAACACAGCCACAGCCAGCACCTCCGGCGCCAAAGCCACGCCGAAAGCGGTAAAGGCCTGGCGAATGGCGGCAAAATCGAAGTCGCGCATGGTGACGTGGGCTACGTCAGGCCGCGCGGCTAGCTGAGCCGCCTCCTCCGGGCTGACGATCACCATCCCCATCTCACGCTGCAGGAGGTCCAGGTCGTCGTTGAAGCTACGCGCAGCGTCCGGCGTGGCAAAGAGGGGCAGGCCGGCGCGACGATGGTCCTCGGCGGCCCACGCGCTGGGGCCGCCCCCCATGGTGACGCCGGTGAGCACCAGCGGCCGGCCGGCCTGGGTCGCGCGGCGGATCTGCGCCGCGACGGCCAGCGTGGGGGAGGGCATCACCAGCTTCAGACAGTTCTCCGGCGCGCGACGGCTGTCGAACAACAGGATGTCCTGGGTGCCGGTCCCGACATCTACGGCGAGGAGCTGCATGGGCGTGTACCTCCAAGCACACGGGCATTATACTCTAGCACCGAGCTTTCCCGGAAAACTCCGAAGTTTCCCGGAATGCTCAGGAACGCATATAATAGGCGTGACTTCCACGCTTGTGCTCTGTTGTTTCTTGTGTCTGCATCCGGTGGAAGGAGGACCCCGTGGACGGGTTATTCGGCGGTTCCATCACGTTGAACTGCATTTACTTTGCCTTGACCGTCGCGGGCGTGGTGTTTGCCTTGTTGACCCTGCTGGTGGGTGAGCTGTTCGGGGATGTTGACGGGGGCGGAGACTTCGACGCGGGAGATGGAGCAACGGACGGCGACCTGGTCATCTTCAGCCCCATCACGCTGGCCACCTTTGTGACGGCCTTCGGCGCGGCCGGCCTGATCAGCACCCTGGGGTTCAACGTAGACGCGCGCACCAGCCTGGTGATCGCCTTCGGCGCGGCTATGGCGCTGAGCCTGCTGGTGGCGGCGGTGTACAGCAAGATTCTCACTGAGATGCAGAGCAGCACCAACATTCGCCCGGCCGACATGGTGGGCAAGGTGGGCCAGGTGACGGTGACCGTGCCCGCCGACGGCCTGGGCGAGGCGATCATTGAGATCTCAGGCGAGCGCTACATCAAGGCTGCCCGCTCCTTCGACAACGCCCCGATCCCCCGGGGCGCCACGGTGGTGGTGAGGGAGGTGGTGGGCGGCGTGTTGGTGGTCGAGCCTCGCCATTCCGGCTAGCACGTCAGGAGGTTCCCCATGCCTGAGCTGGCAACCCTTGCCTGTGTCATCGTCGCCGTGCCCGTGGTGTTGATCGCCATGGCCATCGTTTTCGCCAAGCGCTACTTCAAGGTCGGCCCCAACGAGGTGCTGGTGATCTCCGGCGGCCGGCGTCGCAGGGATGGCCAGGCCTACCGCATCGTGCGCGGGGGCGGCACCTTCGTTTTGCCGGTGTTCGAGCGGGTGGACCGGCTCTCCATGGAGGTGATGACCATTGACGTGGTCACCCACCGGGTGTACACCGTGCAGGGTGTGCCCATCACCGTGGACGGCGTGGCCCAGGTGTCCATTGACCCCAGCGACTCCGCCATCCGCACGGCCGCCCAGCTCTTCCTCTCCAAGACCGAGGACGAGATCCGCAACGTGGCCCTGCAGACCCTGGAGGGCCACCTGCGGGCCATCCTGGGCACCTTGACGGTGGAGGAGGTGTACCGCGACCGCGACGCCTTCGCCCAGCGGGTGCAAGAGGTGTCCTCCGGCGACATGGCGGCCATGGGCCTGCGCATCATCTCCTTCACCATCAAGGACATCCAGGACGACCAGGGCTACCTGGATGCGCTGGGCCAGAAGCGCACCGCCGAGGTGAAGCGCGACGCGGCCATCGGCCAGGCCGAGGCCGCGCGCGACGCCACCATCAAGAGCGCCGAGGCGCGCCAGGCGGGCGAGACGGCCAAGTTCCTGGCGGAGGCCCGCATCGCCGAGTCCCAGAAGAACTACGCCGTCCAGAAGGCGGCCTTTGACCTGGAGACCAACCAGCGCCGCGCCGAGGCCGACCTGGCCTACAAGCTGCAGGAGGCCAAGACCAGCCAGCTGGTGAAGGAGCAGGAGATCCAGATCGAGGTGGTGGCCAAGCAGAAGCAGATCGAGGTGCAGGAGCAGGAGGTCCGCCGCCGCGAGAAGGAACTGGAGGCCACCGTGCGCAAGCCGGCCGAGGCAGAGCGCTACCGCATCGAGACCCTGGCCGACGCCGAGCGGTTCAAGCGGCTGGCGGAGGCCCAGGGCCAGGCCGCAGCCACCCAGGCCATCGGCGAGGGCGAAGCGGCGGCCATCCGCGCTCGCGGCCTGGCCGAGGCGGAGGTGATCAAGGCCAAGGGCCTGGCCGAGGCGGAGATCATCCGTGCCCAGGGCTTCGCCGAGGCCGAGGCCATGGAGAAGAAGGCGGCGGCCTGGAAGCAGTACAACCAGGCGGCCGTGATCCAGCAGCTCATCGAGGCCCTGCCGCAGGTGGCAGCGGCCATCGCCCAGCCGTTGGCCCAGACCGATCGCATCGTGGTGATCAGCAGCGGCGACGGCGCCGGAGCCGGCGCGTCCAAGGTGACGGCCGACATTGCCAACATCGTGGCGCAGGTGCCGGCTACGGTGGAAGCCCTCACAGGCGTGGACCTGGTGAAGGCCATCTCGGAGCTGCCGGGGTTGGGCCAGGTGGTGCGCAGCGAGCCGTGAGCGCGTCCCGCCCTCCGTTGAGCCGCCGGCAGGCCTGGTGGCTGGCCATTCGCCCTCGCACCCTGCCGGCGGCCGTCGGTCCCATCCTGGTGGGCGCGGCGCTGGCCATCGCCGCAGGCGCCTTTCGGCCCCTGGTGGCGCTGGTGGCGCTGGCCGTGGCCCTGCTGCTGCAGATCGCCAGCAACCTAGCCAACGACTACTACGACTTCGTCAAGGGGTACGACCAGGCCGACCGCAAGGGGCCCCTGCGAGTGGCCGCCAGCGGTCTGTTGCCGCTGAACGAGCTGCGGCGGGGGCTGTTGCTGGTGCTGGCGCTGGCCGCGCTGCTGGGCAGCTATCTCATCTACGTGGGGGGCTGGCCGATCCTGCTGTTGGGCGCTGCAGCGCTGTTGGCGGCCGTGATCTACAGCGGCGGCCCCTTCCCGCTGGCTGCCCACGGCCTGGGAGACCTGTTTGTGTTCCTCTTCTTCGGGCTGGCCGCTGTCGTGGGGACGTTCTATCTGCAGGCGGGGACGGCGCCCTCGCCCGTGTGGCTGGTCGCTGTAGCGCCGGGCGCGCTGGTGACGGCCATCCTGGTGGTGAACAACCTGCGGGACATGGAGAGCGACCGGCGAGTGGGCAAGCGCACCCTGGCCGTGCGCTTGGGCGCGCAGGGCACCCGGCGGGAGTACGACTTGCTGCTGTTGGCTGCCTACGCCGTCCCCGTGGCGATGCTGGCGCTGGAGTTGGCCAGGGATGGCGGCGGCGCGGCCGGCCTGCGCTGGCTGCTGCCGTGGCTGACCCTGCCGCAAGCCCTGCGCCTGCGCCAAGCCTTGACGGCCTGCACCGACGGTCCCGCCATGAACCGGGCCTTGGCCGGCACTGCGCGGCTCAGCCTGATCTTCAGCGTGCTGTTGGCCGTGGCCATTGCTCTGCCTGCCCTCTGGGCTGTTTGACTTTCCCCTGCGCTGGGGGTATACTGAAGTAGCCTGCAGCCACCGGTCGCCGACTTGTCAAAGCCACTGTTGCTTGAGCCTGTCAAAGCCTCCGTGCCCTCGACATGCTCAGCCGGCTTCAACAAGCTCAGCCGGCGGCAAGCTCAGTGGGCGGGGCAGGCGAAGGCTGCTCCATAGTTCGATCCGCTCAGCACACCGTAAGCGCACCGCCAGCCTTACCGTGGTCTGGTCGGTGCGCTTTCACTTTAGATCCCCGAAAGGACGAGACCCATGACAACCCAACCCCTGACTGTGCGCGATGGCATGGTCGTCACCCTGGACTACACCCTGCGCCGCGAGAACGGCGAGATCATAGACACCTCCGTGGGCCGCGAGGCGCTGGAGTACCTGCAGGGCGCGGGGCAGATCATCCCCGGCCTGGAGCAGGCCCTGTACGGCATGGTCGTCGGCGAGGAGCGCCGTGTGGTGGTGGCGCCTGAGGACGCCTACGGCGAGGTGGACCCGGAGGCGGTGCATCTGATCCCCCACAGCGCGTTTCCGCCCGGCATGGAGGTGGAGCCCGGCATGGTGTTGCAGGTGCGCAACCAGTACGGCGAGGTGAGCCAGGCCTGGGTGGCCGACGTGCAGCCGGAGGGCGTGGTGCTGGACTTCAACCACCCGCTGGCCGGCATGACCCTCTACTTCGACGCCAAGATCGTGGGGCTGCGCCCGGCCACGCCGGAGGAGCTGATCCACGGCCACGTGCACGGCGCCGGCGGCCACGAGCACTAAGCTGAGCCGCCGCAACCCAGCGGTGCCCAACGAAGCCAGCAACGCGCAGAGACGCGGAGGTTTTCTCCGTCTTCTCTGCGCGTTGGCGTTTTGAGAAACGTTCGATCAGACTACCGATCACCGGTCGTCGAGCTCGGCCAGCTCATGGCGCACCATCTCCAGCGCCCGGTCCAGGGGCACGATCCGCTTGTCCGCCTGGTCGCGGCGCTTGAGCTCGACGCCTCCCTCCTGTAGCGAGCGCGCGCCCACGGTGATGCGCAAGGGCAGGCCGATCAGGTCCGCGTCGTTGAACTTCACGCCGGGGCTGGGGTCCTCTCGGTCGTCGTACAGCACCTCGACGCCCGCTGCGGCCAGGTCGGCGTAGAGCTGTTCGGCTGCGGCCACCGCCTCCGGCGCCTTGCGCGGCAGCAGCACCAGGTGGACGGCAGCAGGGGCCACGGCCGCCGGCCAGCGCAGGCCCTGCTCGTCGCGGTGCACCTCGGCTACAGCCGCCAGCGCGCGCGTGAGGTCAAGCTGCGCCGCCAGCAGCGCAAAAGGCCGGCGCTGGCCGTCCTCGGCCTGGAACAGGGCGCCCACCGCCTCCGCCGGCTGCGTGCCTAGGCCCTCTACCCATCCCACCACCACCCCGTTGAAAGAGGCCAGAGCCGTCGTGCAGCGGCTGCAGCGGTCTCCTGCCGCGGCCAGGGCGATGTCCGCCACCACGTCGGCTGTGTAGTCGCGGCCGACGTTGACGTTGCGCAGGTGGTAGCCGGCCTCGTTGGCGCCGGCCACCAGGTTGGGCGACTGAGCAGCCAGGTCGTCTACCACCACCAGCGCGTTGCGCACGCCCACGGGGGAGCCGTAGCCCGGCTCCGCGCCCACCGCGCGGATCTCGGCCTCGGTGGCCGGCCGCAGCCGCTGCGCCGCCACGGCTTGGGCCAGCTTGGCCTCGCTGACCTCGGTGTCCCCTCGCACCACGGCGAACACGAAGCGAGCGGGGTGGCCTTCTCCCTCGGCCACGTAGAACACCGCCTTGGCCGTTCGGCTGTGCGGCACGGCCAGAAACGCCGCCAGCTCGGCGATGGTCTTGCAGCCCGGGGTGGCCACCTTCTCCGCAGGCAGCAGGGGCTCGGCGGCGGGTGTGGGCTTGGCCAAGGCCGCGAAGCTGCGCAGGGCCGTGTATCCGCAGCCCGGGCAGCGCAGCACCTCCTCGTCCCCGACCTCCCAGGGCACCACCAAGGCCTCGCGATCTGGTCCTGCTGCGGCGACGGCGGCGTCTAGGCCGCTCCGGCTCAGAACGGCCAGGAGCGCGCTGCGGATCGTCGCCCGGTGTTGCTCCATGCCCGGCGCCGCCGAGTCCACGGCGTACACGTCCACCACCTGCGCGGCCTGGCTGCCGAAGAGGCCGCGTCGCGGCCGGGCCTCGGCGCTGTGCGCTGTGTGCACCTGGTACAGCCGCTGCGGCAGCTGCCGATAGGAGGCCACCCCGCGCTGCACCAAGGCCAGGACGGCTGCCGGCCCCGGCTGGGGCAGCGTCACCTCCTGGCTGCCGATCTCCTCCAAAGCCTGGCGCGACAGGCTTTCGATCCTGTGTAGGCTGCGCCGGCCCAGGGGCAGCAAGGCATAGGCGCCCGGCGCCAGGGGATGGACAAAGCCGGCCCGCAGCAGCAGCTGGTAGCCTGGCAGCTCGGCCTCGGCGGGCGCGTCGCGCAGAGTGGTGAGCAGGGCGGTGGACATGCGCATGGGAAAGACCTCGTGTCGGTGGGATAGCTTCTCGGAAGCGCCAAGCAGCGGGGAAACTTCTGGAGACCTGTGGAAGCTGCGCCCGATTATATCACGCTGCCGCGCCGAGCAGGGAATTCAGGCGGTTTGCGCTCCCTGTGGTAGAATCGAGGCAAGCTACCCTGGCGTTCCATTGCCGCCCATCCTCTCCTTTCCCACCTAGTGCCCCTAGGCAGCCCCAAGGGTTTCACCATGTCCTTCCAACCGCGAGAGCTTACCGCCGACCAACTGCGCCGCATCTGCGACCCCGGCGCGTTGCCTTTCCAGAGCACGGCCGACCTGGAGGAGCTGACCGACATCATCGGCCAAGAGCGCGCCACGCGCGCCATTGAGTTTGGCCTGGACATCCCCTACTACGGCTACAACATCTATGCGCTGGGGCCGGCCGGCGCCGGCAAGACCACCACCATCATCAAGGACCTCGAGCGCAAGGCGGCCACCCGGCCGGTGCCCAACGACTGGGGCTATGTCAACAACTTCGCCACCCCGGACGAGCCGCGCGCGCTGCGGCTGCCGCCCGGCAGGGGCCCCACGGTGCGCGACGACCTGGATCGGCTGTTGAAGACGCTGGAGGAGGTGTTCCCCCGGGCGTTTGAAAGCGAGCAATACGCTACCCACCGCAAGGAGCTGGTGGAGGAGCTGGAGGAGCGGCGCCAAGCCCTGTTCCGCCACATGGAGCAGTTCGCCCGGGAGCGGGGCTTCACCATCCTGCAGACGCCCATGGGCCTGCTCTTTGCGCCGGTGATTGACGGCCGACCCATCACCGGCGAGCAGTACGCCCAGCTTCCGGAGCCCGTGCGCCGCCACTTCGAGGCGCAGCAGCCGGTCCTGCAGGCCGAGATGGAGAAGACCCTGCGCGAGGTCAAGGAGCTGGGGGAGGAGGCGGAGAAGCGCTTGCGCAACCTGGACCGGGAGATCGCCGCCGCCACGGTGGGCCCCGGCTTTGACGAGCTGCAGGCGCGCTATCGCGACTGGCCTGACATCGTGGACTTCCTGCAGCAGGTGCGCAGTCACATGGTGCAGCACGTGGACCGCTACAAGCGCACTGCGCCGCAGGAGGAGGCGCGCGAGGAGTCGCCCATCCCCACCACGCTGCTCTTTGCGCGCAAGGAGTCGCCCTTCGACCGCTACCGCATCAACGTGGTGGTCAGCCACCAAGGGCGGACCGGCGCGCCGGTGGTGTTGGAGACCAGCCCTACCTATTACAACCTGATCGGTCGCATCGAGCGCAGCGCCGAGTTCGGCACCCTGATCACCGACTACAGCCAGATCAAGGCTGGCTCGCTGCTGCGGGCCAACGGCGGCTACTTGGTGGTCGACGCTCGCGCGCTGCTGCGCCAGCCCCTGGCCTACGAGGCCTTGAAGCGCGCCCTGCGCCATCGCGAGGTGCGCATCGAGGAGCTGACGCAGCAGTTCAGCCTGATCCCCACGGCCGGCCTCAGCCCCCAGCCGATCCCCCTGGACGTGAAGGTGGTGCTGATCGGCGACCCCTTCACCTACTACCTGCTTTACGCCTACGACGACGAGTTCCAGAAGCTGTTCAAGGTGCGGGCCGACTTCGCCAGCGAGATGGACTGGAACGAGCACAACCTGCTGCACGTGGCCCGGTTCATCCGCACCCGCTGCGCCGAGGAGAACCTGCCGCCCTTCGACGTGAGTGCAGTGGCGCGGGTGGTGGAGCACAGCGCGCGGCTGGTGGAGGACCAGCGCAAGCTCACCACTCGCTTCGCCCACGTGGCGGACGTGGTGTACGAGGCGGCCTACTGGGCCCAGCAGGCCGGCCACGCCGTGGTCACCGCCGAGGACGTGCAGCGGGCCATTGACGAGCGACGCTATCGCTCCAGCCTGGTGGAGGAGCGGGTGCGGGAGGCCATCGTCACCGACGAGATCATGGTGGACGTGACCGGGGAGCGGGTAGGGCAGGTGAACGGCCTGGCGGTGGTGGCGCTGGGCGACTACGCCTTCGGCAAGCCGACGCGCATCACGGCCAAGACCTTCCTCGGGCAGGCCGGCGTGATCAACATCGAGCGGGAAGCGCGGCTCAGCGGCCGCATCCACGACAAGGGCATGTTGATCCTGGGCGGCTACCTGGGCGGCAAATACGCCCAGGACAAGCCGCTAAGCCTCTCGGCCACCATCACCTTCGAGCAGACCTACGACGGCGTGGAAGGAGACAGCGCCAGCTCCACCGAGCTCTATGCGCTGTTGTCGGCCCTCAGCGGCCTGCCCATCAAGCAAGGCATTGCGGTCACCGGCTCGGTGAACCAGCACGGCGAGATCCAGGCCATTGGCGGCGTCACGGCCAAGGTGGAGGGGTTCTTCGACGTGTGCAAGGCCAAGGGCTTGACAGGCGAGCAAGGCGTGATCATCCCTGAGGCCAACGTGTCCAACCTGATGCTGCGGGAGGAGGTGGTGCAGGCGGTGGCGGCCGGCCAGTTCCACATCTACCCCGTGCGCACGGTGGACGAGGGCATTGCCATCCTAACCGGCCGGCCGGCGGGCGAGCGCGGCCCCGACGGCAAGTTCCCGCCCGACACGGTCAACCGCCTGGTGGACGACGCTTTGGCCGACCTGGCCATGCGGCTGAAGAACTTCGGCCGACCGTCCAAGCCGGAGAAGGAGCCGGAGGAGGCCAACAACAAGGAAGAGAAAGGCGAGCCGGAGCCCCCCGGCGAGCCCGGCCTGCCCGGCGATGAGCCCGAGCCGGTGGACGGTAATCAGTGATCGGTGATCAGTGATCGGTGATCAGTGAACGGTGAACGGTAATCGGTGGACGGTGAGCGGTTAGCGGATAGCGGAGTTCGCACCCCCAGGTGCGAACTCTATGTGTACCCACCCCCCCCAACGCGGAGTTCGCACCCCTAGGTGCGAACGGCCACCCGTGACCGCGGCCCGCAGTGCGGAGTTCGCACCCCCAGGTGCGAACGGCTTCAACCGTCGGCGCCGCGGGACGCCTCCACAACACAAACGGCGTCTCACGACGCCCCACGCCACGCAACAACCCCCCGTGCACGTTGCCCTGCTTTCGGCCAACCCCGCCTCGGCCAACCCTTACATCCGCCTGTTCCAACAGGGGCTGGAGGCGGCCGGCGCCGCCGTGACCCTCTACACCGACCCCGGCCCCACCGGTCTGCCCGCGGCTGCTGGGCAGGCCGACGTGGTCCACCTGCACTGGCTAGAGCTGTGGGGCCGGCCCCCTTACCGCAGCCTGGCCGGGCTGCAGCGCTGGGGGCTGTTCGGCCGTGGGCTGCGCCGCTGGCTGGAGCCGGCGCTCAACAGCGAAACCCTCTTCAGCCGCCGCCGGCAGCGCTTTCTGGATCGCTTCTTGGCCGCGCTGGCCAACTACAAGGCGAGGGGAGGTCGCCTGGTCTACACGGCGCACAACCTGGGCCAACACGAGGGAGAGGCGGAAGCGGTGGAGCTGGCCGGCCTGCGCCGCCTGCTGGCCCTAGCCGATGCGGTCCACGTGCACGGCCCCAGCATAGCCATGGCTGTGCGGCCGCTGCTGGTGGCCGAGGGAGGCGGCATCGCACCCCTATCGCCTTCGATCGCCGTCATCCCCCACGGCCACTACCTGGACGCCTACCCCAACCACGTGAGCCGGGACGCTGCGCGGCAGCGCCTGGGCCTGCCCGCCCACGCCTTCGTCTTCCTGGCTTTGGGCCTGATCCGGCCCTACAAGGGGCTGGAGGAGCTGTTGGCTGCTTTTCGTGCGGTTGAGGGGGAACACGTGCGGCTGGCCATCGCCGGCCAGCCGCGGCCGCGGTCCTACGCTGACCGGCTGGCGGCGGACGCGGCGGATCGCCGTATCCTGTGGCACCCCCATTTTATCGCCGACGATGAGGTACAGGTGTGGATGAACGCAGCCGACGTGGCGGTCCTTCCCTATCGGCGGGTCACCACCAGCGGCGCAGCGCTGCTGGCCTTCAGCTTCGGCAAGCCGATCGTAGCGCCGGCCCTGCCCGGCTTCCTGGAGCTTACCGGCGGCGACCCGGCCCTGGGCCTGCTCTACCCGCCCCAGGACCCCGACGGGCTGCGCCGGGCCCTGGAGGCGGCCTCGCAGGTGGACTGGCAGCCCTGCCGCGATGCCATCCTGGCCTGGGTGCGCCGTTTCGACTGGCTGAACATCGGCCGACAGTTGGTGGCGCTGTACTCAGCGATCGGTCACCGCTAAAGGGCAATCGGAAGGCGGTATCGCCTAATCCGTAACCTGCAAGAGGGAGATCACTTGACGGGTCACGGGCTACCGGTCACCGATCACCGGTTACCCTCTGCCCGACGCAAGGCCCGGCGCAGCGCCTCGGTGCCAGACTCGGCAGCCTCCTTGCTCACCACGTACGTGGCGTCGGCGCCGGCGTCCGCCACCTGCTTGAGCGCCTCCACAGCGCCGGCGGTGACCCCTCTTGCGCCACCCAACACGGCGCCGGCCGCGGTGGCTGCACCGCCCAACATCCCCAGGGCTGCGTTGGTGGTGGCGTCGAAGGTCTCCTGCGCCAGCACCTTGGTCGTCCTCTTCACCCGCTCGGCGCCGGCTTCCTGGTCCTCCAGCGCCAGCAAGAAGCCCTCCGCCAGCTGGCCGGCTGCCTTAACCGAGCTGGAGGCCAGGCTCTTTGCTGCGTCCACGGCAGCGCTGCCGCTCAGTTGGGCAGCCATCAGCAGGCTGCCGGCCATGCCGAGCAGCCCGCCGGTCATGGCGCCGGTGCCGTGGGCCGCTCCGCGCACCGCCTGGCTCACGGCGTCGCCCAAGGCCTCGGCGATGTGCTCGGCCGCTTGGTCGGCCGCCTCGGCCCGCTGTGCTGCCTCAGCGGCTATCATCTCAGCCGTGCTGTTGACCGTTGCTTGGGCGCCCTGAGCGGTCATGCTGATCAGTTCCCTGGCCTTGCGGATGCGCTCGGCCATGGGGCTGGTGGCCTGATCGTGGTCGCCGTTGCTCATGGTGTAGATCTCCATTCGTCGGGTGCGATAGCCTGCTCGTGACGCGATGCATTATAGCCGGGCAAAGGCGTTCTGCCAAGGTTGATGCCTAGGCTGCAACAGCTGCCAACACCCTAGCCAGCGAGGCAGAGAAGAAGACCGTGCGCACCGGCTGGGCGAAGTGTTCCCAGCGCACCAGCCGGATCTCCCCGTCGGCGATCTCGATGCCGGTGATAGACTTGTCGCCGTAGCAGCAACAGCCCGTGTTGAAGTAGCACGGTTTCTTGCCGGGCAGAGCAACTGCCTGGCGCACCTCCTGCTCGGTCCACGCAGAGACGGGAGGCGTTTGGCCGCGGTGCTGGGCGGCGCGCAACGCTTGCTCGAAGCCCAGCCCCTCCCACACGGGGTGATGGGTGTGCCCTGCGATCAGCACGGTGCCCGGCAGCGTCGCTGCGTAGTCGTACATGGCCCGCTCGTGGGCTCGGCGCAGCTCGAAGTCGTTGCTAGGCGTGCTGGAGCGGATGTTGAACGCGCGCTGGATCGGGCGCCACACGTAGCGCACCAGCGGCGCGGACAGCCAGCTCAGGCGGTCGGAGGTGGGCGAGCCCTGGTGGCCGTGCACAAGGAACAGCTCGCCCAGCGGCCGCCCCCGGTCGTGAACGGCAATGCGCAGCCCCTCGCGGACAGGATGTCCGGCCAGCCAGGGCCCTAGGTGCTTCTGCACGGCTCCCTCGTCGTACCAGAGGTCGTCGTGGTTGCCGACGAACCGGTGGTAGCGCATGGGGTTGACGGCGGCGGCGAATCGCTGTTCCTCGGCTAGCACCTCGGCGTAGGCCTCCAGCACCGACCGAGGGCGCGCTTCCCACAGCTCCTCGATGTCGCCCAGCAGCAAGAGCTCGTAGCCGTCTCGCCAGTAGTGGGCCAGGGCGGCGCGGTAGGCTGCCTCGCAGGGCTGGAAGTCGTCGGCGCCGTCGCGCGCGCCCTTGTGCAAATCGGAGAAGAGGATCAAGCGCAGGTCGTCCAGCTCGCGATCCTCGCGCTGGCTGCGGGCTGTGCGAACCTGCTCCATTTTCTTAGCAACGTCAGCGTAGCTGAACACCGAGAAGCCTCTCTAGGGGGAGCACGAAGGAGATACTAGGGCGTAACAAGACATAAACACGCCCTATTCTAAGCGCTCCGGCCTCAAATGTCAAAGGGGACCAGCGCTGCCCGGCATCGAGGCTTGCTTTCGCGCCGGCGCAACGAGGGAGGTCGCTCTCTCGGCGGGCGTGCGCTCCTTGATCACAGGGGGCAACGGCTCGATCCGCCGTGCCGAATTGGCCCAGCCGGTTTTGCGGGGCCAAGGCTGGTGTGCTATACTAGCGCTATCTCAAGTGTGGAGGACTTTCCGACTTGGAACAGGATGTCGCACGGGATACCCAGAGTATGCCGACCACCGGGCGTAAGCCCATCAGCAACCACACGGTACCACGGGAGTTGATCTTGACCTTGTTGGCCCAGGGATATCCGCTGGAGGAGCTCTTGGAGAGCTTCCCGATGTTCAACCTGGACCAGCTCATGCTGTTGTTGGACGACGATGTAGCCCACTAAGGGCGTGGCTGTCACTTTCCGACCCTAAAAGCAAGCAGCATCGAAGCCCCGGCCGTCCGCTGGGGCTTCGATGCAATAGACTGCACTGGACCAGACTGGCCCCCAAGGGTGGTTCGGTCTCCCGGCTGCTCCCATGATCCGCCTGCCTTCCCGTCCGACTGGACCAGCCTCCAAGGCTGGTTCAGTCTTCTACACCCCTTCCTACGTAGCGCTGTGGCGCTCCGGCGAGCTGCAGGCGCGAGCAGAGGCGGCGCAACAGCGGCTAACGGTGTGCGACATCTGCCCGCGACGCTGCGAGGTAGACCGCCTGCACGGCGAGCTGGGTTCCTGTCACACTGGCGCGCTGGCCCGGGTCAGCAGCTACGGGCCTCACCTGGGGGAGGAGGACGTGCTGCGCGGCTGGCGGGGCTCCGGCACGATCTTCTTCACCCGCTGCAACCTGCGTTGCCAATACTGCCAGAACTACGACATCAGCCAGACCGACGCCGGCGTGGAGGTGACCTCGGAGGACCTGGCGGCCATCATGCTGCACCTGCAGGCGCAAGGATGCCACAACATCAACTTCGTCTCGCCCACCCACGTGGTGCCGCAGATCCTGGCCGCTTTGCCGATTGCGGTGGCGGCGGGCCTGCGCTTGCCCTTGGTCTACAACACCGGCGGCTACGACTCGCTGGAGACGCTGGCGCTGCTGGACGGCGTCATTGACATCTACATGCCCGACATGAAGTACGCCGACGCGGAGGTCGCCGAGCGGCTGTCCAAGGTGCCTAACTATCCCCAGGTGAACCAAGCGGCGGTCAAGGAGATGCACCGGCAGGTGGGGGACCTGCAGATCAACGAGCAGGGGCTGGCGGTGCGCGGGCTGTTGGTGCGTCACTTGGTGCTGCCCAACGGCCTGGCCGGCACCGAACAGATCGTGCGTTTCCTGGCACGCGAGGTATCGCCCCACACCTACATCAACATCATGGCCCAGTATCATCCTGCCTACCGCGCCGATCGCTACCCGGAGATCAACCGTCCCATCACCGCAGCCGAGTACCAGGCCGCCGTGCGGGCAGCGCTGGACGCCGGCCTCTATCGGTTGGACGAGCGGCGGTTGCGGCTGTGGTATGACTGAGCCGACGCCCCTTTTCTATCTGATCTATGCCGCAGCTGCGCTGATGATCGGCGCCGGCAAAGGGGGGTTGGGCGTTGCCTTTGCCTCGTTGGCGACGCCGCTGCTGGCCACCGTCCTGCCGGTGGACAAGGTGTTGGCGTTGGTGCTGGTGATGCAGATGGTGGCCGATGTGTTCGCCGTGGGCGCGCACTGGCGGCGGTGGGACGGTAGGCTGGTGGCGCTGCTGATCCCCGGTGCGGTGGGCGGCGTGGTCCTTGGCACGGTGTTCATCACCAGCGTGTCGCCCCAGGCCCTGCGCACGACGCTGGCGGTGGTCATCTTGCTCTTCACCCTCTACAGGGTTTTGGAGCGCAGCCTGTTGCGGAGCCTGAAGTACCGCCCCCAGCCCTGGCACACCCCGTTGGCCGGCGGTATCTCCGGCTTCACGTCGGCGGTGGCCAACAACGGCGGCCCGCCGGTGACCATCTACCTGCTGATGCGCAACCTACAGCCGCGCACCTTCATCGCCACCACGGCCATCTTCTTCTTCATCCTCAACTACATCAAGCTCCCCTTCTATCTCTACGCCGACCTGTTCGACTGGGCCCTGCTGCGCAGCGCGCTGCCGCTGTTGGTGCTGGCCCCTCTAGGCGTTTGGATCGGCAGGGCCTTTGTGCTGCGGATCAACCAGGAGCGGTACGAGCAGGTGATCCTGGTGTTCCTGGTGATCTCGGCGCTGCTGGTGTTGCTAACCTGATAGTTCGTCACAATGTGGCTAACGGCCAAGCCAGCGCTCCGCCGCCCAGCGGCAGAACGGTCCGGCCAGGATGGACGACGTAGCCGCCGGCCGCCCGGTTGCCGAAATCGCGCTGGAAGGCGGCGATCTCCCGCGCCATGTCGGGCCGCGGCGTGGCCGACGTTTTGATCTCCAGTGGGATCAGACGGGTATGATGCTCCACGATCACATCGACTTCCGACCCGGCGGCGGTGCGCCAGAAGTAGAGGGCCGGCTTTTTTCGTGCATATTTGCAGTCCAACTGCAAATATGCACGACAGGCGGGCGCATACGGGGCAGATTGCGTTGGAGCGCAATATGAACGCCTATTTGTAACAGCTCAGCCCGGTGAATTCCAATCCCTGGAAAGGAGCGTGCCTGAGCAGTTACGCCTATCTGAATGCCACGATGTTGTCGATGAGCACGACTCCAGAGCCAGGAACATCCCCCTTTGCTGGTTTGTTGGAGATGGCGATGTCGATGGTCTGCACCCTGTCAATTTCCAGCGTGTCTTCCGGGTTACATCCAGTGTCTGGCCAGCATTTGAATTCGGTGTACAAGACGTCCATGGGTATCCACTGGTCCTTGGTGTCCGTAGCTTGGTGACGCATGACGCCAAAATACGCCCTGCGTCCTTGCAGATCAGGGTAGTAGACTAGCTTGAGCTCTACGGTGTTCGGCGCGCCGTTTCCCTTGTAGTGAAACCGGATGCCTCTTGTGTCGAAGAGCTGGCATGGACGCAAGGGCTTCGCGATGCTCACATAACCACCGTCGGCGAGCTCATAGGCTATTTGAACCGCCTTGTCCGTCTGCCCATCGACTAGGCTTACGATGGCGTGGGACTCCTCGTTGCTAGCATACTGAGTCCATCCAGCCTCTGAGTCCATGGAGTCGATGGTTCGCAAGTTCTGAGTCTCGACTGGGCAGGGCGACGAGGTTGGGCAGGGCGCGTCCATGGGTTGTCCCACGGTATGAAGTCTGGCTGCCACAGTTTGTTCGACTCTGATCGCAATCAACGGCTCAATAACATTCGGTTTTATTGAGGCGTAGTAGGCAAATACTCCACCTCCAATGAAGCCGAAGAATACCAAGATTGCTACAACCAGTGGGATCTCCACCGGCCCGATCTTGACCCCAGGCCCCCAGCAGCCTTCCTTACGCGTTACAAATCGCTGGCGCTTCTCGCTGTCTTGAGCAACGCCGTCAGGATGTGTGTGGTTCATCGGCAACCTCTAGTTTCCCAAGAATCTTCTATGCCCGGCTGGCGCTACGGCCAATGAAAACGGATTTGACTCGGTCGGAGACCGGCCAGAGCGGCTATGTTTGGGCAATGGCAATGCAAGCTCCCCAGACACAGCCTGGGAAACATGGTGAACTAACCAGCGCCAAGCCTCGGCATCCTAGTTGGCCGAAGCTCACCTTGGCCTGTTAAACGTAATTAAGGGCAAATAGCTCCTAGCCATGCTAGCCATGCCGTACATCTCGACATGCGCCTGCACGACGCCGGCGTCCCGGTAGAAGTAGCGCCAAACGAAGCCGGTCTGGTGGTTGACTAGGCTCAGGAACAGCCACTCTTGCGCCAGCGCGCTGTAGCGGTCGCTGCAACGGCCGTAGTTCGCGTCGCCGGGACGGGCCATCACCGCATCGCGGAACCCGTAATCAGGCGTGTAGACACAGGGAAAAGCGTTCGCCAGCGCCTGCAAATTGGCTGCGGCTTGCGCGGCCTGCGGGGTGATCAGCGCCAAGCCTGCTGCGTGGGGCGTCACCAGCCCTGGCCGGGTTTCCAAGGGACCAGGGCTGGCGGCCGGCGGCGCTCCCTGCTGCACATAGCCGCCGTTTCCTACGTCGAAGCAATCGGACAGACCCCAAGCGGTGTAACCCTGGTTGTGAGCGTAGGCAATCTGCGCCCGAGTCGCCGGGCTGAGCGTAGCCGCGCCGTAGCTGGTCTCCATTTCCCGGATGAAGAGCGCGGGCGCTGTGTAGGTGAAATAGGAGCCGTCCCAGGCCATTTGGGCCACGGTGATGCCGTCGTAGCTCCCGGCTGGGCCATACAGCGCCTGGAGGCTGGCGCGGTACTCCTGGCTGCTCAACTGGCCCAGGGCGCGCGCAACGAAGTTGATGATGCGGCTCTCGTTGGAGTAGTAATCTGCCTCGCTGCCACCCTGCGGGTTCTCCACCGCCCCCCAGGTGAAGCGGTGCGTCGTCGGGTTGTACCAGAGGGTGAAGTCCATATCGCCCAGGATGGCATCGGCCTTTTGCGCCAGCGTGGTACGGCCGTGTGCCTCCGCGTACTCGCGGATGGTGACGAGGGCTGCCGCCAGCCAGGCGTTGTCTACCGACGGGACCAGGTGGTTATCCCCCACGGCCGCGCCAACCACAGGTGGGTCCCAAGCGATCCAGTACCACTGGTAGAAGACGCTGTTCTGATACGCGTTGGGACCGTGCGGTTGAGAGACTTGCGAGCCGGTCTGCCACGCGCGCAGGCGATCCAGGATGGCGGTTATTTCGACGCTGGTCTCGGCCCAGGAGGGACTCCAAGGCCGGCCCAGATCGTAGGCCGCCAGCCAGGCCAGGGCATAGAGGCCGATCTCGGCCGGGTTGGCGTAGTCGCCTCCAGAGATAGACGGCGACCACCAACTGTACGGCAAGTGATGGGCGGTGGTCTGGGCGGAGCGAAGATAGCTCCAGGTGGCGCGCGCCACGTCGTCCAGGAAGGCGCTGTCCGCCAAGGTGTTTGGGGTACGAGAACCCAATCGCGCGTCGATAGACGCGCGGCCTGGCTGCGCCGGTCCGGCGGTTGCCAGCGCAGCCAGGCAGACTGTGAGCATCAGGTTAGCGCAAAGTCGAGGCGTCCTGGTCATGGTTATTGCGTGAACTTGTTGGAGCCGATGCAGCTTCCGCAGCGTGGCGCTGTATCCCAATGGTTCGGGACGGACTATCGCCGGCGCACCAGGTGCATTGGGGACTCTACAAGTGAGCCATTCTCGATCGGCTTCAGGATGTTGGCCTGGGGACAGGTTGCACCCTGCGGGCAGCGCCGCAGGACGATGTTATCCACGTAGACGCCTTCCGGATAGGTGATGCTCGAGTCGCTGTAGAACCACAGCTCCACCCACACCTGCGACCGGCCCAACAAGTTGCCTATCTGATAGACGTTGGACAGGTCGAACACACGGTCAACCCAGCCATTCGAGTAGCCTGACCAACATGCGCCGTACCAGTTGACTTTATCAACAGACGCAAAGTGGCAAATGCGATCATAATCACGTTCGGTATTTTGCCACACCTTGTAGCGTAGCTCCGCTGCAGTCGCTCCTACCAGGCTAAACGGGCCATAGTCCATCGACGAACGAGCGTTGTTCGGATAGTCGCTGCCGCAGGACAACCCGGCGCCGTTGGCGCCTGCGCCCACCGCCCATCCGCTAGAACTGCCCGCATAGGCTCGGCAGTTTCGCTTGCCCCAGTAATACTCACCGTTCGTTGCGCCGTTATCGTCGTACACGATCCAGGGAGCAGGGAACTCGCCTTCAAAGTCGGTGTTGACTAGGATTTCCCAGCCGGAGGGTGTAGGTGTGGGTCCAACGGATGTCGGCGTGGGTGTAGGCGTTAGCGTTGGGATACTGGGCGTGGGAGTCGGCGTCGAAGTGGGAGTTGGAGTGCCGGTCGGGGTAGGGCTTGACGTCGGAGTGGGGGTACCGGGGGGCGTTGGGGTAGGACAGAGGGAAGCCGACCAGGAACCGGAGCGGGTAGCGCTACAGGGCGGATAGTATGTCTCTAACCGTATCTGATAGGTACCCGACGCCGTAGTAGCACTGGTGAAATTCCCCTGCAGAGTTCTGCGGGACTCTGTTACAGAAAACGAGTTGTTGGATATTGGAATGTTGTAGAAATAATCAATGGTATATGCTACGCCGCAAGCCCCTCCCCAATCAATCATCAGAGAAAACCTTGGAATTCGGGAGCCATTATTCGCTACACTGAACGAGCAGTTGCTGCCGCACCAAGCCCCATCTACAGGACCCGACGGGGTCGGGGTGGGTGAAGGAGTAAATGTTGGTGTTGGCGTGGGTGTTGGGCCGCCGGGAGTGGGGGTTGGAGTAGGCGTGCCGGGCTCGGGGGGCGAGTAGTTCCGCAACACCAGCGGCAGATACACATACTTTCGCGCAAATGTCGCGAGGTTCAGTTTGCCATAGCCCCAGCGGTTGCTAGGCGTCGTCCCGGTAAAACTATCCCTCCTCGCAGCGTTCGTCAACATTTCTCTGAGTTGCGCGGCATCCAGGTTGCGGTTTGCGCTGAGGAGCAGAGCTACTGCGCCGGTCACGTGAGGCGCGGCGAATGAAGTGCCCCTAGATATGCCGTGGCGTCCACCCTGACAGATGTAACTTCTGTCGGGGTACATCGAACCGATGCTTCCGGCCGGAGATTGCCCCGAAAGGGTGGAGCAGATCATTTGCCCTGGCGCGGCGATCTCCGGCTTCAGGCGGCCGTCGCGGGTCGGACCGTCGCTGGAAAAAGCAGCAATGTCTCCCACCGTTGCGGATCTCGACCTCGGGTTGCCATCCACATCGGTCCACTGGTTCTTGGTGGTATAGGCGCCCACCGTAATTGCATTCCGTGCCGTACCCGGCATCGCCACCCGCATTTGGTTATCTGGATTCACCCAAACACAACAGCCCAGAATCCAACCGTCGTATCGCCCGTTGACCACACTGTCGCCCCGCAAGATCAGTTGCCAGGTCCCGGACAAAAGAGAAAAAACCTGGAAGACGATCTCCTTGTCACCGTTGTAAGGGTTATTGTTCGCGTGGTCAATACAAATGATGGCAACAAGCGGGTTTCCTTGTGGGTAACACTGGCGGCTACCTGGAGGAACCTGGGCAGGATTTATGCCGGAGCCAGTAGGGTTGAGGAACCCCACCCCAAACGTATCGCTGCCCTTATACCAGATATCGGCAACGAAAAACCCGCCGCCGCTGGGCACATTAACTCGTAGTGCGACGTTGTTGCCCTGGGAGAGAGTCCCCCCGGTGTGGATAGCTTCATCTCCCTCATTGCCGGCCACAACAACGATGGCCTTACCGGGCTTGCCGGAACCGACCAGGTTGTCTATCGTCCGTTCCTCAAGGGTAGTACCGTCGTGAGGGCCAAAGTGCCCTCCAAAACTCAGATTGGCCACGTAGGGAAGACCCAGTTCCTGGGCCTTTTGGTCTATGAAGGACAAGGCATTCACGGTGTCGGAGGCGACAAGCCCACCGACATATGTTCGGGTCCCGCGCACGGCGATAATGTTGGCCCCAGGAGCCATCCCTTTATAGGTCCCGGCGGGTGTGCCTCCTCGTCCATTCCCGGCCGCCGACCCGGTCGCGTGGGTGCCGTGTCCAACCAGGTCAGTCATTCGCACCGGTCGGTTCAGATGCAGATTCCAGAAAATCAGACGACCGGTATTTCCAGAAGCGTGATCGGAGACCCTCAAACTCCAGGTCCCCTGCGCGTTCTGTCCATTACACGCCGCGACGGAAAAAGTGCCGATGATGTCATCACGAGAGCCGCCGCTTCGGTCGTGCAAGACGGTGGTCGTCCCAGAAGGACAGGTCAGGACAACACGCAGGTCGCCCACATAACTGTGGGTGATGTACACGTCAACCGCAACGCTGGTGATGTTTGCTGGTTCACCCACAACTATCTGGGAGGTGGTGCCGCTGGCAGAATTGTCCGGGATCGAGCGCGGCGTATCACCGCTCTGATAGAACCAGCCAGGGTTGGCAAGAGCGGCGTTGATCTGCGCCTCGGTGTA
>JANWYQ010000058.1 GCA_025055015.1 Caldilineales bacterium
TTTTTTGCCGCATACTACCTACGGCACGACGCTTTGTCAAGTTTCTGTTTAGTATAATATAGACAAAATGTATGCACTATGACCAATTTTGTTCGCCGATGACCAAGTTGGCCCCGCCCTGGCTGCGCAGCCAGGCGTACATCAGCACGCCGCCGGCCACGGCCACGTTGAGGGACTCGGCCCGGCCGACAAGGGGCAGCCGCGCCCACGCCGCCACGTGGGGCGCCACGTCGGCCGAGAGCCCGTGGGCCTCGCTGCCCAGCACCAGCGCTGTCCGCCGCTGCCACACCCCTTCGCCCCAGGCCGCGCCCTGGCGCGGATGGGCCCCCACGGGCAGGACGCTCTGGGCCCGCAGCCAGGCGAAGAGGCCGACTACGTCTGCGGTGCGCACCAGAGGGACGTGGAACAGGGAGCCCATGCTCCCCCGCACCACCTTGGGGTCGAAGGGGTCCACGCAGGGCTCGATCAGCGCCGCCGCAGCCGCGCCCACTGCGTCGGCCGTGCGGAGCAGGGTGCCTAGGTTGCCGGGGTCCTGCAGCCGGTCCAGCACCAGCACCAAAGCCGGATCCGCCAGGCGCAGGTCGTCCAGCTGCGCCTCGAACAGGTCGAAGGTGGCCAGCACCCCCTCGGCCGCCTGGCGCTCAGCTAGGCTCTCCATCGCCGCCGGGGAGACGGCCACCAGCTCGCCTCCGGCGGCCTGCAGCGCCTCCGCCAGCTCGCGCGCCCGCGCGTCGGCCTGGGCCGGGCAGAAGAACACCTCCCGCGGCCGTGCACCGGCCTCCAGCGCCATAGCCAGCAGCTTGACGCCCTCCACTAGAAAACGGCGTTGGCGCTGGCGCTCCTTGCGCTCCCGCAGCTTGCGCGCCGCCACGATGCGGGGGTTCTGGCGGCTGGTGACCAGGAGGCCGTCCATTCAGGCGAGCATCTCCTTGGCCAGGCGCACGGTCTGCACGTGGATCTCCACTGTGTCCTCGATGGGCCGCGCGTAGCCGCCGGCCATGGCCACCGCCACCGGCACGCCGGCCGCCCGGCAGGTGGCGAACACCAGCTCGTCCCGCCGCGCCAGGCCCGCCTTGGTCAGCGCCAGCCGGCCCAGGGTGTCGCCCGCGTAGGGGTCCGCGCCGGCCAGGTAGATCACCAGGTCGGCCTCGGTCCAGGGCAAGCGACTGAGTCCCCAGCGCAGCGCGTCCAGGTAGGCGTCGTCGCCGGTGCGGTCGTCCAGGGGGATGTCCAGGTCGCTGTGCTCCTTGTGGAAGGGGAAGTTCTTGGCCCCGTGCACCGAGAAGGTGAAGATGGTGGGGTCGGCGGCGGCCATGGCCGCAGTGCCGTTGCCCTGGTGCACGTCCAGGTCCACGATCAGCACGTGCCGCGCCAGACCATCGGCCTGCATGGCGCGGGCGGCCACCACGGCGTCGTTGAACACGCAGAAGCCCTGGCCGAAGTCGCGATGCGCATGGTGGGTGCCGCCGGCCAGGTTCACGGCGACGCCGTCTGTCAGCGCAGCCCGGCAGGCCGCCAGCGTTCCTCCCACGGTGTGGCGGGAACGTCGCGCCAGCGCCTCGGACCAGGGGAAGCCGATGCGGCGCAGCTCCTTGTCGCTCAGGCTGCCGGCCATCACCCGCTGCACGTAGGCGGAGTCGTGGGCGCGGCACAGCTCGTCGTCGGAGGCGGGCGGCGGCAAGCGCAGCTCCTCCGAGCTGACCACGCCGGCGGCCAGCACCGCGTCCCGCAGCATAGAGTATTTGCGCATGGGGAAGCGGTGCCCCTCCGGCAGGGGCAGCACGAAGATGTCGGAATAGAAGGCTAACATGCCGCAACCTCGCTCACTCGATCCCGCGCAGGTGGTCCACCCGGTTGTGGTAGTGCAGCCGCCAGGTCTCGCGGCGGGGGTGCTCCACGTATTCGAAGTGGGTGACGCCGGTGTTGTGGTGCCACACCTCGCAGCGCCGCCAAGGGCCGATGTTGAAGATGTGGTCGAAGGCAGCCTCCACTACGCCGCCGTGGCAGACGGCCACGATGGCCTTGCCGCGGCAGCACTCCACCAGCTCCTCGATGAAGAGCCCCACGCGGGTGCGGAAGTGCATGAAGGTCTCGCCGCCGGGGGTGAGCGGCGTCATGGTGGCGAAGGGGCGCTCGCTAGCCCAATAGTCAGGGTAGGTGCGGGGCAGCTCCTCCGGCGGAAACGCCGAGTGGTCCCAGCGGTTGTTGCCGATCTCCCGCAGGCGGTCGTCCCACAGGATGGGGCAGCCATAGGCTGCGGCCAGGGGCGCGGCGGTCTCCCGCGCCCGCTGCATGGTGCTGGCGTAGAGGGCGTCAATGTGGGGCAACACCGTGGGCAGCCAGGCCGCCAACGCGGCCGCCTGGCGCTGGCCCAGCGGCGTCAGGCCGGCGTCCACGTTGCCGTCGGCCCAGTCCTTCAGGTTGACGTAGCTCTGTCCGTGACGGATCAGGTAGAGGTGCATAGGGTCGGTGGGTTGGTAGGTTGGTAGATTGGTAAGGCGTGAACGATTCGTTTTTTTCGCTGGCTCGTTCGTTGACGGTGTTTGCTGGCAGGCGCCGGCTCGCTGCGCACAGCCATGGCCGGGCCGATGACTTGGCGCGCGGCCTCGGAGGCGACCTACGCGAGGCCAGTGTACGCCAAGGCGCAGCGCGGGTCAAGGGGATGGACTCCATTTGCCGGTGCGCCCAGGGTAGTCCTCTGCTGCCCCCCCCCGCCCGCGCCGCAGCTGCGGTCCGCCCACCCTTGGTTTGGAGGCGGTTCCTCCGAGGAGGCGTCTTGGTCCGGTCGGCGCTGCGCCCCCTGTCGCTTTCGAGCCTGGGAGCTACCCCTTCAGCGCGCCGGCCAGCAGCCCGCGCATGAAGAAGCGACCTAGGAAGATGTAGACCAGCAACGTCGGCATGGCTGCCAACAGGGCCCCGGCCATCTGCACGTTCCACTCCACGATGTAGCTGCCGGCCAGGTTGTAGAGGGCCACCGTGACGGGCCGGATGGCCGGGTTCTGGGTCAGGATCACGGCGAAGAGGAACTCGTTCCAGATGGAGGTGAACTGCCAGATCATCACCACCGCAAAGGCCGGCATGGAGAGGGGCAGGACCACCAGGCGATAGATGGAGAAGAGCCCGGCGCCGTCTATCTTGGCGGCCTCCACCAGCTCATTGGGGATCGTCGCGTAGTAGTTGCGGAAGATGAGGGTCGTGATGGGAATGCCGTAGACGATGTGGACAAAGGCCAGCCCGGCGATAGAGCCGTAGCCGGGCACCAAGGGCTGCCAAGCGGCCGGCACCCCTGCCGCCTGGGCCACCGTGTTGACCTGTTGCAACACCTGCACCAGCGGGATGAGAATGCTCTGATAAGGGATGAACATCCCGAACAGCAGGAGGGGAAACAGGATCTCCGAGCCGCGGAAACGCCACTTGGAGAGGATATAGCCGTTGACCGACCCCAACAGCGCAGAAAGCAGGGTGGCCGGAATGGCCAGATAGAAGCTGTTGCGGAAGTGGGGTCGCAGCTGCTCGTAGGCCCGCTGAAAGCTCTCCAGGCTGGCGGCCGACGGCAAGCTCCACATCTGGGTCAGGTTGGCCTCGGCGTAGGGCTTCAGGCTGGTCACCACCAGCACGTACACCGGCAACAGGTAGAAGGCGCTGGCTGCTAGCAGGGCCGCGTAGATGCCTATTCGGCCGATCCGGTGCAGGACGATGTCGGGTCGGGTCATCATCAGAGCTCTGCCTCCCGGCGGGTGCTGTAGACCAGGTAGGGGATCACCAACAGGCTGACGCTGATCAGCAGGAAGATGGCGATGGAGGCTCCCTGGGCGTAGTGGTCGCCCTGAAAGGTGGTCTCGAACATGAAGTAGGCCGGCACGTCGGTGGCAAACCCCGGCCCTTTCTTGCTCATGGCGGCCACCAGGTCGAAGATCTTGAGGGAGATGTGGCCCAGGATGATCACCACGCTCAAGGTGATCGGCCGCAGCAGCGGGAAGACGATATGGCGATACACCTGCCACTCGTCTGCGCCGTCCACCCGGGCGGCCTCGCGCAGCTCGTCGGGGATGCCGCGCAGGCCGGCCAGGTACATCGCCATCACGTAGCCCGACATCTGCCAGGTGGCGGCGATGACGATGGAGAACATGGCCACCGGGATGCCGAAAGTAGGAGTAGCCAGGAACCCCAAGCCGACGCGGCCGAGAAACTGACCTAACTCGCTGGTGGGCTGGATGTAGAGCACCGTCGGATCGGTGTACCAGCGCGACAGGGGGAGGTTGAGGCCGTCGAGCAGCACGTTGATGCCGGTCAGACGGCCCGCGGCCGGGTCGCCGGGCGCCAACAGCCAGCGCCAGGTCACGCCGGTCACGATGAACGAGATGGCCATGGGAAACAGGAACAGCGCTCGGAAGAGGTTCTCCCCGCGCACGCGCTGATCGAGCAGGATGGCCAGCCCCAGCCCGATGAGAATGCAGAGCGTCAGGAAGGAAACTGTGAAGACGACCGTGTTGCGGATGTCGATCTGAAACCGCGGGGTGGCAAACAGCTTGGCGTAGTTGCCAAAGCCGGCCCACGACAGGTCAGGCCGCAGGCCGTCCCAGTTGGACAGGGAAACCCATCCGCTCCACCCGATAAAGCCATAGACAAACACCGCAATGGCCAACGCCGAAGGCAGGATGACAAGGATCGAGAAAATCCGGTCCCAAGAGATGTGCCGCATAGAGATGTGCTCGTGGTATAGACAAGGCAGCCCCGCACGGGGCTGCCTTGTCTCAGCGGAGAGGGTTAGCAGAGTAGACTACTTGCAGACCCCGGCATCCTTGCAGGCCTGCGCCAGCCCGGCCTGAGCCTTGGCCACATCCCGGTCGGTGACGAAGACGGTCATCACGTCGTTGATCAGCGTCACCCAGGACTCCGAGGCCGCCGCGCCGTGGGCCAGGCTGGGCACGATGGCGTCCTTGGCCCAGTCCTGCATGGCCGACTGCAGGTACGGCCCGAACAGCTTCGGATCGCAGTCGTTGCGGGCGCAGATGGAGCCCTTCACCGGGTTGAAGGCCTCCTGGCCGGCCTTGGAGCCGACCAGCCGCAGCCACTCCCGCACCTGCTCCGGATGGGGCGCGTTCTTGGGCAGGCCGAAGGTGTCGGAGAGCGCCACGAAGATTCCCTGCGTGCCCGGCGGCGCGGCCCAGCCCGAGTCGGCGAACTTCTTGGCCAGGTTGTCGGCGTCCACCCAGTCCCCCATGATGGTCATGCCGGCCTTGCCCTGGATGACCAGGTCGTTGGCCTGGTCCCACGAGAGGGCGGAGTGGTCGGGGTTGGCGTACTCCAGCATCTTGGCCATGGTCTCCAGGGCTTGTTTGACCTCCGGCCCGTTCCAGTCGGTCTGGCCGGTCCACAGGCCGTTGTACTTCTCGGCGCCCAGGGTGCCGGCCAGGATGACCTCGAACAGGTGCGTGGAGGCCCAGATGCCCACGTCGCCCAGGGCCAGCGGCGTGATGCCCTTGGCCTTCATGTCCTCGGCCAGAGTGAAGAACTCGTCAAAGGTGGCCGGCGGCTTCCAGCCGTTGGCCTCGAACACCTTCTTGTTGTACCACAGCACATTGGCCCGATGGATGTTCACCGGCACGGACCAGTAGCTGCCGTTGTAGGAGATGATCTCCAAGACGCCCGGCGGGAAGACCTTCTCCCAACCTTCTTCCTTGAAGAGGTCGTCGAGGGGTTCCATGTAGCCGGTGACGACCCAGGTGTCAATCAGCTCGCGGCCCATGTGCACCTGGAAGGAGTCGGGCGGGTCGCCGCCCAGCATGCGGGCTTTGAGGGCTGGTTTGGCCTCGAAGCCGGCGCCGCCGGCCACGGTGGCGTTGATGATCTCCACGTCGGGGAACTTCTGTTTGTACATGTCGAAGAGTTTGAGCAAGCCCGCGGCCTCACCGCCCGTGGTCCACCAGGAGAAGATCTCCAGTTTCTTCGCTGCGGCCGGTGGCGGCGTGGTTGGCGCAGCCACCGGTTGAGGAGCCGGCGGTGCGCATGCGCTCAGAAACAGCGCCCCAATGAGCAGCAAGCTCAGCAGAAACCGAAAGGTGTTGCGAGACATGGCCGACCTCCGTGGGTGAGTGAGGGAAGGGTAAAGAGCCGTTACGCCCTGCTTTCGGGTCTCTTGGTGGATTGGATCGGAGGTGTTGACGAGCCTATTGCGTGTTTTCCCCTGTCAGTTGTGCCTCCTTTGGGCCTCTTCGCCCAGCGCCGCAAAACGGATCGTTCCGTGAATGCACGATTTAACGCAATGTATACACCAACTCCAGCCGCCTGTCAAATCCCTCTTTTGTTGGGCGCCACATTACTTGACGCCCAGAGAGTTCCGCATATACTAACTGCGGTTAGTACTTAGGTCGGTTGCTATCCGATGAGCATCAAACACGCGCTTCTGGCGCTGCTGGCCGAGGGCCCCAGCCACGGCTACGAGCTCAAGCGCCGCTTCGACGAGGCCATGGGCCACCTCTGGCCGCTGCAGCAGGCCCAGGTGTACAACAACCTGCGCCTGCTGGAGGAGGCCGGGCTGGTGGCGCTGGAGGCGCGCGTGGCCCAGGCCAACCTGCCCGACCAGAAGCGCTATCGCCTGACCGAGGCCGGCGCACAGGAGCTGGCGGCCTGGCTCGCGGAGCCGGTGCAGATCACCCGCAAGATCAAGGACGACTTCTACCTGAAGCTCAACGTGCTGGCCTCGGTGCTGCGGCGGCCGGACAAGCTGGCAGAGCTGCTGTGGCAGCAGCGAGCGGTCACCCTGCAGTACCTGCGGGAGCTAGAGGCAGCGCTGGCCGAGGCGGAGAGCCGCGGGGACGCGGTGGGTGCCAGCCTGTTGGAGGGCGCCATCCTGCACGCTGAGGCGGACCTGGCCTGGCTGGACCGCTGCGAGGAGCGGCTGCTAGGCGCGCGCGGCGCGCTAACGCGAGGGAGGCCATGAGCAAGGTGCGACGGATGCTGCGCCTGACGCCTGCGTTCCTGGCCGCAACCGCGCGGCGGGAATGGCCGTTGGCCGTGCTGGCCCTGATCAGCCTAGCCCCCGGCGTGGCTGCGCTCATGGCCTGGCTGCAGCTGGCCTGGCGCGTGCAGGTCGGGCCGGTGGACCCCAGCCGGCCGGGCTGGCTGCTGCCGCCCTGGCTGATGGATGCCCTCACCCCGGCGGGCGTGCTGGTGGGGTGCGGCTTAGTGACTTTGCTGGTAGGCTGCCTGGGGCTCAGCAACGCCTACCTGGCCAGCGTAGAGCGCCGCTTGGGCGACCTGGCCTTGCTGCTGAACCTGGGCCTCACCCGGCGGGAGCTGGTGGGCCTGCTGCTGATGGAGGCCTTTGGTCTGGCCGCCCTGGGCACCGGCGCCGGCCTGGCGCTGGGCGCGATCCTAAGCGTGGTGAGCTGGCTGCCGGCGCGGGTCTACCTGGGCCTGCCCCCCGGCTTCGTCATGGCCGTAGAGCCCATTTGGATCGCCTCCCTGGCGGGGATGCTGGCGGCCGTGCTCTTCGTGGGCGTGACGGGCGTGGTGACCGGCCTGCGCCCCACTTTGCTGGGCCTACGCAGCCCACAGCGCCGCCACTGGATGCGAGACTGGGGCCATTGGCGCTTCTCCACCCTGGGCATCCTGTTCACCGGCGTGCTGACAGCCGTGGTCGGCTTGTCCCTCCTCCCGCTCCGCAGCGCAGCCGCGCTGACCTTGTTGGCTCTAGCCTTGGCCCTGGTGTTGAACCTGGGCAGCTGGACCCTGACCCGCTTCTACTGGCGGCTGCCCTTGCCCGATGGCTCGCCCCTGTGGGCCCTGGCCGTGCAGGGGCTGGCTCGCCATCGCCGCCAGACCGCCGGCATGACCCTGGCCATGACCGCCGGCGCGATGGGCGTGGGCCTGGCGGCCCTGGGATCGGTGGGACAGGTGCAGCGGGCTGTCTTTCCGGTGTGGGTGGCTGCCGTGCTGTTGGCCGCCTGCGCCACCTTGGTGCTGACGACCGCTGCCCTGGCGGCCCTGGAGCGGCGACAGGAGCTGGGGCTGTTGGGCGCGCTGGGCGCGCGGCCGGGCCGCGTGCGGCGTCTGATCCTGCTGGAGTACGGCATCGTGGCCGTAGGCGGCGGCTCCCTGGGCGCTGCGTTGGCCCTGGCGGCCTGGTGGCTGTCGGGCCTGGGCGAGCGCTGGCTGCTGGGTCTGGCCGTGGCGGTGGTGGACGTCGTTGCGGCCGTGGTCACGGCCTGGTTGGGCGCGCTGCCCGTGTTGTGGTTAATCGCTCGCCAACCCCCTGGCGAGTCGCTGAACGATCGTCCCTTCTTCCTTTGGTAGTTCGACTCTCACGTCTAGCGAGGTGTCATCATGAGCCATGTCAACGGAGCTCCCCTGGTCGAGGCGAAGAACCTGCGCAAGTCGTATCGCGTGCAGAACGGCGTGGTGCACGCGCTGAACGGCGTGGACATCACCGTGCGCACCGGCGAGTTCGTGGCCGTGGTCGGGCCTACCGGCAGCGGCAAGTCCACCCTGCTCAACCTGCTGGCCGGGTTAGAGCCGGCCGACGCAGGCACGGTGGTGCTGCTGGGGCACCCTCTGGACCAGCTGGACGAGGACGCCCTGGCCGACCTGCGGCTGCGCGCGGTGGGCATGATCTACCAGAGCTACAACCTCTTCTCGGGCTTCACCGTGCGGCAGAACGTGCGCCTGCCTCTGCAGCTGATGACCCGGCGGCCCCCCTTCGACGCCACCCAGCGCACCAACCAGCTCCTGGCCGACTTCGGCCTGCCCGACCTGGCCGAGCGCTATCCGGCGGAGCTCTCCGGCGGCCAGCAGCAGCTGGCTGCCATTGCGCGTGCCCTGGCCACCAACCCCCCGCTGATCCTGGCCGACGAGCCCACGGCCAACGTGGACACCACCATGGCCCGGCAGATCGTGGCGCGGCTGCGGGGGCTGGCCAACAGCGGCCAACACGGAGTGATCCTGGCCACCCACGACCTGCGCATGGCCAGCCAGGCGGACCGGGTGCTCAGCTTGCGCGACGGACAGATCGTCAAGGAGACGGTGCTGCAGCCGGGGCGGGACGCCCGGGACGTGATCGAAGCGCTGGCCTAGCGCGAAAAGCAACAACGCCCGCCTGGGCTTGGGGGGAGGTTTCCCAGGAGGGCGCTGGTGGCTATAGGATAGCACAGGTTGCGCGAAACGCCAAACGCGCGATGTGGCCGCATGTCGGGCGCGCAGCCAAGAGGCCGTTCGCACCTGGGGGTGCGAACTCCGCTCGGCGGGTCGGTGCGAACTCCCCTTGGTAGACGACAACCCCGACGGGGAGCCCGATGCCCCCAGGCGCCGGCCGTGGGCATCAGGTCGGCGTCCGGGGGGCCTGTCGTTCGCACCTGGGGGTGCGAACTCCGCTCGGCGGGTCAGGGTGAGCTCCGCTCGGCGGACCACCGTTTACCGACCACCGATCACCGTTTACCGCTCCGCAGTCACCGCTTCGGGTACACCTGCGGCACGAAATTCATGCTGCTCAACGGCGGCCGCACGTAGCCCTTGTTGCTCTGACGCGGGGGCAGCGTGATGGGCGGCGGCGTCAGGTCCTCGTAGGGGATCTGGCTCAGCAGGTGGTGGATGCAGTTCAGCCGCGCCAGCTTCTTGTTGTCCGCGTTCACCACC
>JANWYQ010000075.1 GCA_025055015.1 Caldilineales bacterium
GTAGACCACGATGGCCCCTTTGACGAGCTTCTTGGTCAGCGGGCGAAGCCGGTGCGACAAGCGGGGAGCTACGATGGGCGCAGCCAACAGCGCCCCAACCACCAACACGGGGGGTGACACCAGGGTCCCCACCACATCCTCTGCCGCTACTTCGAGGGCGCCCTCCAGAATAGCCATGGTTCCACCTCCTCTGGTAACCAGCCCTGAAGGTACACGGTTTGTATGTTAGTATACAATCGGTCAGGCAGGGTGTCAAGGGTTTGAAAAAACACATGCCTGGCGCTGGGCCCCCTGCCTCAGGGCGAACACCTGCGCTGTGTTCCTCTCAACTCAGCATAAATTTTACATAAACTTAACACAAAACCCTGAGCTGAGGACTTGACATTTATTGAAAGTTATGACAAACTAAGCTGTGTTATGTTTAGACTTGACGCCGTGGACCCTGCCGAAACGCCGCCGGCGCAGCGGGCAGCGGTCCGATACAAGGAGAGTTCTTTCACCGTCATGTTCCCACGACCTGTCATCACCGCCACCACCCACGTCCTGCCCTTTGACCGGCTTTCGTGGGAAGACTTCGAGCGCCTGGGGATGGCATTGCTGCTGCGCGAGGGCTTCAGCGGCCTTCAACACTACGGCGCGGCCGGCGGCGAGCGCGGCCGCGACATCGTGGCGCAGCGCAACGGCAACCTCTGGTATGTGCAGTGCAAGCGGGTGAAGAAGCTGTCGCCCCAGGCCCTGCTGAGCGAACTGGAGAAGCTCCATAGCCTGGCCCAGGCCGATCCCCGGCTGGCGCCGCAAGGTGTCCTGTTCATGGTGGCCAGCGACGTGTCGGCCCAAGCACGCGACCGCGTCATGGCCCGCTGCGCCGAGCTGGGCGTGGCCTGCGAGATCTGGGGCGAGACCGACCTCGACGTGCGCGTGAAGCGTTACCCTGACATCGTGGCCGAGTTCTTTGGCCCGTCCGCCGGCTTAGCAGCGCCTGCGCCTCTCGCCGCGGACGATGGGGCCCTGCCCATGGACGACCTCACCGCCGAAGAGGAGGCCGTGCTGCGCCGCCACGCCTTCGAGACCCTGCGCGAGATCGAGGAGGCCATCGCCCATGCCCAGCAGGTGCTGCAGGTGCGGCGCAAGCAGCTCCAGGCGCTGCACATGGCCCGGGCCATCGGCGGCCTCGACGTGAGCGCCCTGGCCGAGGCCACCTTCTTGGAGGCCGAGATCGAGGCGCAACAGACTCAGCTCGCCGAGCTGCACCAGGCCGACCGCCTGATCCGCCGCCTCCAGCTGCCCCAGGCCATGCTGATCAAGGACTTCCTGGAGGGCAACCTCTACGGCTCCACCGTGGCCCTCTTTGCCCAGGGCATGTCGGGGCCTTTCGACGCCTTGGCCCTGGCGCAGCAGATGGCCGCCGAGTGCCCGGCTTACCGCCGTCGGGTGGCGCAGCGCCTCCTGGCGGACCCCGACGCCGACGACCGGCAGCTGGCCGAGGCCATTCGGCCGGTCATCGAGAGCATCGTCAGTCAGCCGGGCAGCGGCTTCATCAGCGTGCCCGGCGGCAAGTACAGGAGGGTCCACTTCTGAACCACGCCCACGTCCCTCCCCACGACGACCTCCCCTGGGCCCATCCTGTGGCCGAGGCCGCCGACGACTGGCTCCCTGTCGACGCCGTGCGCCCCCTGCTGTTGGACGACCCGGCGCTGGTGTGGCTGGAGCACCACGGCGCCGCCCACGGCTACGCGCCCGCCCACTCCCCCTACGACTTCCCTGACTTCCTGGCCGAGCTGAGCGCCCGCTTCAAGGCGCGCTGGGCGCAGGCCATGGCCCCCGACGCGCCCCTCGTCTGCCGGTCGCCGGACGAGGCCCGGGACCGGGCCAAGGCGCTGGAGACCGTGGCCCTGCTGCGCCGCAGGGAGCCGGTCATCCTCCAGCCGGCCCTGTGGTGGCCGCCCGAGCGGCTCTACGGCATGCCCGACGCCGTGGTCCAGGCCCGCTGGCTGGTGGAGCGCTACCCCGGGCTGCTGGACCGACTGATGGACCTGCCGGAGGCGGTCTACCTGGTCCTGAAGCTCAAGTTTGCGGCGGAGGTGGAGGACGCCGGCCAGGAGCGGCAAGTGTTGGAGGCCGAGCTGCTGTTGCACTCCTTCATGCTGGGGCACCTGCAGCGCGCCATGCCCCCTGCCGCGCTGCTCATCACCCGCGACCGGGTCATGGACCCCCAGCTGGTGCCGGTCCCCGCGGCGCTCGATGGGCCCCTGCCGCCGGCGCTTGATCGGCTGCGCAGCACCTTCGCCGAGATCCGCACGCGCGGGGACCGCTACACCCCGTGGACCGACCCCATCGTGGCCGCCAACCTCAGCCACGCCGACGACACCTGGCAGCCGGCCAAGAAGCACATCGCCACGGCGCGGGTGCCGGGCGGCGATCCGGCCCTGCTGCCCTGGATCGGCCCCAAGCAAAAGGCGCAGCTCGCCGCGCTGGGCTTTCCCAGCCTGGAGGCGCTGCTGGCGGTGGACCCCGACCAGGTGCCCTTCGAGCGCTGCACGGGGCTGGGCGATCAGCGCCGGCGCTGCCTGCGCGCCATCTTGACGGCCCACCGCACCGGCCGTCCGCTGCCGCCGCCCCCCTCCCTGGTGCCCCGGCGCCGGCCCTTCGAGTTCTTCGTGGACCTGGAGTATCTCACCAACCTCCACGTGGACTTCGACGCGCAGTGGCCCACCCTGGAGGGCTGCGAGATGATCTTCATGGTGGGCGTGGGCTGGCTAGAGGAGGAGGCTTGGCAGTTCCAGGTGTTCATTGCCCCCCAGGAGACTCACGCCGCCGAGCGCGAGGCGCTGGAGGCCTTTCTGGCCTTCCTCGACCGGCGCACCGGCGGCGCCTACCTTGACCCCGCGGCGACGGCGCTCTACCACTGGACCGCCGCAGAGCAGTGGCAGTCCCGCGCCGCGGCAGATCGCCACGGCCTGCCGCCCGACCACCCCCTGCGCCGCCTGCCCTGGCTGGACCTGGCCGCAGAGGTAGCCTACCGCGCGCCCATCGCCGTGCCCGGCGCGTGGAACTACAAGCTGAAGGCGGTGGCGCGGGCCCTAGGCCAGCTCGACCCTGCCTACGACCCTCGGTGGCCGGGCGACCTGGACCAGGGCAAGCGGGCCATGGTGATGGGCTGGAAGGCGTACCAGGCGGCCGATCCGTTGACCTCGCCGGAGATGGCGCTGCTCACCGACTACCTGGCCGCCGACTGCCGCGCCGTGGCCCACATCCTGCGCTGGATGCGCCGCGCGGCGTCCTCGGCGGAATAGAACCAGACGTCGGGTTTCCGTCCCCACCTCTCACATCTGTTGGCAAGAAATGGAGGCAAGTGCCATGAACATCCGAGAAACCATCCGTCCCCTGTTTGTCGCTCGGGCGTCCTCTTCGCTGCCGTCGAAGGGGCCGCAGGCCACCGAAGGCCCGACGGCGCAGCCGGCGTCCCCCGTCTTTCTCACGCCCCAGTCGCTGGTGACCTTCCCCGGCGCGGCCCTGGCGATCAACATCCTGTGGAACTTCATCGCCGTCTTGAGCAAGGACCTGGCCCAGATGGCCATCGTGCCCTTGGGGCTGGCGCTGGTCATCGGCGCGATTATCTACGTCGTCAGCCTCTCCCCGGACATGTCGAGAAAGGACAAGCTCCTGGGCGGCTTTGTCGCCTTCATCAACGCGGCCTGGCTGGGGCTGAACGCGCTGGGCGTGGACATCGTCAAGGCACCCGTGCCGTGATGGCCGCGGTCGCGCCGGAGGCTGAGTAAGCCGGCAACCATTGGGGAGGGCGTTAGCAGACTGTTTTCCAAACGTTAACGAAAGCTTTGTCTGACGTTGACTAGGCGTTGGCACAATGGGATGGGCGGTGGCGACGAGCCGCCCGCGTTGCGCGCGTGCACATGCACCCAACCCCATGGCAGCCAACACCCTGACGCTCCTGCCCTTTCCTCTGTCCCGGGGCCAGCCCGCCGACCGGGCCTGCTTCGTGTTGTCCGGCGACGCCACCGCCGGGCCGGTGGAGGGGATCACGGCCGGCGGCGACCTGGCGCTGCCCCCGCGTCGCCGCCGTGGGGCGCGGCCCTTCCGCCTCCATGTCCTGCACCTCAACGACCTCCATGGGCGGATCAGTCGCCTGGAGAAGCCCGACGCCTCCCCCATCCTCTCGCGCGTAGCGGCCGCGCTGCGCAGCCGCCAGGAACAGTGCCGCCGCGACCCAGGCTCGGCCGTGCTCCTGCTGTCGGCCGGCGACGAGCTGGCCGGCTCTGCCTTCGACGACATCGCCGTTCGCGGCATCAGCCACCCCGTCTATCACCTCTACAGCCGGCTGGGGATGGACGCTGTGGTCCTCGGCAACCACGACCTGGACCTGGGGCCGCGGCGGCTGGCCGAGGCCATCCGGCGCCACGCGGCCTTTCCCGTGCTCTCGGCCAACCTGAGGGCCGGCCAGGAGCTGCGAGAGGTGGTGTACCCCGCTGTTCTGTGGGTGGTCAAGGGAGTTCGGGTCGGCGTCCTGGGGCTGACGACGCCTGCCCAGGCCGCCGTCTGGCCGGAGCTGCCCATCGCCGACCCGGTGCAGACGGCGCTCAACCTCCTCCCGGCGTTGCGGCCGCTGTGCGACGTGCTCATCGTGCTCAGCCACCTAGGGCTCGGCTTGGACGCCACCAGCGCCAGCGTGGCGGGGGCAGGCGACCGGGAGCTGGCCGCCGCGCTGCCGCGCGGGCAGGTCCACGCCATCGTCGGCGGCCACACCCACCACGCGCTCAACTCCGACGGCCTGGAGGTGGCCAACATCGTCAACGGCGTGCCCCTGCTGCAGGCGGGCAGCCTGGGCCGGTACCTGGGCGAGGCCACCTTCACCATCAACGGTGCAGCAGCCCTGACCGACGCTCGGCTCACCCCCGTGCACGACCTGCCGGTGGACGACCCGTTCGAGGCCGAGGCCGTGCAGCCCCTCATGGCCGAGGTGCGCAGCCTCCTGGCCCAGCCCCTCGGCCGGGTGGACAACCACCCCGACCTGACCATCGAGGCCGTGCGCAACGACTTTTCGCTGGGCGAGTCGGCCCTCGCCAATTTCATCTGCGACGCCTTGGTGGAGCGCTGCCGCAGCTACCACCTGCCGGTCGACTTGGCCCTGGTGGACAGCTCGGTGGTGCGCTGCGGCCTGCCGGTAGGCGGGGTGCTCACCCTGGCGGACTGGTTTGCGGTCATGCCCTACGCCGACACCATCCGCCTCATGCCCATCTCTGGCCGCGATCTGCACCGCTTGCTGCAGGACAACGCCCGTCGCGCGGGCCGGCCGGAAGAGCCCCACACCGAGCGCGGGTTCCTGCACTTTAGCCGCCATGTGCGCTATTTGATTGACCCCAGCACCAGCCGTCGCGCTGCCTTCGCCTCTATGATCACCGTGGACGGCTGGCCGCTGGAATGGCGGATGGACCGCACCTTTGTGGTGGCCTGTCCCAGCTTCGTGCGTGGGTTGGCAGCGGCGTGGGAGCGCCGGGCCGCCGCCGAGCTGGGCTTCCTGCCCCTGAGCTTGAGCCAGTGGCCTATGACCGACACGGGCCTCTTCGTTCGCCACGAGCTGGTCAGCTACATCAAGGCGGTAGGCGGCGTGACGGCCGCCGCCGGCGCGCGCCGCGACGGCCGGGTGCGAGTGCTGTGGTCCAGCCTAGCCCGCCTGACGGATTGGGACCACATCGAGGCCTCCGCAGAAAGAGGATAGGGCGGCCGGCTCCGTCCAAGTCGGCCTCGTCCTTGAGCCATGCGCATCGTTGCCTTTTCCATCAACCCGCTCTATCCCGACCAGGTGATGGGCGGCGCGCCCAAACACCTCCAGCAGATCGTCGCGCACCTGGGGTCGCTAGGCCACCAGGTCACCGTGCTGTGCAGCGGCGATCCGGCGGTGGACGTGCCGTTCCAGTGGGGCGAAAACGTGCAGGTGTTGCCGGTGCTGCGCTTCAAGCTCCCCTTTCCGCAGCCCTACGCGACCCCGGCCTACCACCTGGCCGCTGCCATCCACGAGGTGGCATCCCATCTGGCGCAGGCGGACCGCTTCTACATGCACGACGGGGAGTTCCTCTTCCCCTACGTCTACCAGAGCGTGCCCACCGTGATCTCCCTGCGCGACAGCGTCTACCCGGAGACGCAGCTGGGCGCGTTCCTCTTCCAGGGCGACGTGTTGATCACCATCTCGGAGCACTCTCGGCAGTACTATCTCCACACGGCCGGCCGTTTCCTGCCCGACCTGGCGGAGCGCATGGTGGTGATCCCCAACGGGCTCGACTGGAACACCTTCCGGCCCACGCCGCCGGCGGAGATCCTGCAGATCGTGCCGGTGGACCCCCAGCGGGACGTGGTGGTGTTGCACCCGCACCGTCCGGAGCCGAGCAAGGGGCTGCCCCAGACCATCCAGGTGGCCGATCTGCTGGTGAAGCGGTACGGCCTTCGCAACCTGAAGGTGCTGACCCCTCGCTGGCTGGAGGCGGGCCTCTCGCCTGAGGTGCGGGAGTTCGTGGAGGCTATGCGGCGGGAGATCTACTGCCGCGGGCTGACGGAGTACTTCGTGTTCCACGACTGGGTGCCGCAGCGGCTGATGCCGCAGTACTACAGCCTGGCGGCTGTCACCCTGGCCTTGGGCAGCTTCGTGGAGGCCTTCGGCAACGCCGTGTACGAGTCCCTGGGCTGCGGCACGCCGGCGGTGGTGGCGCGCGTGGGCGCCCATCGCGAGCTGTTGCCCGACCACCTGGTGGACAAGGTGCACTTCGGTGACGTCGAGACGGCGGCAGCGCTGGCCGCCGACATCATCGCTGCAGGCCGGCGCACCTCTCCGGAGACCATGGCCTACCTGCACCAGCACTACAGCCGCGACCGTCAGGTAGCCGCCTACGCTGCAACCATCCTCAACGCCCGGCGGCGAGGCCCCATCGCCTACCGCTTTCCGGCCCTCAACGGCGCCACCCGCTTCGGCCTGGCGCCGTGGTGCTACGAGTGGAGCGGCGGATACTACCACGACTTCCGCGCCGAGCACTGCCGCATCGAGCCCTTGCGCAACCTGTTTCGGCGCTACGGATCGGCCTGGACGGCCGAACAGGCTGAAGCGGCCGGCGTGAGCCCGGAGATGCTGGCAGACTGGCTACGGGAGGGCTACGTGGTGCCGCTGTTGTCTGAGACGTAGACTGGACCAGTCTTTGAGACTGGTCCAGTCTTGCTAGTTTGGCCATGGCTGCGCCTCTCGTCGTGCCAGTGATGCCTGAGACGTAGACTGGACCGGTCTTTGAGACTGGTCCAGTCTCTCTGGTTTGGACCATGGCTGCGCCTGTCGTCTTGCTCCTCAACGCCACGTACGAGCCCCTGGCCGTGCTCTCCGCCCAGCGCGCCCTTAAGCTGGTGAACAAGGACCGCGTGGAGGCGGTGAGCAGCGAGGACGTCACCGTGGCCGGCGTGGACCAGCCGGTGTCGGTGCCCAGCGTGCTGCGGCTCAAGGTGTACGTCAACGCGCCGCGGCGGCCGATCCCCCGCTGGACCCGCCGGGGGGTCTTCGCGCGGGACGGCCACCGCTGCGCCTACTGCGGTCGGCAGCTCAAGCGCGGGGAGCTCACGGTAGACCACGTGATCCCCGTGTCGCGCGGGGGGCGCTCCACCTGGGGCAACACCGTGACCGCCTGCGCGCCCTGCAACGGCCGCAAGGGCAACCGCACGCCCCACGAGGCCGGCATGAAGCTGCTCATCGAGCCCAAGATCCCCCGCACCAACTACCTCCTGGCATCGGGCGACATCCCCGCCTCTTGGAAGCTGTGGATCGAGCTGTGAGCGGCGGTGAGCGCAGCGCGTCCTCAGCCGGTCCCGGTCCAGACCTCCGCGCCGCGCCTGGGCAACAAAAAAAACCGGCGCATAGCGCCGGTCCAGGTGGGCGGTATAAGACTCGAACTTATGGCCTCCACGATGTCAACGTGGCGCTCTAACCAACTGAGCTAACCGCCCGACGGCTCCGATTATACCACATCCGAGACTCTTCGCCAAAATCGCCCGTCCGGCCGGGCCGCCGGGTCCGCTTCAGCCGCTCGGCTCCGGGTCGGCTGCGGCAGCCATCGCTTCCACGTGGACGCCCGGCAGGCCGGCCATGAGCCCGCCGCTGGTGCCCAGGATCACCGGCGTGCCTAGCAGGGGCGCTAGCATTCGCCGCACCTCGGCCGTGATCTCGGCCGGCGGCCGCGGCTGCGCCAGCCAGCCCACGTCCACGTTGCCCCACAGGCACAGGTCCGGCCCCACCCGCGCCCGGACGGCCGCCAGGCTCATGCCGGCCGCCGGCTCCAGCCCCTGCAGGCCGTTGACCCCCGTGGCCGCCAGGTCGTCCAGCACCTCCCACAGGTTGCCGTCGGAGTGGAACACCACGGGCAGGCCGGCTTGCTGCGCCGCCTCCACCAACGCCGTCAGGTAGGGGAAGTAGCTCTCCCGCAGCGCGGCGGGCTGGACGTAGGTGCTGCGGCGGTAGGCGATGTCGTCCCCCAGCACCACGCCGTCCGCGCCGGCCGCGGCCAGCTGTTGAACCAGCTCCGCCTGCTGCACCACCGCGTCGGCCATGAAGCGGGCCACGTCGCCGGTGGGCCGCGCCAGCCGCACCAAGGCCTCCTCCCACCCCCACGCCCGGGCCGCCAGGCTGAAGGGCCCGTCTATCAGCGCCAACACGAAGAGGGGCGTCTCGCTGCGCCAGCGGGCCAGGTCGTCCTGCGCCTCCTGCCGGTCGGGCTGCACCGGGCTGCCCCAGCCGTGGGAGAAGGGCACCACCACCAGGTCGTGGCGCAGGCGGTCCAGCACCGCGCGGCGGGCGCGCCAGGGCACTGCCTCCTCTGCCAGGCCCACCAGGTCGCGCACGAAGCCGTCGTCCACCGCCAGCTCCCCGCGCAGGACCCGGCCGGGCCACTCGCCGGCCAGCGCCTTGCGCACGTCGCGTCGTGGTTGGGCAGCCATGCCGGCCTCCTGGCTCACGCGGGGGCGGGCCGGCCGTCGGGCGCCCGCTCCACGACCCGGCGCCACACCAGCCAGAGCGCCACCGCCGAGCCGGCTACGGCCAGCGCGGCCGCGGCGGCCATGCCCAGCCGCTCGAACAGCACCACGCCTGCAAAGCCGGACGCCATGCGCGCCACGCCGCCGGCCATGGTCCCGAGGGCCAGCACCGTCCCGCGCGCCGGGGGGACCTGCTCCGACAGCAGGCCGATGTTGGACACGATGGTGAACTCGAAGCTCACGGTGTAGGCGAACAGCCCGACCACGGCCAGGGCCGCCGACGCGCCGAGGGCCGGCAGCGCCGCCATGGTCACGGTCATGGCCAGTAGGCCCGCGCCCACCCCGCGGCGCTTGCCCACGCGGTCAATGATCAGGCTGCTGAGCGCGGAGGCGGAGAGCTCGGCCACGCCCAACAACGAGGCCACCCGGCCGACCGCGTCGGGGGCCATGCCGAAGCTGCGCTCCAGCCACGCGCCATAGGTCACGTAGAACACCTCAGCCGAGACGAACATCAGCCCGCTGACGAGGATGGCCGCCCGCGCGCTGGGGGAGCGCCACACCAGGCCGGCGGTTCGCCGCAGGTTCAGCCGCGCTTGCGCAGCCAGGGGTTGTCCCCAGGGCAGGAGCCAGGGCAGCGGCGCCAGGGCTAAACTAACCAGCGCCACCAGGCGCAGCGGCGACTGCCACCCCAGGGCCACCATCGCCACGCCCAGCAGCGGCAGGATGGCCACGCCGGTGAGGGCCCAGCTGAACTCCACCAACGCCAGCACGCGGCCGCGCCGCTGGAAGGGCACCAGCTCGCTGATGGCCGCCTGCAGCGTGGGGATGAACGCAGCCGCCGAGATGCCCAACAGCAGCATGGGGAGGATGGCCTCCCCCAGCCCCTGCCGGCTGCTCAGCCACCAGAGGCTGCCCGCCTGGAGGAGCAGCGCCCCGGTCAGCAGCCCGCGCGGCCCCCGGCGGTCGTTCCACAGGCCGAAGATCGGGCTGACGAACACCATGGCCGAGCGCAGGGAGATCAACAGGCCACCCTGGCTGAGACTGATGCCCAGCCCACGGCTGATCTCCGGCAGGAAGGGATAGAACAGCCGCGCCGCCGTGTCCACCGCCAGGCGCATCAACAGCGACAAGGCGATCAGGCGGCCCAACGGCGCAGCGATGGAGGGCTGTGGTCTCACGGCCGGTCCACCCCTGCCGCCGCCGAAGGGCTGCCGTCCCCGATCCCCCGATGCGCCAGGTAGTAGGGCAACGACTGCGCCAGCCCCGGGGCCACGCGCGCCGGCTCCTCGGCCACCAGCCGGGCTGCCTCGGCCGGGGCGCACAGGTAGAGCCCCGCCACCTCGCCGTCGGCGAAGCGCAGGGTGGCCAGGCCATGGGCGGTGAGTTGGGCTGCGTAGAGCTGGGTCACGTGGCAGACGTGCTCCGGCGGGTTCTCGCGGTCGGTCTCGCGGCGGCAATAGCGGGCGACGGGCTGCGGGCCGGGCGGCGCCACCTGGCCCGCCTGCGGGTCCACGTCCAGGCCCAGCTCCTCGGCCGCCTCTTGTCGCAGCGCCTGGTCCCAGGTCAGCCCGGCACGGACGTGGCCGGTGACGGCCAGGTCCAGGGCGCCCGGATGCTGCCGGACGTGAAGCCCCCGCACCTGCAGCGCCAGCAGGCCCTGGGGCGTGCGCAGCGCCAGGTGCACCGTGCGATGGCACAGGCCCATCAGGTGACACAGCCACCGCGGCGCGGTGACGCCGGTGGGCTCGCCCCGAGCGTCCACCAGGTCGAAGCGCTCCTGCTCCTTCTCCGCCGGCCTCACCACCGGCTCCCAGCGCGCGGCCAGCTCGGCCACTTGACCTGCGTCCAGCGCCGAGCCGTCGCCGACCCAGGCCCGGTCTGCAGCGAGGCGAGCGAGGTCGGCAGGGGTGAGGAGGGGAGGAGTGAGGGGCATGAGGGAGTACGGCGTAACGAGTGAGGCGCGATCGGTGGCGCGTTGGGTTGCGCGTTGCGCATGGCGTGGCAGGAGCCGCCGGCCCAAACGCACCGTCCCCCAAGGGCCTCCTGGGGCCTAGTGCAAGATCTTGCTCAGGAACAGCTTCGTGCGCTCGGACTTGGGGTTGTTGTACAGGTCGTAGGGGGTGGTGTCCTCGACGATCTGCCCTTCGTCCATGAAGATGATGCGGTTGGCCGCGGCCTTGGCGAAGCCCATCTCGTGGGTGACGCAGACCATGGTCATGCCTGTCCTTGCCAGGTCCAGCATCACGTCCAGCACCTCCTTGATCATCTCCGGGTCCAGGGCGCTGGTGGGCTCGTCGAACAGCATGATCTGGGGGTTCATGGCCAGGGCGCGGGCGATGGCGACCCGCTGCTGCTGGCCGCCGGAGAGCTGGCCGGGATAGGCGTCGGCCTTCTCCGGGATGCCGACGCGCGCCAGCAGCTCGCGCGCGATGCGCTCCCGCTCCTCCTTGCCCCGCTTGCGCACCACCCGCTGGGCCAGGGTGATGTTCTCCAGCACCGTCAAATGGGGGAAGAGGTTGAACTGCTGGAAGACCATGCCGATCTCGGCCCGCATCTGGTTGATGTTGGTGCGCTTCGACTCCAGGTCCACGCCGTGGATGTAGACGTGGCCGCTGGTGGGCTTCTCCAGGTGGTTGATGCAGCGCAGCAGGGTGGACTTGCCGGAGCCGCTGGGGCCGATGATCACCACCACCTGGCCCTTCTGGATCTCCAGGTTTACCCCGCGCAGGGCCTTCACGTGGCCGTAGTGCTTGTGCAGGTCTACGATCTTGATGATGGGCTCAGACACTGGCGTGCCATCTCCTTTCGATCATGCGCACGATGATGATGAACAGCAAGGTCAACACCAGGTAGAGAAAGGCCGCCGTGTTGTAGCCCTCGAACGCCCGGAAGGTGCGGGACACAAACAGGCGAGCCATCTGCAGGATCTCCGGCACGGCCACCACGCTCACCAGCGCCGAGTCTTTGAGCAGCGCCACCAGGTCGTTGGCCAGGGGCGGCACCACCCGGCGGATGGCTTGGGGCAGGATCACGTAGCGCATGGCCTGGGCGTAGCTCATGCCCAGAGAGCGGGCGGCCTCCATCTGGCCGCGGTGGATCGATTCGATGCCGGCGCGGTACACCTCGGCCAGGTAGGCGGCGTAGCCAAAGCCCAGGCCGAGGATGGCGCCCTGCACGCCGGTGATGGCCGTGCGGCGGGCGATGGGCGCCAGCCAGGAGGTGCCCTCCCCCACCTGCCGCCAGGCCGGCACCACCACGAAGCCGATCCAGATGATCAACACCAGCATGGGCACCCCGCGCATCAGCTCCACGTAGAGGGTGCTGGCGTGGAAGAGGATAGGGTTCTTGGAGACGCGCATGATGCCCAGGATGAGGCCGAAGATCAGGGCGACCAGGTAGGCCACGATGGTGGTGAACAAGGTCATGCGCAGGCCGTTGGTGATCTGGATGCCGAACGCGATCTCCGTGGATGTCGGCGGGCTGATGATGAAGTTGAAGGCATCGCGGTAGTACTGGTTGCCGAGCATGCCGATCAGCGCGGCTACCAGCCCGACGACCATGATCACTGCCCACCACGGAAAGCTGTGCATCTGCTCGCCGAAGGACTTGCGCGCTCGCACGGTGGTCTTCGGCGGAGCCGCCTCTTGGGTTACGCCCATGGTCCCGTCCTCCTTGTCGCTCTGGTCTGTAACTGTCGCAGCTCGGTCAGCGGTTCTTCATCTGCGGGTCCAGCGCGTCCCGCAGGCCGTCGCCCAACAAGTTGAAGCCCAGCACCGTGACCACGATGGCCAGCGCCGGGAAGAAGATCAAGTGCGGCGAGGTGAACATCTGGTTGCGCTCGGCGCCGATCATGGCGCCCCACTCGGCGGTGGGCGGCTGTGCGCCCAGGCCCAGGAAGGAGAGGGCCGCCGTGTCCAAGATGGCCGTGGCGATGCCCAGGGTGGCGGCCACGATGACAGGCGCCATGGCGTTGGGCAGGATGGCCCGGAAGACGATGCGGCCGGGCGACGCGCCGATGGCGCGGGCCGCGGTGACGAACTCCCGCTCCTTCAGCGACAACACCTGGGAGCGCACCAACCGGGCGTAGGTGGGGGTGGACACCAGGGCGATGGAGAGCAGCGCGGTCAGCAGGCCGATGTCCTCGAACCCCAGGCCGCGCTGCATCAGGCCGAGCCCCCGGGCCAACAGGCTGTCCTGAGCCACGGTCAGCAGGGCAGAGTTGATGGCGATGGCCAGGATCAGGGACGGAAAGGCCAGCACTACGTCCATCACCCGCATGATGGCGTTGTCCACCCAGGAGCCGACGTAGCCGGACACCAGCCCCAACAACATCCCCACGATCACTGCCAGGGTGACCGTGTACAGGCCCGCGCGCAGGGAGACCCGCGCGCCGTACAGCACCCGGCTGTACAGGTCGCGCGCGTTGCCGTCGGTGCCGAAGTAGTGCTGCGGCTGGCCGGCTTCGCAGCGGAACCAGTTGATGACCGGCAGCGAGGGGAGGCGGTCCACGGCGTAGATGCAGGGCGGCTGGCGGCGCTTCACCCCTGGCTCCTTGCCGATGAGCACCTGGTTGGGCGGATGGGTGGCCAGGACGGGCGCCGCCACGGCGATGAACACCATGAACAGGACGATGGCCAAGCCGATCTGGCCGGAGCGCCGGCGCAACAACAGGTCACGAAAGCTCTCGTGCCAATAGCCGCGCGAGGGACGGCGGCTGGTCAGCTCGAAATCCACGGGGAGGGCCGCAGCGTCTTGGGCGGTCATCAGGTCAGCCGGATGCGGGGGTCCAGAAAGCCGTAGAGGATGTCCACCACCAGGTTGATCACCAGGAAGATGATGGCCGTCACCAGGGTAAACCCCTGGATCACGGCGTAGTCGCGCGCGGTGATGCCGTCGAACAGGGCGCGGCCGACGCCGGAGAAGCCGAAGATGGTCTCGGTGAGCACCGCGCCGCTGAGCAGGAAGCCCAGGGAAAGGCCGATGATGGTCACCACCGGCAGCAGCGCGTTGCGCAGGGCATGGCGCATCAGCACCACCCACTCTGTCAGGCCCTTGGCGCGCGCCGTGCGGGTGTAATCCTGGTTGAGCACCTCCAGCAGGCTGGAGCGGGTGATGCGCGCGATGATGGCCATGGGGATGGTGCCCAGGGCCACGGCCGGCAGGATCATGTGGGTGAAGCTGTCCCAAAACAGCTTGCCGTCCAGGTTGATGATGGCGTTGAAGAAGTAGAGGTTGGTGAGGAACTGGGCCACGCGGAACAAGGGATCGCCCTCGCTGAGGCCCCACTTGTCCGGCAGGTAGGGCACCTCCATGCCCGCCGAGAGGCGGCCGGAGGGGGGCAGGGCGAAGGGCGTGTCCTTGAGGACGATGGCAAAGACGTAGGCCAGGAAGAGGCCCAGCACGAAGACGGGGATGGAGACGCCCAGGTTGGCGCCCACCATGGTGGCCACGTCCACGAAGGAGTTCTGGCGCTTGGCCGCCACGATGCCGAAGAACATGCCGAAGGTCACCGCCACCAGCATGGCGCTGAAGGCCAGCTCCACCGTCACGGCCAGCCGCTCGGCGATCATCCGGGTCACCGGCTGGCCGTAGCGGAAGGACATGCCCAGATCGCCCGTCAGCACGTCGCGCAGGTAGATGCCGAACTGGGTGATGATGGGCTTGTCCAGGCCGTAGCGGGCGTTGAAGGCAGCGCAGGTGACCTCGTTGGCCTTCTCCCCCAGGATAGCGACGCAGGGATCGCCGGGCAGCAGCCGCGCCAGCACGAAGGTGACCAGGAGGATGCCGAAGAGCACCGGCAGCGCAGCCAGAAGGCGCTGTAGGATGTACCTGGGCATGGGGCGGGGAGCGCCCAGTTTCCCGGAAACTGCGCGTCTCCGGGAAACTGGGCTTGACGCATGCTAGCGATCGCTCATTACTTCGGTGCGTTCTTGAAGGCGCCGAAGTACGCCTGGAAGTAGGTGAAGTCGCCCACGCGGCCCGTGTGCAGCGGGCTGGCCGCGTCCCACTGCGCCACCCACGAGGTCACCACGTCCTCGGCGTCCAAGGTGGTGCCGTCGTGGAACTTGACGCCCGGCCGCAGGTAGAAGGTCCACGAGGTGAGGTCGGCGTTGGCCTCCCACCGCACCGCCAGGGCCGGCTCCACGTTCGTCGTGCCGACGGCATAGCTCAGCAGGGCCTCGTTGATCTGCTCGCAGGCCCGGAAGGTCTCGCCGTCGGTCTCGTCTGCGCAGTACAGGCTGATGGGCTCGGCGTTCTGCATGAAGACCAGCGTGTCGGAGCCGCAGTAGACGACGTTAAGCTTCTCCCGCCACAGCGGGCTGCTGTGCGCGCCCTCGCACTTGGCCTGCCAGGCCGTGGCCGAGCCGCCGTGGGCCACCGGGATCATGGGCACGTGCTGCTTGATCAGCGCGTTGGCCTTGTCGTACAGCGGCTGGCGCTTGGCCGGGTCGGCCAGGGAGGCAGCCTCCTTCAGGACTGCCACCAGGTCGTCGAACTTGGTGCCGAACTGGGCGCTGGCGCCGGCGCCGAAGTGGTAGTCCAGGAAGTTGGTGGCGTCCGGGTAGTCGGCGCCCCAGCCCAGCAGGTGGAAGCCGTTGAGCTGGCCGGCGTCCGCTGCGTCTAGGAAGGCGCCGGACTCCATGACCACGATCTCTGCCTCGACGCCGATCTCGGCCAGCTGGGCCTGGATGTCCTGGGCCACGACGCCCGGCTCCGGCAGATAGCCGCGCACCACGTCGCGGTAGAAGATCTTGGTCTTGAACTTGCCCGACGCGTCGTAGACGCCCTCCTCCTGGAGGATCTGGCGGGCCATCTCGGGGTTGTACTCCCACCAGTCCAGCCCCTCGCTGTAGCCGAAGATGCTGGGCGGCATGAACTGGGTGGCCACAATGGAGCCGACCGGGTAGTAGTTGTCCACGATGCGCTGGCGGTCAATGGCCATGGCGAAGGCCTGGCGCACCCGCTCCTTGTCGAAGGGCGGGTAGGTGTTGTTCATGCCGATGTAGAAGACGTTGGTGCCGGGCCGCGGATAGAGCTTCAGGTTGGGGTCGGCCTCGATCACCGCGAAGTCGTCGGGGCCGGGGTTGTCAATGCCGTTGACGTTGCCGGCCTGCAGCTCCAGCAGGCGCTGCGCGGCCTCGGCGCTCCAGCGGAAGACCAGGGTTTTGGCCTTGGGCTTCGGGCCCCAGTAGTCGGGGTTGGCCTCCAGGATCAGCTGGTCGCCCTTGCGCCACTCCTTGATCTTGTAGGGCCCGGTGCCCACCGGCCGCTCCAGCCAGGCCTTGGAGCCGGAGGTGGCGCCGGCGGTCAGGGCCTCCTTGGGCCAGATCTGCAGCGCCGTGTCGGCGGCCTTGGCCGGGAAGGCGGGGTCGGGCACGCACAGGTCGAAGCGCACCGTCAGCTCGTCCACGGCCACGATGTCCTTGATGATGCCGCCGTACGCGCAGGGGTCCTCCTCGGCGGCGGGCGCAGCGGGCGCGGCCGCGGTGGTGGGCGGCTTCATGCCGAACCACTTCTCGTAGATGCGGTCGTACTCGCCGGAGGCCTTGACCGCGGCCAGGCCCTTGTTGATGGCCGCCAGCACCTCCGGCCTGTTCTTGTTGACCGCAATGCCGTACTCCTCGGAGGTGTAGATCTCCGGCAGCATCACCAGCTTCAGCTCGGGGTTGGCCTTGATGATGTCGGCGGACACGGGCGCGTCGTTGAGCACGGCGTCCACGTCGCCGTTGGCCAGGGCCTGCATGGCCAGGGTGATCTCGTCGTAGCGCACCACGATGGCCTTGGTGTTCTCCGTGGCGAAGATGTCGCCGGTGGTGCCGAGCTGCACGCCCACCTTGCGGCCGTCCACGTCGGCCAGGGTCTTGATGTCGCTGCCTTCCCGCACGGCCAGGCCCTGGCCGGCCAGGAAGTAGGGATCGCTGAAGTCCACCGTCTGCTTCCGCTCCTCGGTGATGGTGGCGGCGGACATGACGGCGTCGAACTCGCCCTGGGCCAGCGCCACGAAGATGCCGTCCCAGCGGGTGTTGATGAACTCGTACTCGAAGCCGGCGGCCTTGGCGATGGCGTCCATCAGGTCAATGTCAAAGCCGACGATCTTGCCGGTCTCGTCCACGAACTCGAAGGGGCGGTACTCGGCGTTGGTGCCCACCTTGATCTTGAGCTTGGGCGCAGGCGTAGGCGTCGGCGCCGGAGGCTGAGCGGTCGGCGTTTCAGCGGGCGCAGGGGTAGCACCCCCGCCGCAAGCGGCAATCACCAACGCGGCGATCATCAGAATCGCCAGCATGGTCGCAATCTTAGCGTGTTTCATGCGCTTCTCCTCCTGCGAGAAAGGTGATGGAAAAACGGGACGGTCCACAGGCGACAACAGGGAGCTAGGTCCACGGCGGCGGGGAGCAGGCCGAGGCCAGACAGGCGGCGGCGCGGGGACAAGATTAGGAGGCGAGGGCCTGGCCAGGAGCCCTAGAGAGCAAGCCGCCGTGTGACCGACGGCTGCGGCAGCGCGCATTGGCCGCCGCGAGTGCCGGCATTATAAGACGCCGGGGAGGGTTTGTCAAATAACCCCGGAAAAACGGGGTGCCGGCCATCCGGCCGCCCCCTTAGCGCCGGCCCAGCAGCGCCAGCAGGCGATCGGGCCGATCGGTGATGATGCCGTCCACCCCCAGGGCCAGCATGCGCTCCATGTCGGCCGTTTCGTTGATGGTCCACGGGTGCACCTCCAGGCCGCGGCGGTGGGCGTCGTCTACAAAGCGCCGGGTCAGCACCCGCAGCGAGCCCTGGTACTCCGGCACCTGCAGCGCGCCGGCGATCGGCGTGTAGGTGTCGGCTTGGAACACGGCGTGCCGCACGAAGAACTCGATCACCTCGCGGCGGGTGGCGGAGGTAGCCACCTCGGGGCACGCAGCGCGAAAGGCGTCCATCAGGTCGCTGTGGAAGGAGGCCACCAGCACCTGGTCCTGCATCCCATGGCGGCGAATGGCTGCGCAGAAGGGCTCGGCGATGGGCCGGTTCACCACCCGCTTGATCTCGATGTTCATCAGGGTGTCGGGGAAGGCCTGGAACACCTCTTCCAGGGTGGGCACGGTGATCCCCTGGCCGCGGAAGGGGAAGGTCTGGCCGCCGTCGAGGGACCAGCGATAGGCCGCGTCCAGCGCCTTGACGTCGGCCAGGGACATCTCCTCCACCACGCCCTGGCCGTCGGTGGTGCGGTCCACCGTCTCGTCGTGGATCAGCACCAGGTGGCCATCGGCGGTGATGTGCAGGTCCATCTCCAGCACGTCCACGCCCATCGCGGCCGCGCGCTCGAACGCGACCATGGTGTTGCCCGGCCAGAGGCCGTCGCCCCCTTGGTGGGCTATCACCAGCGGCCGCGGCCGGTCGTTCTGAAACCAGGCGCGCGGCTCGGCCGGCCGCGCGGCCAGCCGCATGGCCAGCAGCGCCGCCAACAGCAGCGCCGCAACGATCATCACCCCGGCAAGAAACCTGCGCATGGTGCCTCCTCAGGGTTTGGATGGACGACGGTAGCCCGCCGGCGCCCTCGGCGCGTGCCCCGATGATACTCAGTTTGGGCCTTCCTCAAAACTGCGCGCGCCCTCGCAACCGCTCGCTCCCGATGCTGAAAGGCCGAACGACGCCGCAAGCTGTGCCGAGCGGCTACATCCTGTCGGATGCAGCGCCGTCGGGTAGCTAGTCCACAAAACAGGAGCGCCGCAGCGCTAGCGCTGCGGCGCTCCCAAACCCCTGCCGGGCAAGCAAGCTAGTTGGCGATGGTGAACCGGACGATCTGCTCGTCGTAGTTGGCGTCAGGCTTCACCAGGCGCAGGCTGAAGGCGTGTTGGCCGTTCGGGAACTTGGTGGTGTCCAGGGAGAGAGTGGCCTCGCCCGGGTCCTTGCCGGAGGCGATCCAGATCTTCTTGTTGTCGTCACCGCCGGGCAGCACGAACAGGTCCCAGCGCACGTAGGGCCTGCCGGGGAAGTTAGCCTTGAACTGCACCGTACCCTTCAGCGTCGCGCCGTCCGTCGGAGCGAGAATGCCGGTTTTGGCCGCGGGAGCAGGAGCAGGCGCAGCGGCGGGCGGCAGGATGACGGTGTCAATCACGTGGATAACGCCGTTGCTGGCCTCGACGTCGGTGGCGATGATGCGCGCGCCGTTGATGCTGGCCACGCCGTCTTTCACGGAGAAGGTTACCGGGCTGCCCTGAGCGGTGGTGGCGGTCAAGCCATCCTTCACCTGAGCGGCCATCACCTTCCCGGGCACCACGTGGAACAGCAAGATGTTGGAAAGGGCCTTAGGATCCTTGAGCAGGCTCTCGACGGTGCCCGCCGGCAGCTTGGCGAAGGCCTGGTCGGTAGGAGCGAAGACGGTGAAGGGACCGGCGCCCTTCAGCGTGTTCACCAGGCCGGCGGCCTGCACAGCGGCCACCAACGTCTTGAAGTTGCCCGCAGCCACCGCCGTGTCCACGATGTCGCGCAGGGCCGGCTTCGCAGCGGGGGCAGGGGCAGCGTTGGCGATAGTGAACCGAACGATCTGCTCGTCGTAGTTGGCGTCGCGCTTCACCAGGCGCAGGCTAAAGGCATGCTGCCCATCCGGGAACTTGGTGGTGTCCAAGGAGAGAGTGGCCTCGCCCGGGTCCTTGCCGGAGGCGATCCAGATTTTCTTGTTGTCGTCGCCGCCGGGCAGCACGAACAGATCCCAGCGCACGTAGGGCGCTCCAGGGAAGTTAGCCTTGAACTGCACGGTCCCCTTTAGAACTGAGCCGTCGGTAGGGGCAAGGATGCCCGACTGCGCGCCCGCAGCAGCCGGCAGAACCAGGGAGAGAACCAGCACGGTCAGCACAGCGACCTTCAACCACGATCTTCGCAACGTCATCGGTATGCTCCTTTCAGCCGCATAGAGTGTTTCGGCAATTGCTGTGTCCAGCAATTGTCTAGATTTAGCATAGCTTGTGCATACCTTAGTCGTCGGTGAGATTTCTCCCTATGCCGTGCTCCGGCACCGGCACAGTCGCCGGGTTCGGATGGGTTCTTACCGGACTGACAGCTCGTGAGACGACGTAACGTCGGGCAACAGGAGGGTGGTAGCCACCAGCGTCGGGCGCAAGGCCGTGATGGACAGCCCGGCCTGCTGCATCCCCAGCAGCACCGCGCCCACCACGGGCGGCGCGGCCAGGCGCACCAGCCGCGCCCCGGGAGCCTCGGCGTGGATGGTCTCGCGCATGGGGCCGATCAGCCGTTCGCCGCCGTTGAACAGGCTGCCCACCATCACGACCTCGAAGTCCTCACCCGCCAGGTCAAGCTGCCGGATCACGCCCAGGGCCAGGTCGCCCAGCTCGCGGCCGGCCCAACGGATCAGCTCGGCCGCCACGGCATCGCCCGCCTCGGCCGCCTGAAACACCAGCGGCGCCGCGTCGGCGCTCAAGTGGAGGGTGCCCTGACACAATCCCTCCAGAAACGCCTCCACCGTTGGGGCGCCCACATGGCGCAACAGCAAATCGGCCAGCGCGGTGGCCGGCCCGCGGCGCGACCACGCTTTGGCAATCGCCTTGACGGCCGCAGCCACCAGGTCGCCGGCGCCGGCCCGTTCGGCAAACGGTTCCCCGTGGCCGGTCATGCGCCCCACCCGGCCGTGTCGGTCGTAGCCCCAGCAATTGCAGCCGGTACCGGCCACCACGGCTACGCCCCAGCCGGCCTCGGCGCCTGCCAGCAGCCCGATCAGGGTATCGTTGACCGCTTCCACCGGCGCCTGCAAACCCAGGGTGGCGATGGCGGCCAGGGTATCCGCGCGCTCCGAAGGCCAATCGTAGCCCGAAACGCCGAAACCGGCCCCGGCGATCTGCTCCCGGCGGATGCCGGCCGAAGCCAGCGCCGCGGCCGTGATCTCGTGCAGCACCGCCTTCAACCCATCGTAGCCCACCACCTCGTGGTTGCCCGGCCCGCCCCGGCCGAAACCGAGCGCGCGACCGTTGGCGTCCGCGATCAGGGCGTGGCTCTTGGTGCTGCCGATGTCAACCCCCAAAAAGTAGCCTTCCGTCATGGCGAACCCTTCAGGGCCTCGTGCCGCAGATAGGGCCGGTTCGTCGCCAGCAGGTCATCCAGCACCGCCGGCACGCGGTCGGCCGTGGGGCCGAGTGGGTGCACCAGCAGCGCCTGATACGCCGCGAGACGGTCGCCGTGCACGGCGGCTTCCACCGTCAACAGCTCGAACGCCTTGACCGCGGCCAGCAGCCCAAAGCAAACCGGCGGCAAGGCCGCGGTCAGCAGCGGCCTGAACCCGGCCCGCGAGACCTCCACCGGCATCTCCAGCACCCAATCGGCCGGCCAGCCGGGCACGGCCCCGCGGTGGGGCACGTTGACCACGTGGACCTCGTGCAGGTCGTTGTAGTGCGCGGTGAGGAGCTGCGTCGCCAGCGTCGAGTAGTACGCGCCCCCGCGCTTCATCAGGTCGGCCGGCGGCGTCGCCCGGTTCGGATCGGCGTACTGCCGCAGCAGATCGGCCTCGATGGCCATCACCTGCTCGGCGCGCGAGGGCGGCCAGCGCTCCTGCTCGGCCAGCCTGGCGGCCGTGTCGTAGTAGTAGGACAGGTAGTAGTTGGGTATCATCCCCAGCGCCTCGACCGTGCGGGGATCGAAGGGCGGGTGGGGATCGGCGCGAAGCTCGGCCAGGTAGCCAGCAAAAATGGTGGGCCAGAGGTCCTCGCCTTCGTAGGTGAAGCCGCGATGCCAGGAGAGGTGGTTGAGACCCAGCGTGTCCAGCTGCGCGCGGTCCGGATCGAGCGCGCGGCCCATGTGCCGTTCGAGCATCTCTACCATGCGCATCTTGGTCGTGATGGGCACGTTGCACACGCCCACGGCCACGACCTGCGGCGCGTAGCGGCTGAGCGCCTCGGTGACCAGCCCGGCCGGGTTGGTGAAGTTGATCAAAGGCGCGGCGGGCGCCAGCTCGGCCATGTCGGCCGCGATGTCCAGGATGACCGGGATGGTGCGCAGCGCCTTGGCCATGCCACCGACGCCGGTGGTCTCCTGGCCGATGAGGCCATGCCGTTTGCCCAGGTATTCGTCGTTGCGTCGGGCCTCCATCCCACCCACCCGCAGCTGGGTGATCACATAGTCGGCCTCGTGCACCGCCTCGCGCCGGTTCGTGGTCAACACCACCCGGAACGGCTGGCCGGCTGCGGCCACCATGCGCTGGGCAAAGCCGCCCACCACCTCCAGCCGTTCCGGGGAGATGTCCATCAGCCACAGCTCGCGCAGCGGGAAACGCTCGACCCGGTCGAGGAAGCCCTTGACCAGCTCGGGCGTGTAGCTGGAACCGCCGCCGAAAACCGTCACTTTCATAGGCCGATCACCGAGCCTGGCCGTGCACCTGCGCCAGCAGCATGTCCACCAGATCCTCCGGGTGGATGGGCAGCGCGCTCTGTTGCCACATGAGCACGCTCAGCAGCGGCATGTCGCCCAGCATGGCCATGAAGTCCATGCCAATGGTCTCGCCGGCGCCGCCGAACATCTTGCGGGTTTGCTCCTCCATCTGGGCGTAGATGGGCCCGAAAACGGCCTTGCCCCGCGGGTCGGCCATCCACTCGCGGATCGTGGACTCGCGGTCGAGGACGCAGGGCAGCTCCACCGTGGATTGCAGCGTCACCGTCAGGGTGTGGCGGATATCGGCCGCCGAGGCGCCGATCAGGATGTCGAACTCCCCGTCCTCGGTGATCCAGCGCTTATAGCGCGGGTGATAGTAGGCAAAGGCGCGAAAGTCCAGCGGGATGGACACGGTCTTGGTCTCACCCGGCTGCAGGGCCACCTTGGCGAAGCCTTTCAGCTCCTTGACGGGCCGCACCAGCCCTGCCGACCGGTCGTGGACATAGACCTGGACGATCTCCTTGCCCGCCATGGCGCCGGTGTTGGTGACATCCACCATGACGGTCACGCCGTCCACATCGCGGAAGGTCGTCGCCGAGACCCTGGGGTTGCTGTAGGCGAAGGTGGTGTAGCTCAGGCCGTGGCCAAAGGGGAAGAGGACCGGCACCTCCTTGAAGTCGTAGTAGCGGTAGCCGATGAACAGCCCTTCGCCGTAGTACACCTTGCCCGCGCCGCCCGGCCAGTTGAGATAGGCCGGGGTGTCGGCCAGCTTGATGGGGAAGGTCTCGGCCAGCTTGCCGGACGGGTTCACCAGGCCGAAGAGGATGTCGGCCAGGGCCGCAGCGCCTGCCTGACCCATCATCCAGGCTTCGAGGACGGCCGGCACCGCGTCGATCCAGGCGCTCATGGCCACCGGCGCGCCGTTGTTGAGCACGACCACCGTCTTGGGTTGCGCCTTGGCCACGGCCTGGATCAAGGCCACCTGCTGCGCGGTCAGATCGAGATCGGTCCGATCGTAGCCCTCGGACTCCTTGGAGGGCGGCAGGGCGATGAAGAGCAGCGCCACATCGGCCGAACCCGCCAGCGCCACGGCCTCGTCAATCAGGTCCTGGCGGAACGACTCGTCCGCGGGATAACCCTCGGCATAGAGCAGCTCGGCGTCGCCGGCGCGCGCCTGCAGCTCCTGGAACGGCACATCCACCCTGGTGGGGTTCACGTGCGAGCTGCCGCCGCCCTGGAAGTAGGGCGTCTGCGCCGAGCGGCCGATGACGGCGATGCGTCGGTGCCCGCGCAGCGGCAACAGCCCATCGTTTTTGAGCAGCACCATGCCCTCGGCCGCGATCTCGCGCGCCAGCGCGTGATGGGCATCCACGTCGAACGTGCCGCCCTTGGGCGTCTCGCGGGCCTTGAACACGATGCGCAAGACACGGCGCACCGCCTCGTCCAGGATCGCCTCGTCCAGCTCGCCGGACCGCACGGCTTCGACGATAGCCTTGACATGCCGCTCTTGGGGCCCGGGCATTTCCAGGTCCACACCGGCCCGCAGGCTGGCCACGGGGTTGCGCACCGCGCCCCAATCGGAGACCACGAACCCCTCGAAGCCCCATTCCTTCTTGAGGATCTCCGTCAGCAACGTGTGATGTTCGGACGCGTAGGTGCCGTTCACCTTGTTGTACGAGCACATCACCGTCCAGGGCTGGGCCTCTTTGACGGCCCTCTCGAAGGCCGGCAGGTAGATTTCGCGCAGGGTGCGCTCATCCACCTCGGCGCTGATGGTGAAGCGTTGATACTCCTGGTTGTTGGCCGCGTAGTGCTTGAGCGAGGTGCCCACCCCTTTCGACTGGATGCCCTTGATGAGGCTGGCCGCCAGCTCGCCGGCCAGATA